>CAUZMW010000001.1:0-71671 GCA_963581225.1 Gammaproteobacteria bacterium
TAGGATTTCGTATCGCGCTTGAGACGTTCCAGCGTATCGAGTACCGCATCGGAAGACTCTTCCCGCGCCCGAATATTCCGCCCTAACTGCGCCGTCTGAGATTCGGCTGCCGCCTGTGCAAGTTGAGCGAGGGTAAGTTCGTCACGCATGATTTCAAGAGCGTCTTCCACCTCTGAAACGCGTAGCTGGGTAGGTTTGGTCGCGACGAGATAGGCAGATTTTACCCACCCCTGCTGCCCGTCCGCCGTTTGTACCAAGGCGAAATTCGGTACGCGCTGCAAGACCTCAAGCTCAGCGCCGCTGAGCAGGGTCCGGAAAGGTTGGTCGCTCGTGTCCTCCGCCTCGTGCAGACCTAAGCGCAGGATATCGTTAACGTAGGCGGTATCCGCCAGTGTCAGCGTCGGACCGAACGCCAGTAGAAACGCTAGAACTACCCTTGTCACGCTATGCCTCACTACGAACCGGAATGACCAGCCTGGTAGGGAACGATTATAGAAAGGTTTTCCGTCCATGGCTGCAACACAGGAACGGCACGCTCCGATCGACTCAGGGTAAAGCATGAACCCAGCGAACCAGCGCGTCCTGGAACTCCTCGCCTGGGCCACGATGGACGTCAGGCGCGTTGAGCATCGCGACAACCACATAGGTCTCGGCACTCGGCGTATGCACGTAACCCGCAAGCGCCGACACATGATCCAGGTGCCCGGTCTTGACGTGCATGTTGCCTGCCACATTGCCGCGACGAAACCGCCCACGCGTCGTGCCGTCCAGCCCGCCCAGCGACAGAGAAGCCAGGAACTCCGGGCCGTGAGGGCTTCTGGCCACCAGCAGCAGAACATCGGCGAGCAATTTCGCCGAGACGCGAGTCTGGCGCGACAAGCCCGCGCCGTTGTCGAGATGCAGCGACTCCGGATCTAGACCCTGCTCGCGCAGATAGGTCTCGATGGCCTCGATTCCGCCGGCTTCGGTCCCTGGAGCGCCGGCGGCCTCCGCGGATAGCGTGTACAACAGCTGCCGGGTCATGACGTTGTTACTGAACTTATTAATGCTGCGAATCGTCTCTGCCAGCGGCCGCGACCGCCACGTTAGCGCGGGCTCCGCAGCGACGGGGATTACGTCACGCCGCACGCCGCCGTCGATCCGCCCGCCGAGTTGCCGCCACAGCGTCTCGAACAGACCGTACGCATAGCTGTCGTGCTGTAGCACGCTGCGGGTTAACGAATAAGGGCTGCACGACGCGGGGAACTGACCGGAGAAAACCACTGTCCTACCGGTCGCAGCGTCTCGCAGATCGAAACTGATACCGGCCTGATAGCCTCGGCAAGGCCCGTCCACCAGCTCGAGGTCGTTACGAATCGTGAGGTTACTCGGCCATGGGTCGGCGCTGATGCGTACCCCTCGACTAACGGAATCCTCTAGAAACTGAAACCGCACGGCCTTGAAGTTGACCAGCAGCGCATCCGGTAAGACGTTATAGGTCCGAAACGGCTGGCCGTCGAATGCTCCCGGATCGCCGCCGTTGCCGTCGAAGTAACTAGCGTCGATGACGAGATCGCCGGTGATCTCTTCAAGACCGATGCGTCTTAGTGACCTGAGGAGCTTCCAGAGTTCTTCGGTCACGAGATAGGGATCCCCGTAACCTTTAATGCCGAGATCGCCATCGAGACGCCGCCCGTCCCAGCTGCCGAGAAAATACACCTCGGTCGGCCAGGTGTAGGTCGGCCCGAGTTCGTCGAGGGCGACCCATGTGGTCAGAAGCTTGATTGTCGACGCAGGATTTCGCGGTGTCTGCGGGTAGTGGCTTAACACGGGCGCATCGGCATCAACCGCCTGCACCAGCACACTCAGACCGTCAGCAGGAACCCCGTGACCACTCAGAATTCGTTGCAGCGTGTCGGGCAGCTCGTCCGCGACACCGGCGCCGATTCCAGCGCAACTCAGAAGAAGGAAGATCGACCGACGCATGGGCGGCTATTGTGCCCAAGTCCGAGGGTCGGGGACAGTCCGGCTAAGCGCCTTGAGAAACGAACCGCGGTGTTTTCTTGCGCTTGCCGCTGACGGCCTTCAACGGCTCCGCACGTTCGCCGCGGCAGACCAGTTCGGCATAGATAGAGACGATGGTCCTGGCGTGGTTGCCGGCCTGCAGCCGTGACATCTTGCGAATCGTGGCCTTGATACAGGGCTCTCGGCCGCTTGGCCGCACCGCGTGCAGGGCCGTGTGGAGATCGTCGAATTTCGTTCGCAGCCCTTGCGGTAGCTCACTCGTCTCGAGGTCATCGAGGTGTTCTAAGTAGGCGGCAGAGAGACGATCTTTAACCGAGCCCTCTGCAACGAGGGCAGACACTGCGGCCTCAAACCGCTCAGCCAGATAGGGCATATAGGAGCCTTTATTTTTCGATATTATTAGTCGCGGCAATCCAATCCGCTTTCGCGGGGCATCTTATTGCCGTTCACTTCAGCAAACAACGCTCTATTCAGTAAATATATACCAAATTATGGGAACCAAGTGCAACCACTCGGCCTCGATCAAGTTATGTAATCACCGACGTTGGACGATCTGGCGGATTAAATCGTCAGCGATCGGTCGTCCCGCTTTCTACCGATACCGAACTTCTTCATTCGATCCGTGAAAGTGGAGGGCTTGAGCCCGAGCAGCTTCGCGGCGCCTTCGGCCCCCGAGACGCGGCCGTCACTGAGGCTCAACGCGGCGAGCATGTTCTCTCGTTGCAACGCGATGAGTTCTGTCTCGGTCATTATCCCGACGCCGGCACGATCGGGCTTGTTACTGCGCTGGCGCGAAGGCCTCAAGATATCCGCCATCGCGAGGTCGAGTCTGAGAACTTTCCCCTGCGATAGGATCACGGCGCGCTCGATGACATTTTTGAGCTCACGTATGTTGCCCGGCCAGTCGTAGTTGTTGAGCAAGCTGAACTGTTGACGTGACAAGGCCAACGGCCGATGGCCGAAGTCCAGACAGGCCTTCTCCAGGAAATGGCTGGCGAGCTGAATAATGTCCTCGCCACGCTCGCGCAACGGCGGTACGTCGATAGGAAACACGCTGAGCCGATAATAGAGATCCTCTCTAAAGCCGCCCTCTTCGACGACCTTCTCCAGATCTCGATTCGTCGCTGCGATGACTCTAACGTCCACGGAGAGCGTCGTGTCATCGCCGACGCGCTCGTACTCACTCTCCTGCAGCACCCGCAACAATTTGCCCTGCAGATGCAGCGGGATCTCGCCGATCTCGTCGAGAAATATCGTGCCACCGTCGGCGAGTTGAAAGCGGCCGTCACGGTCACGGTGCGCTCCGGTAAACGCGCCCTTTACGTGACCGAAGAACTCACTTTCGAATAGCTCGCGCGGAATCGAAGCACAGTTCACCTTGACCAACGGGCCATTGGAACGCGAACTACGGGAGTGGATGACATGGGCCACGAGCTCCTTGCCGACGCCGGATTCACCCTGAATCAAGACGCTGGCCGAAGTCTGCGCGACGGCCTCCAGGTGTGTCAGCATTTTCTTCAATGCCTGACTCTCACCGATAATACGGCCGAAGTTCATCGACACCTGAACTTCCTCCCGAAGATAATCGCGCTCTCGCTCCAATTCCTCTCGCAAGCGCGCGTTCTCCTCGAACGCCGCCCGTAGCTGTCTTTCGGCACGGTTTCTGTCGGTGACGTCTTTTAGCGCCACATAAAGGTAAGTGACCTCACCGTTCTCGTCGCGGTCGGCCCGCGCTGACACCAGTGCCTCGATCTCTTCACCATCCCTGGTTAAATAATTTCTAGGCGCGTTATCGAGCTCGCCCTGAGCGATGATGTTCTCGAGCGAGCGTCGATCGGGATTCTCGACGGAGTCCGCTGCCATAAAGTCGGCGATATTGCGGCCGATCACCTCTTCACGACGATAGCCGAGTTTCGTCAACCAGCGATCGCTGACGTACACGATCCGGCCTTCACTATCCACGGTATGCAACATAGCCGGCGTGTCTCTGTAGAGATCGCGGTAGTGCTGCTCGATGCGCGCTTCCGCTCCGATCTCCGTGTACACGGCCACGGTGAGCACGTAGTCGCCACTATCCTCTTCCCACTCGACGACGGCATTCGCAAGGCAGGCAACGGTCTCGCCGGCCTTGGTCACCAGGTCGATCGGCACATCGGTTAGACAACCGACGCGGCGTAACAGCGGCATGTAGTCCTCGACGATGCGCCGAGCGGACTCGGGGCTACTGAGATCCTGTGGACGCAGAGCGGCCAACTCGTCCCTACCGTATCCAAAGCGTGTGAGCCACGCGTCGCTGGCATCCAGGATTAAGCCGTCCTGATCGAGCGACACGGACAGCGCCGGGCTCTTACGGAACAACCGCTGGTAACGATTCTCGGAAGACATAATACGAATTTACGGATATCCGTGATATTTTTCAACGGTATTCCGTATTTTAACGGATATCCGTGACATAATTATTCCGTAACACATTGTTTTTATTAATTTAACAAGTTGGCACGGCATATGCATTGTATGAAGCATCACGTGATTCCATCTTGAGCTATTTTTTCGGAATCTCGGCAACTTAAGGACGAAGACGATGTTGTACAGACTACTACAAATTACCTCATTGGCACGCCTCGGGACCGCTCTGGCGATCGTATCCCTCGGAGTAATCAGTGCACCGCTGGCCGCGATGGAAGAGATCACCGTTACCGGTGATCAAGCAGCCGCGAGTATCCGCGCAGATGACGCGCGCTTTCGGGCCGAAATGAACCAGTTCGTCAAGACTGTCGAGCTGCGGTTCAAAGCGGATCTGGCGTTCGATCTCAAGCAGTCGGTGACACCGCCGCTAAGGCTGGCGGGCTCACTCGCCAGCAATCGCGGCTAACAGCCGATTGACGGCGGCCACACGGCAATCTCCCCCTCGCCGACAGTGTGGCCAAGCCTCGCCGGGAGGCACTTTTGGGGGCCGGGGTTATCGCCCGGCGCGCATTGGAATTATGGGTAGTATCGGAGTTAAGGATGTCCGGCCCTGGCCCCCATTTTTTTTACCAGCCACTATCGACCAGAAGTCTATCCGGCCGTGAACTCCAGCCGCCGGCCCTGCGGTTCATCACGCAGTAATCCGTCGCGGAAGACGATTTCGCCGTTCACGATCGTCACCACAATACTCGAACTGAACGTTAGTCCTTCGAGCGGCGACCAAGCACATTTATAGCGCACACTCTCTGGCGTAACGTCGTACGGCTGCTCGAGATCGACGATCACGAGATCCGCATAGTAGCTCTCACGCAGAAAGCCCCGCTCGACGACACCAAACAATAGCGCGGGATTATGCGCGGCCTTCGTGACGACCCGTTCCAAACTGAAAACACCATCGTGGTATTGCTGCAGCAACATCTGGAGTGAATGCTGGACGAGGGGCAGGCCGGCCGGCGCCTGAAAATAAGCCTGCTCTTTTTCTTCTCGGGTATGCGGCGCGTGATCGGTCGCGATCACATCGATCAGATCGTTCTGGACGCCGCGAATCAGCCCTTGCCGGTCCGCTGCCGTCTTTATCGCCGGGTTACATTTAATACGCGCACCCTGATCCGCATAATTGGACTCGTCAAACCACAGGTGGTGGACACAGACTTCTGCGGTGATGTGCTTGGACTCGATCGGACCGCGAGCAAATAAATCCAACTCGCGCACCGTTGTCAGGTGCAGGACATGCAGCCGGGTATCGTGGCGTTGCGCGAGTTCCACCGCTAACGATGAGGACTTGAAGCACGCCTCCGCTGAACGTATCTCGGGATGCGCGCTCATCGGCACATCCTCGCCATAGCGTTGCCGAAAGCGCTCTTCATTGGCGCGGATCGTTGGCGTGTCCTCGCAATGCGTCGCAACCAGCAACGACGCGTCCGAAAATATTCTCTCCAGGGTATCGTGGTCGTCCACGAGCATGTTGCCGGTCGAGGCACCCATAAAGACCTTGATGCCGCAGGCGTCTGCAGATGTGACGCGCCGGATCTCCTCGATATTGTCGTTCGTCGCGCCGAGGTAGAAGGCGTAGTTCGCGAAGCTGCGGCCGGCGGCCCGCGCGTACTTTTCCGCAAGCGCCGAGCGGTCCGTCGTCGCCGGGCTCGTGTTAGGCATCTCCAGAAAACTCGTGACGCCGCCGCAGATCGCGGCGCGAGACTCGCTGGGAATGGTCGCTTTATGCGTCAGACCTGGTTCCCGTAGATGCACTTGATCGTCGATCAACCCCGGCAAGATATGGCGCCCCTGCGCATCGATCACCTCATCCGCAGCGCTTGCCAACAGGCCCGTATCGATTCTCTCGATACGGTCACCGTTAATCAGGATATCGGACTCGAAGATTCGCCCCTCGTTTACGAGCGTGCCGTTGACGATTAAGGTCTTACTCACTTCAGGAATCCGTCCGTCGCGTTGATGAGTTCATCTATGATGCCCGGTTCATAGGCTGAGTGGCCGGCATTGTCGACGAGCCGAAAATTCGCCTCCGGCCAGCGGCCGGCAAGTTCCCAGGCCGTTTCCATTGGACAAACGACATCATAGCGACCTTGTACGATTACGGCGGGAATATGGCGAATACGATCCACACCGTCGAGCAGTTGATCCTCGCTTGCAAAAAATCCCGCATTGACAAAGTAATGCGTCTCGATTCGCGCTAACGCAATGGCGAAATCGAGTTGCTCGAACGGCAGCGTGTGTGCGGGGTCCGGAAGCAAATGGCTCGTCGCGCCTTCCCAATATGACCAGGCATGCGCCGCGGCAAGCTTGGCCTCCTCATCATCGCCCAGCAGCCGCCGATGATAGGCTCCGAGGAGATCGCTCCGTTCGTCGACGGGGATCGGCGCCAGGAAACGCTCCCACTGGTCCGGGAACAACACGCTGGCCCCGTGTTGATAGAACCAGTTGAGCTCCTGCTTGCGCAATAAAAATATCCCGCGTACGACCAACTCGCTGACCACGTCTGGATGCGCCTCGGCGTACGCCAATGAGAGCGTGCTGCCCCAAGATCCGCCAAACACGAGCCATTGCTTGATCCCCAACAGCGTTCGCAGGCGCTCCATATCGGCAATCAGATGCGCGGTCGTATTGTCCGTCAACGACGCCGCCGGGCGGCTGCGGCCTGCGCCGCGTTGGTCGAAGACGACGATTCGATAGCGCCGCGGATCGAAGAACCGGCGCGCGCCTGTATCGCCACCGCCGCCAGGCCCACCGTGTACGAACACGGCTGGCTTGCCGTCCTCGTTACCGCACTGTTCGTAATAGACAGCATGCTCGCCGTCCAGCGGCAGATAGCCCTGATCGTAGGGTTCCAGCGCGGGATAGAGCGTGCGTAGCGTCACCAGCCCTTGGCCGCCTTTCGTAGAAGGCGCCTGACTCGTTGCTCTATACTCCTACATTCGATCGTCTTGAGTGAGTCCATGAACTCTCTGCGCAACCTGGTTCTCCCGCTCAGCCTCTGCGCTCTGGCAGCCTGTGAACAACAGGATGCCATTTCTCCGGCCGGCGATGCCAGCGCCGTCGTGTTGAACCGCGGCAATGGCGGCGAGCCCAGCACACTGATGTTCGCCTCCGCGCTCGTGGCGCAGGACGATCTGAATATTCCTTTCGAGGAGTTCACGCTCGAGAATGGTCTGCGCGTCATCGTGCATGAGGATCACAAGGCGCCAATCATCGCGACCAACCTCTGGTACCACGTCGGCTCCAAGAATGAGAACCCGGGCAAGACTGGCTTCGCCCATTTATTCGAACATCTGATGTTCAACGGCACAGAGAATTACGACGACGAGTATTTCGGGCCGTTCCAGGAAGTGGGCGCGACGAACATGAACGGCACAACCAATACAGACCGGACGAACTACTACCAGACCGTGCCCACGTCGGCGCTCGATCTCGCGCTGTGGATGGAGTCGGACCGTATGGGCCACCTGTTGGGTGTTATCACTCAGGAAAGGCTCGATGAACAACGCGGCGTCGTCCAGAACGAGAAACGCCAGGGCGAAAATCAACCGTACGGCAAAGCGTTCGACTACATCACCGCGAATGTATTCCCCCCGGGGCACCCGTATTCGTGGACAACGATCGGTTCGATGGAAGATCTCAACGCGGCCAGCCTGGAGGACGTCCAGGAGTGGTTTGCCACCTACTACGGTCCGAACAACGCCACGCTGGTCTTGGCCGGCGACATCGATGTCGCTACGGCCAGAGAGAAAACCGAGCTCTACTTCGGCGATATCCCACCCGGGCCACCGCTGGCACGGCTGGAGACCTGGATCCCGACGATCCTCCACGACCGCCGTATGGTCGTGGAGGATCGCGTTCCACAGGCACGCATCTACAAGACCTGGTCCGCGCCTGAATGGGGAAGTCTCGACTCCGAGTGGCTGTCGCTCGCCGGCTCGATCCTCGGCGACGGTAGAAATTCACGTCTCTATCAGCGCCTCGTCTATGACGAGCAGATCGCGACCGACGTCGGCGTTTATGCGCTATCGGACGAGATTGCCGGTAGCTTCTTGGTCTATGCGACGGCCCAGCCGGGTCAGGATCTGGCCGAAGTCGAGAGATTGCTCGATGAGGAACTCGCGCGATTTCTCGAAGACGGACCGAGCCGCAAGGAGCTATCGCGAGTCGTGACAGAGACGCGGGCGAGTTTTATTCGGGTAATGGAGCGCATCAGTGGCAAAGCCAGCATCCTCGTTGAGGGAGCCGTATTCGGTGGCCGGCCGGATGCGTATCAGGACTCGCTTGCGATTATGGACAGCGCCGAGCCCGGCGATCTTCGCGACGCGGCACGTGTATGGCTGTCCCAGCCTGCATTTACGCTCGAGATACATCCGTTCGCAGGTAACCTCGTGGCGTCGGCGGAGGCAGCCGACCGCTCGTCACTACCGTTCCCGGAAACGTTCCCGCAGGCCGAGTTCCCGGAATTGCAGATCGGTGAACTGTCTAACGGCATTCGCGTGATCGTCGCGACCCGCGATGCGGTACCGGTCATTCATATGAGCCTGCAAGTGGACTCAGGCTACGCCGCCGATCAATTCTCCAAACCCGGCGCAGCGGGACTGACGATCGACATGCTGGAAGAGGGCACCACCAGCCGCGATGCGTTAGAGATCAGCGAGGAACTCGCCGAGCTCGGTGCGGACCTGCGAACCGGAGCCAACCTGGACTACGCGTTCGTCAGCCTGTCAGCGTTGACGGAAAATCTCGAAGCGTCGATGGATATCTACGGTGATGTGATTCTTAACCCAGCGTTCCCGCAGTCCGGACTCGATCGCCTGAAGAGATTAACTATCGCCGCTATCCAGCGCGAGAAGACGACACCCGTCAGCATGGCGCTGCGAATATTCCCGCAACTCATCTACGGTGAAGGCCACGCTTACTCTCTGCCGATGACCGGATCAGGCACCGAGGCCTCGATCAACGCATTAGAGACTGCTGACTTGGTCGACTTTCACTCGACCTGGTTCCGGCCGAATAACGCGACGATGATCGTCGTCGGCGATACAAATCTGGCGGAAATAACCCCACACCTGGAAGCATTGTTCGAGGACTGGGCGCCGAGCGACATCCCGGAGAAGACCATCCCGGCCGTGACGCTCCCGGAGCAAACGAGAGTCGTCCTGATCGACCGGCCCGGGTCGGAGCAGAGCTTCATCATCGCCGGCCATATCATGACCCCGAAGTCCGACGAGCGTGAACTCGCGATTCAGTCCATGAACTTTAGCTTCGGCGGCAGTTTCACCTCCCGCGTCAATATGAATCTGCGCGAGGATAAGGCGTGGTCCTACGGTGTCCGCTCCGTCATCATCGACACGATGAGACAGCGCCCGTTCATTACTTATGCGCCGGTCCAGACCGACAAGACGGCCGCGTCGATGCTCGAACTCGACCGTGAATTTCGTGAGATCAGAACCAGCCGCCCCATCAGTGAAGAAGAGGTTAACACGAGCAAGCGCCAGGACACGCTGAGACTCCCAGGCCGCTGGGAGACTGCACGCGCGGTCATGAACGACATCGCCGAGATCGTGCGCTTCGGACTGCCGGAGGACTACTGGCGCGGATACGCGGATCTCGTGGCAGCCGTGGACGTTGCTGAGGTTAATGCCGCCGCGCGGGACCTCCTCGCGCCGGACAGCCTGACCTGGGTGGTCGTCGGCGATCTGGCGTTAATTGAAGCCGATATCCGCGCGCTCAACCTCGGCCCCATCGAACTCATGGATGCTGACGGCAATCTGCTGGGCAATTGACCGAAGAATCGCGACCGGGCGATGGGCCGCGACTAACGAGAGAACAGGAGTAGCGATGATCAACTGCCAGAATTTGACCAAACGTTATGGTCCACTGCTCGCAGTTGATGACTTGAGCTTTCAGGTGGCGCCGGGAGAAGTCCTCGGCTTCCTTGGGCCCAACGGTGCCGGCAAAAGCACGACGATGAGAATCCTTGCTGGCTTCCTTCCGGCGACATCGGGCAGCGCGACAGTCTGCGGATTCGATGTGGACACGCACGGTACGGCTGCCAAACGCCGTATCGGCTATCTCCCAGAGGGCGCGCCGAGCTATCCGGAGATGTCGCCACGATCGTTTCTTGAATTTGTCGCCGACGTCAGAGAGCTCAAAGGAACTCACCGAGCGAACCGCCTCGCTGAGGTCTATGGACTCCTGCATCTAGAGCCGGTGCTGGAGCAGACGATCGATACGCTATCCAAGGGTTATAAACGTCGAGTCGGGCTGGCCCAGGCGATCTTGCACGACCCCGAAGTCCTGATCCTGGATGAGCCGACCGATGGCCTCGACCCGAATCAGAAACATGAGGTGCGTCAGCTCATCAATCAGATGTCGCAGAACAAGATCATCGTGATCTCTACGCATCTGCTCGAAGAAGTCGACGCGGTATGCAATCGCGCGATTATCATCGCCCACGGTCGAATCCTTGCCGACGACACACCTGAGAAACTCGAAGCACGCTCTCGATTCCACAACGCCGTGTCGTTGAAACTCGTCAATCGCTCGCAACTCGATGAAGTACGCGGCGGTATTGCGGCCTTGTCGGAGGTCGATGCGATCGAGATTGACAGCCACTCGGAACGACTCACGGCATTCCCGGCAGACGGTCAAATGCCGTTGGGCGCCATCACCGAACTCGCCACCGCCAAGGGTTGGGACTTCTCCGAGCTTCATCTCGAGTCGGGCCGCCTGGATGAAGTCTTCCGCACGATCACCGGCGGAGCCAGCGCATGAACGCCATGCTGGCAATCATGCGCCGCGAGCTCAGGAGTTACTTCCTGACGCCGGTCGCCTATGTCTTCATCGTGATCTTTCTTGTCTTGACGAGCACGTTTACTTTTTATCTTGGTGGGTTCTACGAGCGCGGCCAGGCGGATCTAGCGCCGTTTTTCAATTTTCATCCCTGGCTCTATCTGTTTCTGGTGCCCGCATTGAGCATGCGCCTGTGGGCAGAGGAACGTAAGTCCGGCAGTATCGAGTTGCTGATGACACTCCCGGTCGAGATCTGGCAGGCCGTTACCGGCAAATTTCTGGCTGCCTGGGCGTTTACCGGACTGGCACTCGCCCTGACATTTCCGATCTGGATTACTGTTAACTACCTTGGCGATCCTGACAACGGCGTGATAATTGCCGCGTATATCGGCAGCCTGTTGATGGCGGGCGGCTTTCTGGCGGTCGGTTCCTGCATTTCCGCGGCGACGAAAAATCAGGTCATTGCATTCATTCTCGCCGTCGTCGCCTGTTTCCTGCTTCTGCTCGCCGGGTTTCCCCTGGTATTGGACATCTTTTCCGCCTGGGCGCCGCAGGCGTTGGTGGACGCGATCGCAAGCCTGAGCTTCCTGACGCACTTCTCGAGTATCAGCAAAGGCGTCATCGATCTTCGGGATCTCGTCTACTTCGGCCTGTTGATCGGCGTCATGTTGTACGCCAACTCGATCGTCCTACAATTAAAGAAGGCGGATTGACAATCTCGTGACTACGCAACAACAAAGACGAGTCGGGTTGATGTCCTTGGGCCTGCTGGGGCTCACTTTCATCGCAGCCTTGATCGCGAGCAACACGCTGCTCCGGGGAATGCGTATCGACCTGACCGAGGCCAATCTCTACACGATATCAACCGGGACGATAGAACTGCTCGAGTCGATAGACGAGCCGATCAACCTCTATCTCTTCTTCTCCGATGATGAGACCGCGGATATTCCGTTCTTAAGAAGTTACGCGACGCGCGTTCGGGAGACCCTGGAGGAGTTCGCCAGAGTCGCCGACGGCAGAATCATCGTGCATATCATCGACCCGGCGCCGTTCTCGGAGGATGAAGATCGCGCGTCACAGTTCGGACTCGAATCAATCAGCCTGGGTCCATTGGGACAATCCGTCTACTTCGGACTCGCCGGCACGAACAGCGTCGGCGACGAGGACACGATCCCGTTCCTACAGCCGGAGAAGGAAACATTCCTCGAGTACGATCTCGCGAAACTCATTTACAACCTCGCCAATCCAGATAAGACAGTCGTAGGCCTGCTCGCAGGTGTCGCGATGACCGCAGGCTTCGATCCGCAGACCCAACAGATCACGCAACCGTGGGTGATCATGACTCAGGGGCGGCAGCTTTTTGAGATTCGCGAGTTGACCCCAGGCATGGCGCAGATCGATGCAGATATCGGCGTGCTGTGGATCGTCCATCCGCGGGGACTGGATGAGACGACACTCTATGCGATCGACCAGTTCGTACTCCGCGGCGGCCGGGCGCTGATATTCGTCGATCCGTTCGCCGAGATCGACATGTCGACGACCGACCCGGCCACGATGGCTGCGGGTAGCCCCTCCGATCTCGGGCCGCTGTTCGCAGCTTGGGGAATCGAGTACTCGACTGAGAATACCGTCGCGGACGTTCGCTACGCGTTAAGCGTCAACGCCGGCCCGGGTTCGCGACCTATCCGCCATATCGGGCTGTTGGGCCTGGATGAGCTCGCCATGAGCACCGACGACATCGTCACTTCCGGGTTGGCGTCGATCAACCTGGGTACCGCCGGAAGTTTTAGCGTCGCCGACGGAAGCGACACGACACTCGTGCCGTTACTCACCTCGAGCACATCCGCCGGAACGTTGCCGACGATACAATTCCAGTTCCTGTCCGATCCTGCTGCTCTGCTCGATGGCTTTATACCCAGCGGTGAAACCTACGTGCTCGCGGCCCGGCTTGAGGGTGCGCTTACGTCGGCTTTTCCGGACGGGCCGCCGGCTGCCGACGCGGACTCGGAGGACGAAGCAGCGGACCAGACAGAACTAGCATTGCCTGCACACCTGACATCGACGGACTCGGCAAACATCATCCTGGTCGGCGATGTCGACATACTGAGCGACCGGCTCTGGGCACAGAGTCAGAACTTCTTTGGGCAACAGCTGATTACGGCATTCGCGAACAACGGCGATTTTGTCATCAACGCGCTGGACAACCTCTCCGGAAGTGCCGCCTTGATCGGTATCCGGTCTCGCGCCAGCTTCTCGCGGCCATTCACGCGGGTCGATGACCTGCGTCGCGTCGCCGAAGCCGAATTCCGGGAAACGGAGCAACGCTTGCAAGCCGAGCTCGCGGAAACGGAGCAGCGGCTGGGAGAACTACAGACTGCTCGGAGCGACGTCGGATCCTTGCTCATGAGCGACGAACAGCAGGTGGAAATCGAGCGTTTCCTCGATCAACAGGTTCGCATTCGCCAGGAACTCAGAGCCGTACAGCGCAACCTCGACGTGAGCATCGAGCAACTCGGGACGAGGCTGAAGATCGTCAACGTCGGTCTCGTGCCGTTCTTGCTCACGGTCCTCGCGTTGCTATTCGTCTTCTATCGACGCCGCGAAGCGAAGACAACGCCATGAACAACCGGACGATAATATGGCTCGCAGGCGCGCTCGTCATATTGGCGATACTCGCCATGATCGGGCAGCGGGGACAACAACCGCAAACTCAGAGCGGCAACATGTTTCTGCCGGGTCTTCTGGAGTCGCTCGACGATGTCCGGCGAGTAGAAATTGTCGGCGCGGGCGAAGAGCGTTTAGCGACGCTAGAGCGAAACGACTCTGGGTGGACGGTCCTGGAGAGAGGCGGATATCCCGCCGATCTCACGAAGACCCGCCATGCGCTTCTCAGCCTCGCGGAAACGCAGATCCTGGAGGCCAAGACCGCCAATCCGGCGCTTCATGATCGCTTAGGCCTGGAAGCGATCACCTCAGACACGGCCGGCGGAATCGCCGTCGAGCTCATCGGCCTGGCCGAACCCGTCCGGATCATCGTCGGCGATGCCGAGGGCGACTATCAACGCTATGTCCGCCGCCAAGGTGAAGACCAGACCTATCTGATCAACAGAGATCCCGAACTCGCTACGTCGGCTGTCGATTGGCTCGATACCGAGATCATCAACGTTGACGGGGAACGAATTCAGCACGTGACCGTGAGCCGTTCGGACGGCGAGCCACTCATCGTATCGAAGGCTGTCCGTGGGCAAGCTAACTTCACGGTCGAGAATATTCCGGAGGGTCGTAAGATACGCTACGACAGTATCGCCAATGTGATGGGCAATATTCTCGAGAGCTTGACGCTCGACGATGTCGAGCCCCTGACCGAGACGACCGATGAGGTCATCGTTACCGAATTCCGCACCTTCGACGGGCTCGTCATCACCGCGCGCTCCCTGGAACGCGACGATAGTGCCTGGGCGAGCTTCGCCTCGGCCGTAGACCCCACGCTACCGCCGGAGTCCGAGCAAACCCGCGCCGACGCCGCAGTAGAGGCGACGGAAATTAACGAACGTGTTCAGGGCTGGCGGTACCAGATCGCGACATACAAGTTCGATCAGCTGACGCGCGAGATAGCCGACCTGCTGCAGGACGTCGAGACCGAGGAATAATCGCGACGAGTCCGTCGCTCCAACAGATACGGGGACGGTCTACCTAACTCGTAAAAGGTTCCGGGGTTATTTTCTCGCGACAGTGGACCACATGCCAGCTGCTCTAACAGAAAATAAACCCGGAACCTTTTACGAACAGATGCTACCAAGCCTTAACGGCTAAACCAGCGATGATCAGCCCGAGCCCTGCAGCGCTGATCAGACCCGCAAGCCACCAGAACTGCATCGGCGAGAGTTCTCGGCACGCTGACGGAAGGCGTGGTAACCCTCCGTCAGCGTGAGAAGGCCGAAGCTGATCAGCGTCCAGCCAAGTATTTCGAACAGCATGCCTACTCGAGCCTTAACTGGCGCCGTAAGGCCCGCTGCAATCTGAAACTCGCCTGTAGCCCGGCGTAGTAAGAATTCCCTATATCGGGATCGGCTCCGCTCAGATAGTAGTTGCGCGGTATGACCGGTAATCCCGTAGCTGGGGCTCCGCGCCGAATCTGCATATCGATCAAGTGTTGCTCCCTGACGCTATCTTCCATCGGAAACGCATCCATAATTTCATCCGGCGTACATTCCGAACACAGTTGGAAGTCGCGCGTCATACTTCGCGCAATGTCCTCGAGCGATTCGCACAAGTACTCTCCCGAGAAACAGTATATCTCCGCCGTCACCTTCATCACGGCCTCGATATGCTCGCATACGCCCGTGGCAAATCTCCTGCCTCCCAGACCGCCGACCGCCATTCCTGCACCTATAGAGCCCCGCAGATATCCAGTTGGTTATCGGGCCGATGTTACGAATGAGTTCGTAGACCGAAGCGCCACCGGCAAAGCCACCGACGATATCGGCAATCGTTGTACAACCCTGCGCAGACGCGTTCGAACTCCATGATGCGGCACAGAGAACCAAAGCTGCAATCCTTTGCATGATTCTTCCCCTGATTAAGTTGATCTACTCCACGTAGCTCAACCTAATCATCCGTCCGTGACTCAGCCATCGCCGAATCGAGCGCGTTCCACCGGATTTGCCGGCTGCCCCGGATGGAGTAACCTCTAGCGAGTCGACTTCGTGACACGCGACCATGACAAAACTCGAACCACGTCCCTTGGCATCCGCCTACGCGGAACGGATTCGGCACGCTCGCGTATACGACGTGGCGATCGAATCGCCGTTGGATCCGGCGCCACGACTGTCGGAACGACTAAGCAACACCATCTTGTTCAAACGCGAAGATCTGCAACCAATCTTCTCGTTCAAGCTGCGAGGAGCATTCAATAAGCTCGCGCATCTACCGAGAGAAGCGCTCCAGAGGGGCGTCATCTGTAGCTCCGCGGGTAACCACGCGCAGGGCGTTGCCTTGGCCGCGCAGCGACATGGTGTCCGTGCCGTCGTCGTGATGCCGAAGACGACGCCGTCCATAAAGATAGAGGCGGTGGAGGCGTTGGGAGGCGAGGTAATTCTCGAAGGTGACAGCTATGACGATGCGAACGCTTACGCGATTAAACTCGCGGCCCAGCAAGATCTGACTATCGTCCATCCATTTAGCGACCCTGATGTTATCGCCGGCCAAGGCACCATCGCCGTGGAACTGCTCGAACAGTCGAACGGCGTGCCGGACGCAGTCTTCGTGCCGATCGGCGGTGGCGGTCTCATCGCGGGAATCGGCTCTTACATCAAACATCACCATCCGGAGATAAAAATCATCGGCGTCGAGCCCGTGGACTGCGCCAGCATGCACGAATCCTTCCGAGCCGGTGAAGTGGTGACACTCGATCACATCGGCACGTTCGCAGACGGCGCCGCCGTGAAACGTGTCAGCGAGGAGACTTTTCGCATCGCCCTCGAGGTTGTGGATCACATCGTCCTCGTCAACACGGACGAGATCTGTGCGGCGATCAAGGATGTGTTCGAAGACAGCCGGGTGATTCTGGAACCCGCTGGCGCGCTCGCCGTCGCGGGCTTAAAACGCTATGTGGAAACGGAGGGATGCCGTGATCAGACGCTCGTTACGCTGAACTGCGGCGCCAACATGAACTTCGACCGGTTGCGACATGTCTCCGAGCGCGCCGAACTTGGCGAACATCGAGAAGCACTGATCGCGGTCGAACTTCCGGAGCGTCCCGGTGCATTTCTAGATTTCTGCGGGACGATCGGGGCTCGCAATATTACCGAGTTCAATTATCGCTACGCGGCCGGAGACACGGCACGTGTCTTCGCCGGCATCGGCTTGAGCAGTGGCCGGAAGGAAGCCGAGACACTGATCAGCGCACTTGAGGCAAAAGGCTATCCGGTGCTGGACCTGACCGATAACGAGCTCGCGAAACTCCACGTCCGGCATATGGTCGGCGGACGCGTCGCATCGCTTGAAGATGAGGTCCTGTATAGATTCGAATTTCCGGAGCGGCCGGGCGCCCTGCTGAAATTTCTCCAGGCGGTTGGGACCCGTTGGAATATCAGCCTGTTTCACTATCGCAATCACGGCTCGGATTTCGGCCGCGTCCTCGCGGGCATCCAGCTGCCTGAGGGCGACCGCGACAACTTCTCCAGCCATCTGGACGGCCTGGGCTATGCCTACTGGAACGAGACCGATAACCCTGCGTACCAGCTCTTTCTAAGCTCCGACGACGGCTAGCCGCCTTCGGACGAGGATTCACGGGCCACGCACCAGACGAACGGCCCCTTGCTCCGATAAGACGACGGCTGTAGTCTTTTTCGGCTGCTCAAACTAGAAGACTAATTGGTCAATCAACGAAGTTGCAGCGTAACCTTCGAATAACGCCGTATCGCGGCTCAAGGGGGAATGATGTACCGACGAGAGTTTCTTAGAGACGCGAGCCTGGCGGGGCTCGCGCTGGGTGCGGGCAGCTTATCGGCCCAGACGATGGTTAACCACGCCGGTCGCATCGACGTCCATCATCACTACTTGCCGCCATTTCTCGACGGCCCAACCTGGCCCTGGTCGATCGACTACGCACTCGATGCCATGGACAGGAATAACGTTGCGACGTCGATTCTCTCAGGCACGACGTTTCCCGAGCCGCTGAACGACGGCACGCCGGAAGCTCGCGCACTCGCACGCCACGCCAACGACTTTATCGCGGAGGCCACCGAGCCTCATCCGGGGCGGCTCGGCTACTTCGCCGCCATACCGCTGGCCGACACCGAAGGGAGTCTGCGCGAAATCGAGTACGCGTTCGATACGCTCAACGCGGATGGCGTGACGATGAACAGCAGCGCTGGAAGAATGTGGCCCGGCGATCCGGCGCAGATGCCAATCTTCGAGGAGCTCAATCGCCGCAAGACCTCGGTTTTTATACATCCAAACACGACACCGTTTTGCTGCATGAACCCGCCGGGCGTGCCGAACAACGTCGCCGAGTTCGATAACGACGTCCTGCGTGCCGTGCTGAGCCTGCTCTGGAACGGCGTGCTGACGAATTATCCCGACATCAACTTCATCGTCGCTCATACCGGCGGCACCGTGCCGGCGCTGGCCGGCCGGATTCAGGATCGCGTACCTGAAGATCGCGCCGATCTCTATCCCTATGGCGCGCTCGACAAGCTGCGGCGGCTCTATTTCGAGATTGGCCATGCGAGCTTTCCCTGGGTCGTCGCGGCTGCATTGGAGTTCGCGGGTCCGACGCAGTTACTATTCGGCACCGATTTTCCGGTAGAACCTTTTGCGACTACGACCCGCCATATACCGTCGTTAGGACTTTCCCCCGATATCTTGCATGCGCTCGACCGCGGCAATGCCGAGCGCATCTTCCCCAGATACAGGACCTGAGCGTATGACGACCAGTAGCAACCTCGCACACTCCGTCACGCGACTCGCACTCCTCGGCACGTTGGACGGCACGCTAACGGCCGAAGATATCGAAAAATATGAGCGCCACGCGAGCGAAAACTTAACACCGGACTGCGCGCATTGGCTCGCGATGGGCGAGAGGCGCGACTAAGAGATCGCGGCCAGGGGGCCGATCCTACAGGGTCTTGCGCAGACGTTGTAGGAGCGGCCCCCTGGCCGCGATCATCGGCAACTATTCGATCGGCGTCACGAGCGTACCGATCCCCTCGACCTCTATCTCGACTGTATCGCCCGGCCTCAAAAACACCTGCGGCGTACGCCCGTTACCGACGCCCGACGGCGTGCCGGTCGCGATGACATCTCCGGGCCAAAGCGTCATCGTCCTGGTCGCGAAGCGCAACACGCGTTCGACGTCGTGAATCAGGTATGACGTGTCGGAGTCTTGCATGATCTCGCCGTTAACTCGCGTCGTTACCCGGACGTTGCCGTAGTTCGGCATGAATTCGAGCGGCACGATGTAGGGTCCCATCGGCGCGGAGTCGTCCATGCTCTTGCCTGCGTACCAGTCGCGCGCATAACGGCCGTCTATCGGTATCTGCGCCGCACGGTCACTGATGTCATACAGAATCGTGAATCCGAACACATAGTCCATCGCGTTCTCGAGTGTCAGACCTTTTGCCTCGCGGCCGATCACGATGGAGAACTCGCCTTCCCAGTCAACGGTGTCGCGTCCCGGTGGAATCACGTAAGGCTGCCCGGGATCGATGATCGCCGAACGCGGCGATTTCGCGAACAGGAACGGGTCGTCTTCGTCCGGATCGATATCCGACGAGCCGCCCATTTCCTCCGCGTGCGCTCGATAGTTCTGTCCGGCCGCGAGTAGATTCCATGGGTATTTGATCGGCGCCTTGATCGAGACATCATCCGGCTCGTAACCGAAACTGAGGTCCGCTGCGCGACCCGACAAGTAGTTGGCGATCTGGAACAGCCTGGGCTTCGTCGTAGCCGACTGCTCGATTAACGCCTTCATGTCGGTCGGCAGACCGACCGATGGAACACCGGCCTCCGCCACGAGATAGGCGTTGGCCTGCTGTATATCGAAGAGCCGATCGTCGATCAGGATGCCGACGCGTTCCGGGCCGGCGGTCGCGAATGTCGCCAGTTTGAAGCTAGCGTCGGGGGCAGCGGAGACCTGGGCCTGGGAAGCAGTCGCCATCAGGCTCAGTACGGTTAACAGACTCGCCACGAATTGGGTGTTCATTATTCTTTCCTCACAAGTTCAGCGTAGGCGCGCCATTCTAGGGTAACCCATACCGAGATTCACCGAAGATCGCGGCCGGACGGCCGCTCCTAAGGCGTTGCCGATGAACGAAGGGTGTGGGAGCGGCCGCCTGGCCGCGAGATGATAAACTTATGGCAAAGGCACACATCATGAGGGGGAAGAACAATGACGGATTACCTGACAATGAACCGGCGCGAAGCGCTCGCGATGCTCTCGGCCATGGGCGTTGCTGGACTCGCGCCCTCTCACGCGCTTGCTCAACAACAGATGCCGCTACGCACAGTACCGAGCACCGGCGAGATGCTGCCGGTCGTCGGCCTCGGCTCGAGTAAGGTCGTCTCGCAGATCGTGGACAACGGCACGGAGCCCGTCGCGGCCGTGCTGCGGGCATTAGTGGCCAACGGCGGGACCGTGGTCGACTCCTGGCCGCGCAACCCTGCGAACGACATCGGCTTCGGGGAGGTCATTAATCTGCCAGGCCTGCGCGACAGCCTCTTCGTCACGACCAAGATCGACCAGGTCGGCAAAGAAGCCGGCATCGCTCAGTTCCGGCAGACCCAAGAACTCTATCAACGCGAAACGATCGACCTCGTGCAGATCTTCAGCCTCACGGATCTAGAGACGCAATGGCCGAACCTCAAAGACTGGAAAGATGAAGGGAGCGCGCGCTATATCGGCGTGACGGTGTCGAACTACGAGCGCTATGACCAACTGATCGAGTTTCTCGGCCGCGAAACACCGGATTTCGTACAGATGAATTATTCGATCACGGAGCGGCGTGCCGAAGAACGCTTGTTGCCGATGGCCGCCGATATGGGGCTCGCGGTGCTCCTCAATCGGCCGTTCATGAACGGCGCCTACTTCGGCCGGCTGGAAGGCCGGACGCTTCCCGAATGGGCCGCCGAGTTCGATTGCACGAGCTGGGCGCAGTTCTCTTTGAAATATATTCTCGCGCACCCAACGATCACCACCGTGTTTACGGAAACGAGCAACCCGACGCACATGGAAGAGAACGCACAGGCCTCGTATGGCCGCATGCCCGACGCAGCCGCCCGCGCCAGAATGAGAGCACTGATAGACGAGGTCTAACTTCTACGCATAACAGTAAAGCGCTGGTTTCTGCGGCGATTACAACTGTACCCCGGAGAAATCCAATCGCTAGAGCCAGGACGTGGCAGCGTCTTACGGTGCCAGCAACGGAATGCTCTCAACAGCCGGTGGTTGCGGCCGCACCTGCAGGAACGCATGAATATCAGCGAGATCCTGATCCGACATCACCAGTTCAGTGTACGGTGGCATGCTGCCGCTCGGATTGCGCACATACCAAGTAAAACGAGCGAGCGTCAGCGGATCGGGGCCGACTCGCGGCCCCTGCGCCCCTCCCTGCCCCTCGTTCGCATGACATTGGTAGCAGCCCGTTTGCCGGTACAGCATGGCACCCGTCGCCACACGCCCAGGCGGCTCAGCCGCACCGGACACGGGCGCAAGGTAAGCATGCATGTCCGTCAGCCGCTCATCTAAGACAGTCTCTGCGGTGTAGGCCGGCATGGTGCCCGTCGGGCGCCGAACGTAATCGATGAACTCGGCGAGCGAGAGCCCGCCCGTGGCAATGTTCGGTCCGAGTGCGGTACCGCGGCCCTCGTCACCGTGGCAGACCCCGCAACCCAACGCGGTATAGACGTCGCCGGCGTCCTGGGCGACGGCATCCGAGGACGCGATCAGGGCGAGAGCAGCCATCCTGAAGGCTGCTGCACGCAGAGTCAGCGTAGTCATCTTCGCCACCTCAACGTACCTGTGTGACGACATCGACGAGTGCCGGCTCGCCACGCTTGACGACTTCGATCGCGCGACGCAACGCCGGACCGAGATCTGCCGGATTGTCGATCGGACCTTCAGTATATACACCCAGGCCTTCGACCATCTTGGCGTAATCGATATTCGGATCGGTAAGTTGGCTGCCGATCTCGCCGCGATCGATGCCACGGTTGCGAGCGTTGCACATGCGCTGAACGTGCATGACTTCCATGTGGTAGGCGCGGTTGTTATTCATGACGCTTAACAACGGGATGCGGTGATGCGCCGCGGTCCAGAGCACACCGGGTGCGTACATGAGGTCGCCGTCAGTCTGAATCGCCACGGAAAAGCGGCCGTGTTTACGATTGGCGAGCGCGCCGCCAACCGAGGCTGGGGCACCGTAGCCGATACCGCCGCCTCCCGCGTGCCCGAGCCACTGATAGGACTTGTCGAAGTCCCAGAGCCGCCGCGGCCAGCCGCCGCCATCGCTATAGTAGCTAGACACGAGTGACCAGTCCTCGTCCTTGATCTGCGCCCAGAGTTCCGCGCAGAGTCGCGCCGTGCTGACGGGGCTCGCATCCCAGCCGTAACTCGCGGCCTTGCGCGACTCCTCGTCCGCGACACGACTCGCCGCCGCGAGCCGCTCGCCGCGCTCCTCGAACGCACGTCGGCGCGCCCTGGTCGTGAGGCGGTTTACGGCCTCGATCAGCGATGGCAACGTGGCCTCGCCGTCCGCGGCGATCGCGAGATCGACCTCCTGCATGCGGCGGAAATCCTGGTAGTTCGAACGGATATAGAGATCGCCCGTGGTGATGGAAATGAGCTTCGCGTCGGACTTCGCAATCCGGCTGATAGAACGGTGCACCTGATCCCGGAGCACATTGACCGTTGACCAGAAATCCATGACTTCTAACCCTAAGATCACATCGGCCTGGGGAATGACCACGCGATTCATCGGCGGTGGACCGTTCGAATAGAGGTGAGTCTGATTCAGCGGATGACGCGTGGGGAAATTGAGGCGACTACCCCGGTCGATCACGGCCGCCTGCAAAGTCTCGGCAAGCTCCACGAGCAAGGTCATTCCCCGCGGCGTGCGCGCGAGACGATCGGCCACCAGTACCGGATACTCGGCATCGACGAGCATGCGCGCCGTTTCTTCGACCGCGCCAGACTCGCCCTGAGGCGGCACGGGAATCGTGAGCCGGGGAATGTGCAGCCCCGCATCGCGTGCGATAGGCCCTTCCTGTAGATGACCGTCGAGTACGAGCACCACCGGCGCCATCGGCGGCGTCATCGCTACCTTGTAGGCGCGAACCGCCGACTCGGCGAAATGCCCGAGCGACCGCGGCGTATCGTCCCACTTGGTGTAGTCGCGAACCATGTCGGCCGCATCCTGCACGCCGTGATACCACTCCGCGGACCTGCGCAGTGCGGCATCGCTGTGATTGCCGAGGATTACGTACACCGGCACGCGGTCGCACCAGGCGTTGTAGATCGCCATGGCGGCGTGTTGTAGGCCGACCGTGCCGTGCGCCATGATCGCAAGCGGTTTTCCTTCCGCCTTGAAGTAGCCGTGAGCCATGGCGACTGACGATTCCTCGTGGCAGCAGGTGATGAGTTCGGGACACTCGTTTCCGCCGTAGTTGATGATCGACTCATGGAGGCCGCGAAAACTCGAGCCCGGATTCGCACAGATGTAATCAAAATCCAGCGACTTGATCACGTCGACCATGAAATCGGAGCCGCTGCGCTCATCGGCACCGATCACCTGCACGCTTGCCGGTGACATCGCCTCGGCCTCGGCCGTCATGATCGGTGTGGTAATGGATTGCTCCGCCGCCTCGGCACCGGCCTGAGCTTGCGCGTCGCTAACCCTCGCCGGTCCGATCAATGCAGCTGCGCCCGCAAGGGTTCCCTGCTTGAGGAATTGCCGGCGTTCGACGGACGCCTCGTTCGAATCACGGGACTGGTTCATGATGAGCGCTCCTATCTATAGTTTGCGGAGACGTCTTTCTGTCGCGCCCCCGCCGCGGTTCGCTCCGATTCTAACAACTAGCCGCGAGAAGGTAATCGGCTGCCGGATCCTGTGGTACCGTAGCGGAAGCGCGCGAGTGAGAGGGAGAGGATACCGTGTTAGATAAACACGCGACACAGAATTGGGAAGACATGGAACCGTCGGCGGCGAACGGGTTGTTCGACCGTCGTGCTTTTTTCAAAGGTGGCGCGACCTTCGCCGCCACCATGGCAGGTTACACGCTAAGCGATTCCGCGGGCGCCCAGCAGCTGATCGACGACCCCTGGAGCGCCGCACCGGGCACGCCGACCGGCCCCTACGAGTCACCGTCCCGGTTCGAGAGCGGCGTCGTGCGCACGATGACCAATCCCAACGGTGAGCCGCGGGGCCAGCAGTCACGTACGCCGCATCACCTGCTCGACGGCTCGTTCACACCAAACGGCCTGCACATGGTCATCTCGCGTTCCGGCGCGCCCGACATCGACCCGGAACAGCACCGCCTCGTCATCCACGGCTTGGCGCGGCAGCCGCTGACGTTCACGCTCGACGCGCTCGCACGCTACCCCATGGTGTCGCGTATGGCGTTCGTTGAATGCGGCGGTAACAGCGCGCCGCTGTGGTCGCCGGAACCGCTCGACGTGGGCGTGCAGCAGCTCCATGGGCTCGTCTCCTGTGCTGAGTGGACCGGCGTCATGCTCTCCACGCTGCTCGAGGAGACCGGCATTGACCCGAGCGCGAAGTGGCTCATCGCCGAAGGCTCGGACGCACTGACACCGCACCGCAGCGTACCGATCGCCAAGGCGCTGGACGATGCCATGATTGCTCTCTACCAGAACGGCGAACGCATCATGCCGGGCAACGGTTACCCGATGCGCCTTCTGCTGCCGGGCTGGGAAGGCAACATGCAGGTCAAATGGCTGCGTCGTATCGAGCTTGTGGATCAGCCGGCCATGAGCATCTACGAGGCGCGAACCTACACGCAGCTTCTGCCTGGCGGTAAAGCCTACCGTTTCCACTTTCTCCAAGAAGTGAAATCGTTCATCACCCGCCCCTCACCTGGTGTGGGTCTAAACGAACCGGGCTTCTATGAGATCTCGGGTGTTGCCTATTCCGCCACCGGACGGATCTCGAAGGTCATGGTCTCGGCCGACGGCGGTCAGACTTGGGCGGAGGCCGCACTGGATGGGCCCGTGCTACCGAAGGCGTTCACCCGCTTCCGGGCGCCGTGGCGCTGGGACGGTGGTCCCGCCGTACTGCAGAGCCGCGCATGGGACGAGTCCGGCAACTTCCAACCAACCCGAGAGCAAATCGTCGCCGTCCGCGGCGAGGCGACACGCGTACCGAACCCGAATGCGTTCCCGAACCAGCACTACAACGGACCGACGAGCTGGGCCGTCGACACCGACGGCGAGGTGAAACATGTTTACGCGTAAGCGTCGATGCGCTGTCGCTCTCGTCGCTTTTGCGCTGAGTTCGAGTTATGCCCTAGCCCAGACGCCACATCTCGGTACGCCAATTTCCGCGGCAGACATCGCGGCATGGGATATCGACATCCTGCCCGACGGCACGGGACTGCCACCAGGCAGCGGCACGGCAACGCAGGGCGCGCCAATCTACGCGGTTAAATGCGCGCTCTGTCATGGCGTGAACGGCGAGGGCGGCATCAGCCTTGCGCTTATCGGCGGTGAACCGCTCACGAACGGTATCGACACGGGCAAGACCATCGGCAACTTCTTGCAATACGCCACTACTATTTTCGACTACACGCGCCGGGCGATGCCGTGGCTGACGCCGCGCACACTCAGTGACGACGAAGTCTATGCACTGACGGCTCATCTGCTAGAGATCAACGACATCATCAGCGCTGACGACGTCATGAACGCCGAGACGCTGCCCGCCGTGCAGATGCCGAACCGTGACGGTTTTATCGACCGGTTCCCGGAGCTGATGCCATAGCGGAGAAACCGCTTGTCTTTTAATCAAGCTAATGTCGTCATCGTCGGCGGTGGCAACGCGGCCTTGTGTGCAGCGCTGGCAGCCCAGGAGAGCGGCGCTAGCGTCACCGTGCTCGAACGAGCGCCCGAGGATGAGAGCGGCGGCAACACGCGTTTCACTGCAGGTTCCATTCGTTTCGCCTATTCGGGTGTCGAGGATTTGCGCGAACTCATGCCCGATCTGCCCGAGAACGAGATCGCGGCGACCGACTTCGGCACCTACACGGAGGATCAGTACTTTGACGACATGTTTCGCGTCACGCAGTACCGCTGCGATCCAGACCTCGTCGAGTGCCTCGTGCGCCAATCCAAGGAGACAATGTTCTGGATGCGTGACAAGGGCGTCAGATTCATTCCGATTTACGGTCGTCAGGCGTTTAAGATCGACGGACGATTCAAGTTTTGGGGCGGGCTGACGGTCGAGTCGGTCGGCGGCGGGCCAGGTCTCGTCGACAGCCTGACAAAAGTCTGCCTGAGCCACGGCATCGAGATTCAGTACGACACGCGAGCCGTCGATCTCGATACCGACGGCAAGCGCGTCACAGGCGTGGTCGCCCGCCGCGGCGGCGAGCGTCCCGAAACAATTCCCGCCCGCGCCGTCGTGCTCGCCTCGGGCGGATTCGAAGCCAACCCGGAGTGGCGCACCCGCTATCTCGGGCCCGGTTGGGAGATCGCGAAAGTGCGTGGCACGCGTTTCAATACCGGCGACGGTATCAGCATGGCGCTGGCTCATGGCGCGGCATCCTACGGCAACTGGTCCGGTTGTCACGCGGTCGGCTGGGATCGCAACGCGCCCGAGTTCGGTGATCTCGCCGTCGGCGATCAGTTCCAGAAACACTCTTACCCGTTCGGTATCATGGTGAACGCAAACGGACATCGTTTTGTGGACGAGGGCGCCGACTTTCGCAACTACACCTACGCGAAATACGGCACCGAAATAATGAAGCAACCGGGCCACTTCGCCTGGCAGCTCTTCGACGCGAAAACCGCGCATCTGCTGCGCGATGAATACCGAATCCGCCAGATCACGAAAGTCACGGCGAACTCGTTGGAGGAACTGGTTACCAAGCTTGACGACGTCGATGCAGAAGCCTGCCTTGCCGAGATAAAGGCTTACAACTCCGCCGTCAGAGACGACATTCACTTCGATCCCAACATCCAGGACGGCCGCTGCACGGAGGGGCTCGCGATCGACAAGAGCAACTGGGCCAACGCGCTCGATGAGCCGCCGTTCGAAGGCTACGCCGTGACCTGCGGTATCACATTCACGTTCGGCGGCTTGCGCGTCAACACCGACGCGCAGGTTCTCGACTCCGACCTGCGCTCGATTCCGGGTCTATACGCGGCCGGCGAGCTCGTTGGCGGACTCTTCTACAACAACTATCCTGGCGGCACCGGCCTGATGTCCGGCGCCGTCTTCGGCAAGATTGCCGGCACATCCGCGGCGCGAGAGAACGCGTGAACACGATAGACCGCAGACGCTTTCTATCATCCGTCTCGTTCGGCCTGGGCGCTCTCGCGATTGGCGGGTCCCGCGCGCAGAGCGTCGATTTTTCCGGTCAACTCATCGAGATCATTATTCCGTTCAAGGAGGGTGGCGGCTCCGACACCTGGGGACGATTCAACGCGCCGTTTCTATCCCGCTACCTGCCCGGTCAACCGACCGTCATCGTGAGAAACGTTCCGGGCGGCAACTCCATCGCGGGTGCTAACCGCTTCGCTGCACGCGCGCACCCCGACGGCCTCTCGGTGCTCGGCACGTCGGCATCAACACAGTTTCCGTATCTGATGGAGGATCCCCGCGTCGACTACGACTATCGCGACTGGCGTGTGCTCTGGGCTTACGGCACCGGCGGTGTTGTGTACGTCTCCGCGGATCTCGGAATCTCGAGCGCGGCTGAGCTCGGCGCCATCACGGATCGGGAACTTCTCTACGGCAGCCAGGGCCCGACCTCGCTCGATCTGGTTCCGGTCCTGGGGTTTAAGTTGCTGGGATTGAACGTCAGACCAATATTCGGCATGAGCGGCCGCGGCGCGGGACGGCTTGCATTCGAGCGCGGCGAGCTCAACCTCGACTATCAAACCTCCACGGCTTACCTGCGAAATGTCGTGCCGTTGATCGAGCAGGGAGATGCCGTGCCACTCTTTTCCTGGGGTGCGCTCGACAATGCCGGTAGGCTCGTTCGCGACCCGACATTTCCGAATCTACCGCACTATGGAGAAGTCTACGAACTGATTCATGGGACGCCGCCCGGCGGGCTGCCCTGGGATGCCTGGTTCTCATTCTTCACGGCCGGATTCCCGGCGCAAAAGCTGATGGTCGTTCCGAGGGAGACACCCGACGCGATCGTGGTCGCTTACGAAGACGCCGTGCAGTCGATGAAACTGGATCCCGACTACCGCGCCAGAAAACCCGCCGCGCTCGGCGCTTACGAGCAGGTCACGGGCAGCGCGGCGCAGACCATTTATGAACTCGCAACTGATGTGCCGCGAAGCGCCCGTGACTGGGTCAGAACCTGGCTCAGAGATGAGTTCCGGGTCAACCTCGAGGCTTAAGCGTGACTGAGGCGCTCTTAAGCGCGCTCGCGAACTTCGCAACGCTCCAGCATTTGTCGTACCTGGGTCTTGGCGTGACGTTGGGGCTTGCCATCGGCGCCTTTCCCGGACTCGGGGGCATTGCCGGGCTATCGATCATGATGCCGTTTCTCTACGGCATGGATACGCTATCGGCCCTAGCTATGCTCGTGGGCCTCGTCGCCGTGATACCGACGTCGGACACGTTCACCTCCGTACTCATGGGCATTCCCGGCTCGAGTGCGAGCCAGGCCACCGTGCTCGACGGCTTTCCTCTGGCACAGCAGGGCCAAGCGGCTCGCGCCCTCTCTGCAGCGTTCTCAGCATCGCTCGTCGGCGGTCTTGTGGGCGCCGTCATTCTCACGTTTTTCGTCCAGATCGCGCGACCGCTCATACTCGCGTTCGGCTCGGCCGAGCTGTTTATGCTGGCATTACTCGGACTCTCTATGGTCGGCGTGCTGTCCGGCACAAGTCTCGTCAAGGGGCTCGCGGCCTGCGGCTTGGGCCTGATCGTCGGCTCCATCGGCAGCGCACCCGCCACGGGCGAGTTCCGGATGACGTTCGGCATCGACTATCTCTACGACGGCTTACCGCTCGTGGTCGTCGGGATCGGACTCTTCGCCTTTCCCGAGATCACGGATCTGCTGCGACGGAATCGCTCGATCGCCGCCGGCGGCGTGCAGTCTGGCCAGTGGCTGGACGGAATTCGAGACATGCTGCGGCATAAGCTGTTGGTACTTCGTTGCGCCGGTATCGGCACGGTGATCGGTGCTATCCCCGGGCTGGGCGGTACCGTCGTGGATTGGATCGCCTACGGGCACGTCGTTCAAACCGCGAAAGATAAATCCCTCTTCGGCAAAGGCGATATTCGCGGCGTATTGGCGCCCGAGTCCGCCAACAATGCGAAGGAAGGCGGTGGTCTGGTGCCTACTTTGTTGTTCGGTATCCCGGGTTCGGGCGCGATGGCTGTCTTTCTCGGCGGCATGGTCTTGCTGGGTATCGAAGCGGGCCCTGCGATGGTGTCGACCGATCTCGATCTCACCTATACGATCATCTGGTCGCTCGCCCTCGCGAACGTGCTGGGCGCCGGCAGTTGCTTGTTATTGGCCCGGCCGATCAGCCGCTTGACCACGATCCCGTTCAATCTGGTCGCCCCATTCATGATCATGGTCGTCAACTTCGCCGCGTTCCAGGCGACACGAAATTTCATGGACCTGGTGGCGTTATTCGCGATCGGCGTGTTGGGCGTACTGCTGAAGCGCTTCGGCTGGTCACGGCCTGCGTTTCTGATCGGCTTCGTATTGGCGCCTCAAGCCGAGGGCTATCTAAATCTGGCCGTGCAGTTCTACGGCTGGGGTATGCTTGCCCGACCCGGCGTGCTGATAATACTCGCCATCATTCTGGTCTCTGTCTGGCTCGGGTTCCGTGATCGTCAGAGTGGCACCCAGCTGATTGGTCACGGCTCCGATGGTCCCGCGAGCGACGCTCCGGTACTCACACGCGGGCCGCAGCTAATATTTCTCGGCGGCTCCAGCGCCGTTCTCCTCTACTCGATCTGGAGTAGTCTCGATCTGTCGCCGTTGGGCAGCATGTTCCCACTCAGCGTCTCGATGGTGACATTGGGATTGTGCCTGTATCTGCTGGGCGCGCTGATATTCGGTCCCGTAGAGAACCGCGCCAACGTCGACCTTGAATATGGCGTCCAGTACAACGAGGAGACCGAAAAGAGCGGAGTGTGGGTCAATGTCGCCTGGTTCGCTGCGCTGATCGGCGCGACGGCACTATTCGGTTTCATACTCGGGACCTTGTGCTTCTTCGTCACATTCCTCAGGCTCAAGGCGCAGATCGACTGGAAGAGGGTGATGGTTCTCTCGACATCCGCGCTTATCGTACTCGTCGTGCTCACGAACACGCTGCTCGTGGAGTTGCCGGAGAGTCTTATTTTATCTTACGTACGCTAGAGTTCGACACGACAACGATGACGCAACGCGAAATTCCCTGTCTGTTCATGCGCGGTGGCACGTCGCGCGGCCCGTTTTTCGAGTCGGGCGATCTGCCCGGAGACATCGCAGTTCGTGATCGCGTGCTACTCGCGATCATGGGTTCACCCGATGCGCGCCAGATCGACGGCCTGGGCGGCGCGACCACGCCGACGAGTAAGGTCGCGATCGTCGATCGCTCTGAACGGCAGGATACCGATGTCGACTATCTGTTCGCTCAAGTGTCGGTCGAGAAAGCTATCGTGGACACGGCGCCGTCGTGCGGCAACATGTTAGCCGGCGTTGGGCCGTTCGCGATAGAGCGCGGACTCGTGACCCCCACGGCGGATGAAACTCGCGTCAACGTATTCAATATGAATACGCAAAGTCACATCGAGGCCGTTATACAGACGCCCGGCGGGAAGGTCGCGTACGAGGGCGATCAACACATCGACGGTGTACCGGGTACGGCCGCGCCAATCCTGCTCAACTTCTCGAACGTGGTGGGATCGAAGTGCGCCGCGCTGTTTCCGACAGGCGTTATCAGGGAGAAGATCGAAGAGGCAATCGTCACCTGTATCGACGTGGCGATGCCGATGGTGTTGATTCGCGCCGCCGATCTCGGCATCAGCGGCTACGAGGCTGAAGCCATTGTCGGCGATCGAGAGTTGATGCAGCGCGTCGAGAGTATCAGGCTCATCGCGGGACAGCGCATGGGCCTGGGCGACGTAACCGACAGCGTCGTACCGAAGGTCGGGATTCTCTCGCGCGCGCGTGACGGCGGCGTTATCTCCTCTCGCTACCTGACACCGCATACTCTTCACGCCGCCCACGCCGTGACGGGCGCGATCTGTGTGGCGTCCTGCGTATCGATCGAAGGCTCGGTCGCCGAGGAACTCGCTACCTTGAATTCACAACGCCTGGGCAGAGTTCGGATAGAGCACCCTTCCGGCGTGATCGACGTGGAACTCGAAACCGCTGGCAGCGGCAAGGATCTGGACGTGTTGAGTGCAGGGGTCGTACGCACGGCGCGCAAGATCATGAACGGACGATTGTTCGTACCGGCTAACGTTTGGCCGTAGGAGCGACGGCCTCGTCGCGATCCTCCAGGGAGAGTCGTCGCGCTAGACCGGATCGACGCCGGCGCGAAGACAATAGTACTCCCAGACTCGGTCCAGGGCGAGCGGCGAGAGTTGGGCGACGGTTGACTGTTCGATCTCGTCGTCAGTCAGATACGTGGGATCGCCCAGTCTGAGCGCCTCCGAAAGTAGCTGCGCGTTCACCTGCAGATACACCGACGTCACGACAGCCTGCTGCACGGTGGGCGTCGCTACCACGGCGCCATGGCCGCGCATGAGCAAGCAGGTGTTGTCGCCGAGCGTGTCGGCCAGGTTATGGCCCATCTCCATGGTCCGCACGAGCATGTCCGTATCGCCGTATTCGTTCTGAATGTCCCATACCGGGATTTCGGCACCGATGATCGAGGCCGAGTGCGCAATGGGCCGCAGCGGCACAGTCGAGACACTGAACGGCACGACGGCGTAGGAGTGGTGGTGGACGACGGCCCCGACGTCGGGGCGTGACTCGTAGATCGCGCCGTGGATCATACGTTCGCCGTACGGCCGCCTCGTATCGTTCGGATCGACACGATCGCCGTTGCTGTGAAACTCCATGAGGTCCGAGAGTTCGACGAACTCGGGGCTGAGTGAGCGTGACATGACGTAACGACCCGGATCTCGCGGATCGCGAACGCTGACGTGACCGAACCCGTCCACGACTGCCTCGTTTGACAAGATCCGATTCGCCGCCACGACGCGCCGAAATTCGACGAGGTCATCGACAGCGGGCTGCGCGCGGAGCGATTGCAGAGGCGCTGCTGCGCCGACCGCTGCCAGGGCCAGTGATCGTTCGAGAAGCTCGCGTCGAGTCAGTGTTTTCATTAATTAGACTCTCCAGCGCTGATAAGCGCTATGCCGTATTCACCTGTAAAGGACGGTGCGACTGCGCTCGCCCGCTGACCGCGTTGACGATCATGTCCGGCGAAATCGGTGTCCGGTTGAAATACACTCCTCCCAGCGCGTCGGAGATCGCGCACACCAGCGCCGCCGCCGCGCACCCCAGCGGCGGCTCACCCATACCCTTCGCACCGACTGGATTCTGCGGATCGACGAGCTCGACAGCAGCAGTCTGCATCGTCGGTGGCACATCGAGGTAAGACGGTGGCTTGCATCCCAGGAAACCAACGTTGGCCGGCAGACCGTTCTGCGGATCGTAGATATGCCGCTCCGTCGCGGCCATGCCGATGCCCTGCACTGCACCGCCCTTGATCTGAGTCGATAGACTTTGTGGATGTAACACGGTACCGCAGTCGGTCACGCCGATGTAGTCGAGAATCTCAAATTGCCCGGTCTCAGTATCCAACTCAATTTCCATGAAGCCAATCGTGATACCAGCGACCACGCCTTCGACGGGAACGGTGTCCTTCGCCATGCCGATCAACCCCGTTCCAGCGAGCGCTGCTACCGACGCTTTCGTGATCTCATGCAAGTTTGAAGGCATCTCCTGACCCGAGAACTTACCTCCCAACTCGATCGCCCGCTGCGCGGCCTGTGCATAGGTCATGCTCTCGGACGGGTCGGCGGTTGCGAACACGGTTTCGTCCTTTATATCGTAGTCGTCCGGTGTACCACCGAAATCGTTCGCCGCGATCTCTTTAAGCTTTTCGATTATATCCATCGCGGCGACATAGCTCTGACGCGAACTCGAGAACGACGTCTTGCTGCCGGATTGCGTTGGACTCCAGGGAAGATGTCGACGGGAATCGCCGCGCTCAACAATACAATTATCCCAGTTGCATTTCAGGACCTCTGCCGCAACTCGCGCGGTATCGCTATATGAGTAAGTACCCAGATTGCCGACGCCGCTGTGAATATGCAGTTTACCATCGGGAGTAAGCCGTGCCAGACCGTCATAGCCGCCGCGCCCCGCCGGGTGGAACGCCTGACCGACACCCACGCCGCGCACCTTGGAGCCGTCCCGTTGGCCGCTGCGCGCACTCATTGCGTCCCAGGCAGCCATCGTCGCACCTCTATCGAGCGCCTCGCGTTGATGTGCGCTTGTTACCGGTCCCTGGTCCGCATAGTACTTCGCGTTGCTGTCAGCCGCGTTGATCCGTCGAACGTCCAAGCGGTCAACACCAAGCTGGTCAGCAGCCTTGTCGATCAGCGGTTCCATCGCGACCGCCATCTGGTTTTCACCCGGACCCCGCATCGCGCCGCGGGGGACCGTGTTGGTCTGCACCGGCATGGCGCGAAAACGCATGGAGAGAGGTTGGTATAACAAGGTCGCGGCAGAAGCTGCAGCGTCAAAATCATCGAAGCCGCGGTAAGGGCCGTTCTCGTGCACGATATAGAGATCAATGGCGGTAACCCGCCCGTCCGCTCGGAACCCGAGTTTTATTCGCCCCTGGAAACCCGGCCGCGCCGAGCCAACGTAGGATTCTTCGTCGCGGCTGATACGCATTAACACGGGGCGCTGCAGCTTCTTAGACATCAGCGCGGGAATGCCCATAACCGGATAGGCGTTCGACTTGGAACCGAAGCCACCACCGCAATACTCGGATACGTAGACGATGTCCTCGACCGACATGTCGAGCATCGATGCAAGTGCGGGCATGATTGCGGTCTGGCTCTGGGTGGAACCGTGCAGATGGAGTTTTCCGTTCTCCCAATAGGCCATCGCCGTGCGCGACTCCATCGAGTGATGCGATACCCCTGCAGTCGTAAATGTCTCATCGAGCACCAGAGCAGCTTCTGCAAATCCGGCGTCGATATCGCCGAAACTCCACTCCTCGATTGGGTCGCCCATTGGCAATTCATCATCGCCGACGGCCGCGAAGTCGCGCGCAGTCCACTTCACAAGTGAAAAAGTATCCGATAGAGAACTGTAGGAATTGCCGTCAGTACGGGCATTAGGTCCGCCGGGATAGAGGCTCTGCAGCGGATCGACCGTGAAAGGCAGCGGCTCGAGTTCGATATCTATCGCCTCGATCGCCTCCTGTGCGGTGGTCTCATCAACAGCTGCGATCGCGAGAATCGGATCGCCGACGTACAACGGTTCATTCGTTAGCAACGCCTGATTCGGCGCCTTAACGGTAGGCACCTCGTCGGCCACCAGTATGCCTACGACGCCTTCCATCGCCAGCGCTGCGGTAGTGTCAAGGCGCACGACCCGGCCGTGTGGAACCGTACTCGTCAACAACCGGCAGAAAACCATGCCTTCGGCACGAAAGTCTTCCGCATACTTAGCCTGTCCGGTTAATTTTCCCCTCAGATCCGGGGGGGCGAAATCCTTGCCGAGTAGGTCGTATGCCACGCCGTAGCTCCTCCAGCAATCCAAACCTCAATGTGCCCTGAGCAGCATAGTCCTGGAAGCTCAGCGAGTAAATTACCGTTTCGCGGTGCGGTTACTACCATAAGGTCGTATTCGTTCTGTTGGCAGTAGGCTTACCCGTGGCGATCATTCTTGCCTGACCCCTCGATCCTACGCCTGACAGCGTGGTCCGCGCGCACCGATAGTGCGCCAATAGGTGGCAACGAGCCCAAGATAACACCGCTGTCAAAATCACCCGCCACAACCGCAACAAACCCGGAAATTCTGAAAACTTCGTCGCCGCCCCGCCACTGAATAACCTAAGCTCCCACAACGCGAGGACACCAAGCGACTTGAGGCGCAGGCTGCCCCTATATTTTTATTTAAATATCGGCCATTTAGCCACCAAACTCGGTAATATCCCACGCTACAGTTTTTGGGGGGAGGAATATGTACTCGTTCCTTGCGAAGCTAAGACATAGATACGCCGCCCGGATCGCGGCAGGTTACACCATCGTCGGACTACTGATTGTCGCGGTCACGTTCGTTTTCATCGACAAATATGTGCTGAATGCGCCGCGCCCGCCGTTCGCGGGAGCCGAAGTGGATCCGGATTCACTCGGGCCAACGCTGGATCAGCCGCCCACCCCGGCAGCGGTTCAGCCTGCTCCGACAATCCCCGATGAAGCGAATAACGCATCACGACTGGGGTCCATCGAATGAGAACGAGGCGCCTTCAAGGCATCGCATTTGGGGCATGTTTGACTCCCTTCCTGGCTTTCGCCCACCACTCGACCCTAGAATACGATCGAAGCGTGATACTCGAGTTCACCGGTCAAATCATGCGCGTGCAATGGCAGAACCCGCACGTACGGATGCATATCCGCGTCCGGACCGACGACGGAACCGATCAGGTCTGGGAAGCCGAGGCGATGGACGTCAACAGCCTCGACCGTGCAGGCGTTGCGCGCAACCTTGTCGAGGTCGGACAGGTAATTCAGTTCGCGGGCTCACCCTCCATTCGCCGAGCAGATGGGTTTCTTGTTACCAACCTCCTTCTGCCCGATGGCAGGGAACTACTCACGCACTCGTCCGGCGCTGCTCGCTGGAACAACGAGGCGATCGGCAACTACCAGGGTCTGCAGGGCAGGGCGGATGAGTACGAGGCACCTGTCGACGACATCTTTCGTACCTGGACGACCGTGCGGTCGAACACTCCTGCATTTTCGGCGAATCCTCCGTTAACGGACGCGGCAAGCAGCGCCTACGAAGCGTTCGACCCTCAAGTCGACGATCCCGTTTTACGTTGTATCGCTCCCGGCATGCCAGAAGCGATGACCTATATCGGCCCACATCCGGTCGGCTTCGTTCAGCTTCCGAGTGCCGACATCGAAATTCAGATCGAATCCGACGATAACGTGCGCGTTATACATATGAACGACGATGCGAGTCCGGAGGGACAACCACACTCACCGTTAGGATATTCCGTCGGTCGCTGGGAAGGCGAAACGCTCGTCGTGACAACAACGCGCCTCAATTGGCCCTACTTCAAAGTCGAAGACCTCGTCGCTGTACCGCAAAGTACGCAGATGGAGATCGTCGAGCGTTTCGCACTCGATGGAGAGCGAGGGGAATTGACATACAGCTTCACAGCAACCGATCCCGTAAACTTCACCGAGACGGTCGTCGCGGACGCGTATCACGTCTGGCGCTATCGCCCGGGCGCCACAATTCAAACTTACGGATGTACCCTCGACGAGTAGCCTAGCCAGGAAAATCAATGAGGCGGTGTGACAGTACTCGGACGTGAATCTGATGAAGACGAAACCGCGTTTTTAGGCAAATCCCGCGGCGGCATGGGAACGGTGACGCCTCCTTGCACCAAGCCAAAATCGCTAAGCAAACATATCCACCTCCGCCAATCGCTTATTGATTAGAGCGGGTTCGGTTGCCGCTTATCACCTCAGAATCCTGAGATTCAGATCGCTGATTGCGAGTATCGACATTCGTTTTGTTATGATTAATGGGAGCTACCTGTCAGCTAGCAAGTCAAAACAAATGGATTTTATTGATAAAATTTCATTTGAAAAGTATTACCCTAACAATGGGAAATCACACTTCATTAAGCATTTAAAAATAGTAAAAATCATGTTTAAACCCATCACACTAGCCGTAGGCATACTGGTCACATTACCCCTCTCGGTCATAGCACATCATTCGATGTCCGAGTTCGATCGCAGCGTGGTCGAAGAAGTGACAGGAGTTGCCTCTAGAGTGTCGTGGAAGAATCCGCACATTCTTCTGGAAGTAACGAACACGGACGCAAACGGCGCGGAGGCAATCTACTATTTTGAAGGCAGCGCCGTCAGTTCGCAGCGCCGCCGCAGACTGACGGGTGACGAGATCTCGGTCGGAGATTCGGTGCGCGTCGCCGGCTGGCCGTCCACCCGCCGGGAGAACTACATCCAGGTCAACCACGTCTTATTGCCAAGCGGCATCGAGTTACTCGTCGGCGGCCAGCAGGAGCCGCGCTGGGCGGACGAGTCGTTGGGCGGAGACAGAGACGTACTCGATCCCGCGCTAGTCGCGGCAGCAACCGGAGACGGGATCTACCGAGTCTGGAGCCAGGGCTCACGCGCCTGGTTCTTTACGGGGCGTTCCGGATACCAGCTCAACGACGCGGCTATGGCTGCGGTTGCCGATTGGGACGACATCGCCGACAACCCGATCATCGAATGCATCGCGCCGGGCATGCCGTCACTGATGGGGAAACCCCTATCCGATGGAATTCACGCAGGTCGGCGACAGCATTGAGCTGCGCTTCGAGGAATTCGATGCGCTGCGGATTATTCACATGGGCGACGATGTCGCCGATCCGGCTGAAGTGCCGTTATCGCATTGGGGTTACTCCGTAGGGCGTTGGGAAGGCGAGACGCTCGTCGTCGACACGTCCCGGGTCGGCTGGCACTACTTCAACCGCTCCGGTGCGCCGCAGACGCCGAACGTCAAAATCAACGAGCGTTTCACGGTCGTGGACGGCGGCAACCGGCTCGACTGGCTGCTGACAGTGGATGAACCTGCGACTCTGGTTGAGCCGTTCGTCCTCGACGGATATTTTATCTGGAAGCCTGGCGAGCAGATCAATCCTTACGAGTGCGAACTCGAGGAGTGGGCGTCGACCGAGAACACGCTGACGAACTGATCGCGGCCAGGCCCCCGCTCCTACAACGCGGGGGCGCTGGACGGCGGCACGCGCCGCATCGTTGCTTGTTCGAACGCATACGCCAGGCCGATTAACCCCGGCTCGCTACAAGCCGTACCCGTGAACGTCACGCCGAACGGCTGCGGCTCGGCATCGAAACCGGCCGGGAAGGGCGGGTCGGGCTCGTTCGTCACGCGCCCGAAAGGAACGATCACGCTCGGGTAGCCCGGCCGCGCGGCGACCCAGGCGCCGCGGTTGGCAGGAAACAGCAACGCGTCAAGGCCATGTTCCTCCATCGCCGCATCGATTCCGTAGGCGCCGGCGAGCTGGATATCCTTAGCGCGATCGGCATCGTAGCGCACCCGATCACCGTCCAGGTCCATCTCATCTGAGATATCGAGACGCGTTTGACCGTATGGAATAGCGCCTGTAGGAGCATGCGCCTCGTTCCACTGCCGCAACTCCGTGATCGAATTCACCGGGACACTCGAGCCCAACGTCGAGAGCCACGCGTTGAAATCTCGCTTCATGCCGTACTTCAGGACGACAGAGCAGTCGTCGTCCAGGCCTTTCGCGGCATTCGCGCCCGCGCAGACGCCGAAGCTCAGAAGGTTTCGTGCGGGATCGGGGTCGAGGACTGTCGGCAGATCGGCAGGATCGACGATGACCGCGCCCTGCGCTTCGAGTACGGCAATCGCGTCAGCCATGACTCGGCCCTCCTCCGGCGTTAACTCACCGGACTGACGATCTGTACCCGGTACCGGTATGGGTTCGAGGAATCCGGCCCGCGGGATACCGATTCGCGCGCCGTTCAAAGCGGCGGCATCCAGAAAGACCGTGTAGTCATTGTCCGCGGGCGCCTCGCAACGACCCGTCGCGGCGTCGTTCGGGTCGGCAACGTCGCCCTCGAGCACGCCGAGAAGTATGGCCGCATCCAACACGGTTCGGGTCATCGGCCCGGCCGTGTCCTGATCCGCCGTAATCGGAATAATGCCGTAGCGACTCACCCGGCCAACCGTCGGTTTGATGCCGACGAGCATCGTCTGGCTCGACGGCCACAGGATGGAGCCCGAGGTCTCGGTACCGACACTGGCTGCCCACAGATTCGCGCTCGTGCCTATCCCCGAGCTGGATCCGCCGGTCTCCAGGACAGGCCACACCTCGGTCGTGGCAAGCCGCGGATCGCGTCGCGGGTCGTAGGGATTGGACGCGTAGCCGCCGAGCGGGCTGAAATTGTCCGGCGATTCGAACGGGTCGCCGGCGACCCAGTTTGCGAGTTCGGTCAGGACGGTCTTAGCGAGAATAATCGCGCCGGCTTCGCGGAGATTCTCCGTCAGCGTGGCTTCGTAGGGCGGGACCAGGCCGGCGAATGCCTGCGCGCCGCCCGTCGTCGGCATATCCGTCGTATGGATGTTGTCCTTTAGCGCGACCGGGATCCCGTGCAGAGGGCCGCGCACCGTGCCTTCGGCCCGCTCCCGGTCCAGGCGTTCGGCCTCGCCCAGCGCGTTCGGGTTCACGGCGATCGTGGCGTTGAGAAGATTCTCGTAGGTCGCAATACGGGCGAGATAGGTCAACGTGAGATCGCGGGACGTGAGCGTGCCGTCGGTCATCGCGGCCTGCATCTCCGTGATCGTCGCTTCGATCACGTCGAAGCGCGGGGCGTCTGTGCGGATGACGATTTCCTCTTCCTTGTTCTCGCAAGCGGCTAGTGATAACAGCAGCGCTAGCGCCGTTGAGGTGAAAATTGAACGTCTGAGCATCAGGGTGTTCTCCGCAGATCTGATCGGTCGATAGTATCGCGGCCGGGAGGCCACTCCTACAATGGAGCCTGATGCAGCGAGGTGACAACTATGCTCGACATTGAAGCGGTCAATCACGTCGGCATTCGTGTCGCGGACAAAACGCGGTCCATCGCGTTCTACGACAATCTCGGCTTCGCGCTCGTAAGCGACGTCGGCTTCGAGCACGGCCATCCCGTCATCATGAAGCATCCCTGCGGCGGCGTGCTGAATCTGCTGGGTCCGGCGAACGCATCCGCCGGAACGAATATTTTGATGGACGTCGACGAAAAACATCCTGGCTACACGCACATCGCGCTGACGGTCAGTTCACTGGCAGATGCGAAGGACTTTATCAAGACCAACGGCCGCGGCCACGGCGGATAATCGAGCCACGGCGTTAGACGTAGGTCTGCCCCAACCGAGGCAGGCCGTCGGCGTCTCCTAGCCACTGATCTGAACCCCAGCGGCTTTTTGCGAGCATCTGTATCAGCGCCGAGAACACCTGTGTTATCGGGGCAGCCAACGTCGCTTCATGTCGTTGCCGAAGCACGGCCTTTCTCCCTGACGGTTTCCGTACCGTCGTTGGAGAACCAGCCTAAGTTCGTCGACTAAATTATCCCAGTCGCCTAATCTCGCGAAGCTTGTGGAAACGTCGCTTGCGCCAAGCGCGGCAGACTCACGGCACGAGTATGGTCGAACCTGTCGTGCGTCTCGCTTCGAGCGCCCGGTGGGCGTCTGCAGCATCAGCCAAAGCGAATCGCTGACCGATTTCGATTTTCACGTGCCCGCCGCCAACCACGCTCATGAGCTCACCGGCGCCCCACTCGAGATCTTCGCGTGTTGCGATGTAGTTCGGCAGGGCCGGTCGCGTCACATATAGCGATCCGCGCTTCATGAGCTCCAGCAACGGCAGACAGTCGACCGGGCCGGAAGCGTTGCCAAAACTGACCAGGAGACCGCGCGACTTCAGGCAGTCGAGAGACGTGTACAGCGCGTCCTTGCCGACCGGATCATAGACGACCGGTACGCCATCGCCATTCGTGAGGTCTCGAACGGCCTCGACGATGTTGCTGTCGGAGAGCAGCACCTCCTCGCATCCATGCGCGAGCGCCGCTTCCCGCTTCTCCTCCGTGCTCACGACACCGATAACCCTGGCACCGAGATGCTTCGCCCACTGTGCCGCGATCGTGCCGACGCCGCCAGCCGCCGCGTATAACAGGATCCAGTCGCCGGCCTGAACTTCGTAGGTGCGTCTGAGCAAATACCACGATGTCAGGCCCTTGAGCATCATCGCGGCGGCGGTTTCATCGTCGATGCCATCGGGCAGCTTCAGCAAGGCCTTCGCATCCATGACGCATTCTTCGGAATAAGCCTGAGGAGGTACGGAGTACGCGTAGGCAATTCGATCTCCCGGCGCGACGTGCTCGACCCCCTCGCCGACGGAGACGACGGTACCCGCAGCTTCGCCACCGAGCCCGCTGGGCAGCTGGACAGGATACATTCCCGTCCGGATGTGCGTGTCAATGTAGTTCAGGCCGACGGCTGTATGGGCGACCCTCGCCTGCCCCGGCCCGGGATCGCCTAGTTCCACCTCGACGAATTCGAGATTCTCAGGGCCGCCAAACTCATTTATTCTTATCGCGTGGGTCATTGCTCTAACTGTCCTCTCTTGAAGCTATTCGTTAACTGAGCGGCTACGATACAACATCCCATGCCCAAGCACTTCATCATCATAGGCGGCGGCCAGGCGGGCGCGCAGGCGGTCCAAACACTACGCCAGAACAACTTCGACGGCCTCATCACGCTGGTAGGCGAAGAGCGTCAACTACCCTATCAACGGCCGCCGCTGTCGAAAAATTATCTAGCCGGTAAGCTGGACGCTGAACGGTTGAGTCTCCGGTCTGCGAGCTTCTACTCAGACCGGAACGTCACGCTGGAACTCGGTACGCGTGCGGATACTCTGGAGCCGTCAAGCCGCCGGTTAAGACTCGGTGACGGTCGAGTACTCGACTACGACGGACTGCTACTCGCGACCGGAAGCCGGGTTCGGCGACTCGATTCGCCCGGCTCCGACCTCGCCGGGATTCACTACCTCCGTACTACTGCTGACGCAGATGCTATCCGGGCTGAGTTTCTACCCGGCAAGAAACTCGTGATCGTGGGCGCCGGTTATATCGGGCTGGAAGTTGCTTCCATCGCGGCCACGCTCGGCGTGGACGTGACAATACTCGAGGCCGCCGATCGCGTGATGGCCCGTGTCGTCAGCGTCGAGACATCGCATTTCTATCTTAACTATCACTCCAGCGCGGGCGTAGAGATTCATTGCGATTCGAGCGTTACGGTTTTCCACGGTCGGGATCGGGTCGCAGCGGTTGAGACGGCGGCGGGCCGGCGCTTCAGTTGTGACATCGTCGTCGCCGGAATCGGCATCATGCCCGAGGTCAGCCTGGCCGAAGCGTCGGGCCTGAAATGCGACAACGGCATTCATGTCGATGACCATGCGCGTACCGATGAACCGAGAATCGTCGCGGCGGGCGACTGCACGAATCATCCGAACCCGTTCGCGGGCCGGAGGATTCGTCTTGAGTCCGTGCACAATGCGATCGAGCAAGCGAAAACTGCCGCGCTGAGCCTGCTTGAAAAGTCCCAACCGTATGCGCAGGTTCCATGGTTCTGGTCCGATCAGTACGACCTGAAACTACAGATTGCCGGACTCTCCGGAGATCATGACCAGATAATCGTCAGGGGCAACCCGAAGGAGAACCGGTTCTCGGCGTGTTATCTGCGCGCTGGAAGGCTCGCCGCCGTGGAGGCGGTAAATTCTCCGCGAGATTTCATGTTCGGTAAGAAGCTAATCGCGGCCGAGGTGGTGGTGACACCGGAGCAGGTAGCGGATTCGGCCGTAAGCCTTGGCGATCTCTTATAGCGCAAATACGGGCAAATACGGGGACGGTCTACCTAACTATCTAGACAGTTCAACAGGGTTCGTGAATTAAGTAGACCGTCCCCGTATCTCGCGAAAGTAAAAGCTGCCCGGTTTATTCCGCGGCGAGGCTGGTCGCCTTCCCGGGCAGACTCACGAATAGTCGCGCGGTAAAATCCCCGGGGCCGCGGATTTTATCGAAACCGGAGAGTTCGTAGCTCTCGACAGCCGTACCCTCGAGGTTGGCGAAGCGACCCGTCGCGCCTGCGGTGATCGCCGAACCGCCCTCGCCCGGACCGGCGGTTGGGCGATAGTTTCGCGGTCCCTGCCAAGGCCGATCGAGATACCAGACAGGAATTAACGTCTCTTTCAGAAATGGCCAGAGGTTGCTGTCCGCTCGAATAAAGAACGAGCCCTCGCCCGAGATCGTGACGAGCCAGTCGTCGTCGACCATAATGCCCCGCGTCAACATTTCCGTACTCTCGGAAAACTGGCTTAAGCGACTCGCTATGCCAACCGGAGCGTCCTCCTCATCCCTTAGCACGACGACACTCAGCATCGACTTACTGATCGTGCTCTCCCACAACTCGGGGATAGATGCCGGTCGTAACGGTAACCGGGACCCGCCGCTATGGGTTACGACGAGGCCCTCAGCGAATGGCGAGCGATACGTAAACACGCGCGCGTTGACGCCGGAAATGAAGCCAGCGTCCGCTGTGATCGGATTGTAGTAAAGCCCGACCAGCACGAGCGCGCTGCCGAGCACGAACCCGAGTACCGAAGTGAGCAAGAATTTCATCCGCCAGCCTCTGCTATGGTATGCAGCTGAATTGTTCCGCGCAGTTCGCCAGCCTGACTCACTCCGCTGATAGACCAGCTCTCCGAGTAGCTGCCGATCAGGCCTGCAAACTCGTGGCTGCCTCCGGCAACAAGGCCGGACTCAGCCTCGACAGATCCGATCGCCAATTCGACATCGCCGCTCCATGCCTGGCCTTCGACGCGGCCTGCGGCACCAAGCGCGCGATCGAGCGCGGCCGGATCGGCCGCACCGCGCAGACGCAGCGTACCCCGACTCGGTATAGTCAACGCCCAAGCGGCGGTTGCCTCCGCGTCGGTGACACTCGTATGCCTGGCCGCTACGCCAATCACGTCACCGTCAATATTGCGTAGTTTGAAATGCTCCACCAGCACTGGATTGGCTGCGAACTCCTCGGGAAGTTCAATATCCGCGGGAAAAGAGCTGGCCCGCAGCCCCATCTGGGCCGTGCCCGCGCTCGAGATTCGGTCGACAGGGAATCGGATCAGGAAGTCTTCGATACGCCCCCCGTTGTGAAGTACCGTCGTGATTGACGCTGAACGTGGATGGTCCACCCACGGATAGAACCGTGCGGCACCAAGGGCCACGATGATGCCTAAGAGAATCCCTGCGACGAAGGCTGCTTTCATTGGTTGCTAGCTTACTGATCGTGCCTCGGACGTAAAGTATCTCTTCTTCCGCGGCAGGATACGGGTACGGATTTCACAAAATAGCACGCTCAGCACCTAAAATACTCCCGAAATAGCCGGCCAGGTAGTCCTCGAAGGACTGATCCGGCCGCCGCTCCAGAGCCTGAGCTCGAGCGAGCGAGCGCTCCGCGGCGCGGGCGAACAACGCCAACTTATCCGGCGACAAGCTGAGACTACGGAAGTACTCTGCATGAGATTTTGAGAGGTCCAGTGTGAAGTCGAGGAAACCCTGCCCGCTCTCCCTTATATTGGCCACCAGCTGGGCCGACGGCGTCAGACTCGAATCTCGCAGGGCCGTGCGTTGCGCCTCGACGGCCGCCAGATAGCCCTCTCCGTCAACATCCAGAATCGCCGCGACTTCCAATAGGCGCTCGGTGAGCGCGAGCCCGCGGTCACGCATCGAAACATTCTTCCCAGACTCGGGCAGTGTCAGCCCGGGTTTGCGGCCCTCCCGTGCGACCACAAGGTCTCTTTCGTCAATCTCGGCCTGCTCAGCGGCGTCAATCGGCGGGCTTTCCGCCAACAAACAGTAGATCAATGTGGCCTCCGCAAAGCGCAGTTGGTTCTGATTGACGCCGACGGGATCGAGCATGTTGATGTCTAGCGTCCGTACCTCGACGTAGTCGACGCCCACATCACGCAGACGGACGATCGGCGGAGAATCTCCTCCCGGCGCGGGTTTGGGGCGAATCGAACTGTAGTACTCATTTTCAATCTGCAGAATATTGGCGTTGAGCTGACGGTAAGTTCCGTTTACTCGAACACCAATTTTCTCGTAGCCGGCGCTGGGCGTCGTGACCGCCGCGGCGAGTCCCGCCGTGTAGTCCTCGAGAGAGTTAGCCGAAATCTGCAGTCCGGCCTGGGTCTTGTTGCGGTAGCCGATATCGCTCATGCGCAAGCTTGTGCTGAACGGTCCGTACCATGTCGATGAGTTCAGCTCCTCAAGTATTTCATGACCATTGGGACAGAAGGATTTGCACAGCGCCGGCGAGGCACCGAATAGGTAGACGAACAGCCACGCGATACGCCGATAGTTTCGGACTAAACCCATGTACTGAGCGGAGATGAAGCGCTGCAGCGACTCCGTACTCTTCTGCTGCTCGCGGAATGGCTCCCAGAACGAGACCGGCAACGAGTAATTGTAATGAACGCCGGATATCGCCTGCATCGCCCGGCCATAGCGATAGCCAAGCCCGCGCCGATAAATAGTCTTCATCTGGCCGAGGTTCGATTGGCCGTAGGTAGCGATCGGAAGGCCCGCGTTTGGATTGACGATGCACGGCATGCTTTGAGCCCACAGCAATTCGTCTTCCAGGTTTTGAGACACGAAGCAGTGACTGTCACATAGAAACTGGACCGTCTCCCAGTTCGTTGGATAAGGCGGGGTGACGAACTCCAGCTGAGCTTCCGAGTAGTCGGTCGTTAGATACGGATGGGTGAGCGCGGATCCGAGACGCGTGGGATGCATTCGCGCTGACAGGTGCCCCTCACTGTCCACGCGCAGGCATTCCTTCTCAATGCCACGAAGCCCACACCGTATTAGCTTGGCGTGAGCCTCGTCCTGCAACCAGCCTAAGGGCGGGGAATTTCCGATGGAATTCATGGTCGAATAGTAAGTCGATCCAGGCCGCTCGGGAACCGTGTATGAAAAAGATCAGAACTATCGCAACCGCTAGTCTTCTAATACTCGGACTAGCCAGCGCCTCGAACGCTCTCGCGATGCGTTGCGGCACTAGGCTCATCTCCAAAGGCGACCATATATCAAAACTACTGCGTTACTGTGGCGAGCCGGATTTTGCGCAAACTCGCTCGGCTCAGCGGTCATATTACAACCGCTTCGGTCAAGTACTCTTTACAGGTTTTTATGAGGAGGTCTTGATCCAGGAATGGACCTTCAACCTTGGGCCGAATAAATTGATGCGCGTCGTCAAGATGGAGAATGGCGTCGTTACCGACGTTCGGCATCTCGGCTACGGCTATACCCGACGCTGAACACCCACAGACGTCGTACTCGACTGATCTCCGTTAGCCGGTCGTGCCGGTTCGCAGACTAGGCACTTCTTCGAACTCATAGCCGATGACATCGCGGGTGTCCGGGTTCACAATCGCCTTGCCGCGGCGAAAACACCCGGTTGTGCTCGCCGTCTGATCGAATTCTTCCGCAGACTTTACCGTCTCGAGCGTGACATGCCCGTCGGCATCCCGCACCAGACGCTGCGCGCCAGCGACGAAATCGTGCGGCTGCCAGCGTTCGTCATCCGAATTCCCAAGTAATAGCGCGATGGTTTCTGTATCGTCGTTCATTGTCGCCGGCCTTCCTTAGCTTGACTGCCATTACCTAGCAAGGCGCGTGCCAGAGACTGTAATGGTTTTTAAATTAACTGGTTAGAGGACGGCCCACCGAGCGGGGCGCCCAAATGGGGCACATGTTGACGCGGATTGACAACTTCGGCACCGGCTACTCCTCTTAGCACCCTACAACAGTTCCCAATCAGTACGCTGAAGATCGACAAATCATTCGTTCGCGATGTCGCCGTGGACGAAGACGACGCGACGATCGTGGCGACGATCATCAAAATTGCACGCAGTCTGAAAATGGCTGTCGTCGCGGAAGGCGTCGAGTCGCAGGAACAGTTGGAATTTCTACGCGAACACGACTGTGATTACGTCCAGGGTCACCTGTTTGGCGACCCGATGACCGCCGAAGGCCTGTTGGAACTGCTCATCGATCAGGAGGAGGGCAGTAATCAATATCAGGCGCTGTTCGGCTGAGTTCCTCGAGCCGCGCCGGTCCCCGCTCGGGAGGTCGAGACAAGGTCGAGACTTGGTATCACCAGAGCCCCTGGGGTATAGTTGCGCGCATAAGAACCCAAGTGTTGCCGAGGTAACAACATGAATTCACTGAAGTTTCTCCTTGTATTAGTGGCGGGCAGTTCGGCGGGAGTCAGCCTGGCATGCGATTACCCTGCTCTGATAACCGTTCCGGACGGCCAGAGTTCGACTATGGAAGAACTGATCACGGCGCAGGCGGGCGTCCGGTCCTACATCGCCGGTATGGAGGCCTACCTGGCGTGTGTGAATGAGGAACTAGATGCCACTGGCAACAATGCACCGACTGAGTACAAAGCCATCATGTTCTCTCGGCACAACGCCGCCGTCGCCGAAATGGAGGCAGTCGCTGCCGCATTCAACGAGCAGGTCCAAGCCTATAAAGAAGCGAACCCAGAGCCTACCGCGCCCGCCGGGATGGGCAATTAGTAAGCGTCGTAATCAACTTATAGCCGAACACGATGACGAGTATCGTCAAGGCGAACTCGAATGGATTATCGCGATCTCTCTAGTCTTTGAGGGACTCGAATTCTCGGTCGAGCTTGAAGCGGCTTGACGTCAGATATTTCTCCATTCGCTGCAGCCGCGCATCCATTTCCCGGAAACGATGTCTCACACTGTCCAGGGTCGCGTGAGGCGCGGAGCGCACCTGGCGTTGCAGAGAGTCAGCATCGGCATTGGTTGGTCTACCGAGGCTACGAAGTCTTTTTGGCAGCAACAACACCAGCAAAAAGTAGGCGACAAAGGTCGGGAAAGCAAAGAAGAAAAGGCTGAGCGCGGTGACGATTCGCGTGATCGCAAGATCGAAACCGAAGTACTCCGCGATGCCGGCGCAGACACCGAGAATGCATCCTTTGTCCCGGTCACGATAAAGCCGTCGTCCACCCATAAGATGTGTAGATCCACTCATGATCGTTTCCTCCAGTCCGGGACTTCATCTTCGAGAATGGCCTCCAGCGAGCTCAAGCGACTCTCCATACGCTGACCGGTCCGCCACAAGTCCTCCAGCATCTGCTCTTCGTCTGCCGACAGGCCACGGGTCGCTTTCCACTTCGTGATGTAGTGCATGATGATCGCGAGGGGTAAAACGCAAACCCCAATCGCGGCCATAAAGACAATAAGTACAACTTCCATCGTTTGCTATCCTGCATCGGAGTTTTCTGACACACGTCTCGCGCCAAGGTCGTAGGACTCGACATGGCCCTCGACGCCGTCTATCCGCCGTTCGAAACCCTCGAATCGGACCAGCGCATCATCAATCCTTCGGTCGCGTATCCTTTTTCGAACTTCCAGCTGGCAGCTGACGGTCTCATGCCTGGCCAGCAGAGCCTCCTGCTGAACCTTCGCGTCCGCCAATTTATCTTCGAGCCGGCCGACGTCGGCGTTGAGTTTCTCAAGGCCTTCATCCAGCGCAGCGCGGGTCGCCGCCAACGCATCGATAGCCTTACGGGCGCGAGATTTCTCGGCAAGTGCCGCCTTGGCCAGATCGTCACGACCTTTGTCGATGGCGAGTTCGGCCTTCGCTTGCCAGTCATCGGCTTCTTCGTGGAGAGCTTTCAACGTCCGCGAGGACTCTTTCCGGTCGGCGATCGACCGTGCCGCCGCGGAGCGAACCTCGACGAGCGTATCCTCCATCTCCTGGATCATAAGCCGCACGATCTTTTCTGGATCTTCGGCCTTATCCAGAATGGCATTGATATTGGAATTTACGATATCAGTGAAGCGTAAAAAACGCCCATGGCTAAGCCCTCTGCAGTAACGTTCCGTTACCGTGTTCATTGTCAGTTCTCAGGTTGCGCTGTCTGTGATCCGTTTTCCTGCTTCTCTTTATCTTTTCCGTATTGCGCACAACATCCTCGTCGATCACTACCGCCGTGCAGGTCGGCTGCCTGAGCTAACGTCGACGGAACATCTGGAACTACCGGATCCCGGCGCCGGTCCGGAGCGTGAGTTCACACAGTCCGAAATGCGCGCGGCAATCTCCGGGGCACTTGCCGATCTACCGGCCGCGCAGCGCGAAACATTCCTGCCCCACGAGGAAGCGGGCTTAACGTTGGAGCAAATTGCCACGATTGTCGGTACGGCCCGCAAGACGATCAAAAGCCGCCTGCGTTATGCCTTGAATCGGTTGCGGCGAGATCTGCGCGAACGGGAGGCCGTGGAGGTGAGACAGGCATGAATATACGAGAGTCGAAGAACACATTGCCCGAAGCGGAGCAGGTATCGAGTGCGTATCGTGCGGCGAACTTCGACGAAGAACCGCCGGCCGAGCTGGATCGCACGGTACTTGCGGCAGCAAACCGACATCGACGACGCCCGTTGGCGTCCTATCTGCCATCGCTCGCTCTCGCGGCAACCGTGGTGTTATCGGTTTCCCTGGTATTGACATCCGGCGTGTTGAATGAGAACACGGAGATCTTCTCGGATGAAGAAGCGGATGCGCCTGGCATCAGCGCGTTCCGGGCAGTTGAAGTGCGCTCTCGCGAAGCGGTGGACAACAATCGCGACGAGGCCGTCACTCCTACATTGCCTGAACGAGCTCTTCTGGGTGCGGCCGCCAACACAGCGGCAGCCGTGCAAACGATCTGTAACAACACCGACCGCGAAGAGCCCGTTGCCTGGCTTGGTTGTATTTCAACGATCCTCGAAGAAGGTAACGAAGACGACGCACGCCGAGAGCTAGCGGCATTCACTCAAGCGTACGCCGACTACCCACTGCCAGCAGATCTCGCCGCGGCGATTGAACCGTAGCCAGGGATGCGTAGGTTGCCATGCTAAGATCTGCGCCCCTTCTTACAGATTCATGTTATTCGCGGAGCGTACATTCAGATGACTACGGAGACGAACACCCCCGTCCGTATTGCGATTACGGGCGCCGCCGGACAGATCGGCTATCAGCTAGCTTTTAGAATCGCATCGGGGCAACTATTCGGACCTGATCAACAAGTCATTCTGCAGTTACTGGAGATAGCGCCGGCGATGAACGCCCTGAATGGTGTCGCAATGGAGCTGGACGATTGCGCTTTCGACACGCTGGACAGCGTCATCGTAACGGATCAGGCGGAAGTCGCCTTCCGCAATATTCAATGCGCATTGCTCGTTGGCGCGAAACCGCGAACGGCTGACATGGAGCGTAAGGATCTGCTCCTCGGTAACGCGCAGATTTTCTCTGCGCAGGGCAAGGCACTGAACGAAGTGGCAGCGCGGGATGTCAAAGTTCTGGTCGTCGGTAATCCGGCGAATACGAATGCATTGATCGCGCGCGAGAACGCCCCTGATCTGGACCCTCGGAACTTCACGGCCATGATGCGCCTGGATCACAACCGCGCCAAAGCACAGCTCGCGACAAAAACAGGCACACATGTTTCCAATGTGCACGGCATGATCATCTGGGGCAATCATTCGGCGACTCAGTATCCCGACATCTCCCACGCAACCATTGGCTCAGAAGCCGCCGCGACCCAAGTCTCGGATGATTGGTACCGCGATGAGTTCATCCCCACCGTGCAACAGCGTGGCACGGCCATCATCAAGGCTCGGGGTGCCTCCTCTGCCGCATCGGCCGCATCGGCGGCCATCGATCACGTACGCGATTGGGCATTGGGCACCGATGGTGACGATTGGGTCAGTATGGGAGTTGCTTCCGACGGTAGTTACGGAATTGCCGAGGGCGTCGTCTACTCCTACCCTGTGACCTGCGCTAACGGAACCTATAGCGTCGTTCAGGGTCTGGACATCAGCGACTTTAGTCGGGGGAAAATGGATGCGACCGATGTGGAACTTCGAGAGGAGCGGGAAAACGTAGCGGAGCTTTTCTAGGCGCTCCGCTAGAGGTTTAGGAGAGATAACGTGGCGACTCTGTTCTGGCTCATCGTTATTCTTGGCACCTGCCTCGCTCTGGCCTATCACCGAGTCGAGCTGAAGATCTCCACTGCCGCTGTCGGCGCCGTGGTCATCGCTTACACGCTCCTGGGCGAGAGCACGCTCTGGGCCATTGTCCTCTGGCTCGCCTTCGCGCCGTTGGCGACGTTAAACGTTGAGTCGCTCCGGCGTGAGCACCTGACCTTTCCGCTACTGAACATTTTTCGGACGATGGTGCCGTCACTCTCCCGCACGGAGCGCGATGCGCTCGAGGCAGGTAATGTCTGGTGGGAGGGCGAGCTGTTCTCCGGCAAGCCCGATTGGCGACGGCTGACAGAACTGCCGGCACCCAAATTGACCGATGAAGAGCAGGCCTTCCTGGACGGGCCGACTGAAGAACTGTGCCGAATGCTCAACGACTGGGAAGTGACACACCAGCTACTCGATCTGTCGAGCGAGGTCTGGGCGTTTATCAAGAAAGAACGCTTCTTCGCCATGATCATTCCGAAGGAGTACGGCGGCCTCGGCTTCTCGCCGCTGGCGAATTCAGTTGTTCTAACGAAACTCTCGTCACGCAACGGCACGGCTTCTTCCACGATCGGCGTCCCTAACTCCCTCGGGCCGGCAGAATTGCTATTGCACTACGGCACCGAAGAGCAGAAGCAGCGCTGGCTTCCCGGGCTGGCTTCGGCCGAAGAGATACCGTGTTTCGCCCTGACTTCGCCGCGAGCAGGCTCGGATGCCACCGCAATCGTGGACTCAGGAGTCGTCTGCAAGGGCTCCTTCGACGGCAAACGAATCATCGGTATCCGCCTGAACTGGGATAAGCGCTATATCACCCTCGCGCCCATCGCTACCGTACTTGGACTCGCGTTTAAGCTCTATGACCCGGATCACCTTCTTGGCGATCGTGACGAATACGGCATTACGGCCGCGTTGATTCCAACCAATCTTCCGGGCGTGACGTTCGGCCGCCGGCATCTCCCGGTCGGTATGCCGTTCCAGAATGGTCCCACCCAGGGTAAAGACGTGTTCGTCCCGCTGGATGCGATTATCGGCGGACCCGAAATGGCGGGTCAGGGATGGCGAATGCTGGTTGAGTTGCTCTCGGTGGGGCGCGGCATCACGTTGCCGAGCAACGCGTTGGGCGGCGCCAAGGCTGCCGTGTACGCGACCGGCGCGTACGCGCGTATCCGCCGCCAGTTCAATCTACCGATCGGAAAATTTCACGGCGTCGGCGAGGTCCTGGCGAGAATGGCCGGCAAGACCTACATCATGACCGCCGCATCGCAAGTTACTTGTGCGGCCCTGAATTCGGGAGAGAAACCAGCCGTCCCTACCGCTATTTTGAAGTACCACAACACGGAATTCGGGCGAGACGTTGCCATCGATGCGATGGATGTGCATGGCGGCAAGGGCATCATGCTGGGACCCAGTAACTATCTCGCCCGCAACTACGAATCCGTGCCTATTGGCGTTACGGTCGAGGGCGCGAATATTCTCACTCGAAGCCTGATCATCTTCGGCCAGGGCGCCGTCCGCTGTCATCCTTTCGTCCTCCCCGAACTGGAAGCCGCAGCCGACGAGGATAAGGAACGCGGCCTGATAGAGTTCGATCGATTGCTTTTTAAACACATCGGTTACGCGGTATCGAATGCCGTGCGCTCGCTCGTAATGGGGTTAACGCTGTCTAAGTTTACCAACGTTCCCGCGAGCGGCTGGATTAGGCGTTATTACCAGCGCGTGAATCGCTACAGCGCGTCATTCGCACTGGCAACCGATATCGCCATGCTCACTCTGGGTGGAGAGCTCAAGCGTAAGGAGCTCCTCTCGGCCCGGCTCGGCGATGTACTAAGCTATCTCTACCTCGTTTCGATGGTACTCAAGCACTATCAGGATCAAGGCTCTCCGGAGGCCGATCGACCCTTGGTCGAGTGGTCGTGCCGCATGCTTTTCTACAGGACGCAGGAACAGCTACACAGCTTCTTACGAAATTTTCCCAATCGCTGGATCGCCGCCGGGCTGCGGCTTTTTATCTTCCCGCGTGGCCGAACCTTCTCGTCTCCATCCGATGAACTCGGTCAAGAACTCGTGGAACTCATTATTAACCCAACAGATGCTCGCGAACGGCTGTGCGCGGATATCTACAAGACCCCAGAGCCCAGCAATCCCCTGAGCTTACTGCAGGAAGCATTGCAACTCGCCGAGAAAATGAAACCGCTGGAACGGAAGGTATTCGACGCGAAGCGCCGTGGCGCTCTTCGCGCCGACGACACGCCGGGGCAGATCGAAGAGGCAAGAAAACACGGCATCATCAGCGCCGCGGAAGCAAAACAGATAATGGCCTTCGATCGGCAAGTCATGGCGCTCATTGCTGTAGACGATTTTTCCCCCGAGGATCTAACGCGCAGCGCGCCCGACGTTCGGGAGAAACCCCGCCGGAAGCCCACGGCGAAGAAGAAAGCCAAGCGAAAGACTAGCGGCAGCGCGAAGAAGCGCCCAAGCACATCAGACTAATTCCAGCGCGGGCGCCGTCACAGAAGCCGCTATGCGGGTGGCTGTGCTACATTTGCGGTCCACCGATACCCTCTTGCAGTGGAGAATCTTATGCTCACTCGTTCGCTCATGACCCTAGTCTGTTGTCTGGCAGTGACAGGCTGTAGCCAGGAGGCCAGCGAGCCGGCGAGTGAGGCCCCAGCAGCGGCTGCGGCACCCGCACCCGCGCCGGCACCGACACTGCCGCGGCAAACATCCCCGCAGGGAGCGATGGTCTATATCATCTCCCCTGAAGACGGCGAAGAAGTTCAGAGTCCCGTCACGGTTGTATTCGGTATCAAGGGCGCAGGTATCGCGCCAGCCGGTATCAACCTGCCGAGTACCGGCCATCATCACCTGATCGTCGATAGCGAACTCGCGAGCATGGCCACGCCGATTCCGGCCGATGCTCAGCATATTCACTTTGGCGGCGGGCAGACAGAGGCTACCGTGGAGCTGTCGGCAGGTGAGCACGTACTGCAGCTCGCGCTCGGTGATTATCTCCATATTCCCCACGATCCGCCATTGCTATCCGATCCGGTTACAGTACAGGTGGTTGAATGACGGGACTCCGGGGTCGAAAATAGCGTCGGAGTAGTTCAGGTGACAGCATAGCGGTTCCTAGGAGTCAGGCGTGTATACGCAGTTTTTCGGGTTAACGGAAAAGCCCTTCTCGATTACTCCGGACCCGCGCTATCTCTATATGAGCCGGCGCCACGCTGACGCGCTGGCGCACCTTATCTATGGCATCTCACAAAGCGGCGGTTTTATTCAGCTGACCGGAGAAGTCGGCACCGGAAAAACGACGCTTGTCCGGAGTTTACTCGAGCAGCTTCCTGAGGAAGCCGACGTCGCCCTGATTCTCAATCCTGAACTGACGACACAGGAATTTCTGACGACGATCGCCGAGGAGTTGAACGTCGAGTTGCCGACCGACGGCTCCACGAAATCTCTGGTCGATCGCCTAAGTGCCCATCTTCTGGATGCGCACGCCCGAGGCCGGCGCACGGTATTGATTGTCGATGAAGCACAGAACCTGGCGACCGATGTCCTCGAGCAGGTCCGGCTGCTGACCAATCTCGAGACACCAAAGCAGAAACTTCTCCAGATTATCCTGATCGGACAACCCGAGCTCCGCGAGGTACTCGATCGCGAAGACATGCGGCAGCTGGCACAGCGCGTCACCGGACGCTATCACCTCGAACCTCTGAGCCAGGACGATACGGCCAAATACCTGGAACATCGTATGAAGGTCGCGGGCGCCCCGGGGGCGATTTTCTCTAAGTCAGCCGTACGGGAGATCTTCCGCTGGTCGAAGGGCGTGCCGCGAATCATTAACGTCATCGCTGATCGATCGTTGCTGGCCGCGTATACGCGGCACACGAGAACCGTCGATAGGCCACTTGTGAAGAGGGCAGCAAGCGAAGTCTATGGCAAGCGACTGGTGCCAATCGTCGAACGACGGCTCGTGGCAGGTATCGCGCTCGCCGGTATCGCCCTGCTCGTTCTCGGGACCTGGCGTAGTCTGAACTCTGGCGGTTCATGGATCCAAACGCAGTTCGGGCGAACACCGGGGTTCACGCTCGATATTTCGGCTATCGGCGGCTCATCGGAAGTCTCTCTCTCGGCACTCCTGGCGGACCGGACTCTACCCAGAGGTACGGACGCGGCATTCGAGACACTGTTCGGTATCTGGGGAATCCAGTATTTGCGTGGGCCGGACACAGCCTGCCAACAGGCGGAACGGAACTACCTGCGATGTTGGTTTCAGAAAGGCTCGCTCAACCATCTGAAGCGGCTCAATCGGCCCGCGATATTGAGTCTGATCGATGAGCGCGGTGAGCAGTACCAGGTGGTCATGACGGCCCTCGATGCGGAAACCGCGGAGTTCACGATCGCCAATCGTACTTACACGGTGACATTGGAGGAACTCTCCCGATATTGGTATGGCGATCACCTCATGCTGTGGAAACCTGGTACCGGCGCCGAAGAGACCTTGTCACCCGGAATGCAGGACAACGGCGTCAGATGGCTCCGGGAGAGCCTTGCTTTGCTCCAAGGCGAGCCGCTACTCGAGCCGAACTCCGAAGTCTATGATCCGGCGCTCGCGGAACGGGTGCGAGACTATCAGCGCAATCATCGCCTCACCGTCGATGGTATTGTCGGCACGCAGACACAGATCGTCATGAATACGGAGTTGGCGATCCCCGGTACTCCGTTTCTCGTAGAGGCTCCGTGACATGTCTTTTATTCTGGACGCGTTGAGAAAATCTGAGAACGAACGGCAGCAGAGCGCAGTGCCCGGAATCAGCGACGTGCCCACCGTCGTGCATGATGCTCGAGTGCCGAAGTGGGTTCTGGGAGTCATCGCAACGCTGTCAGCCGGAATTTTGGTCCTCGGTTGGGCTTGGTGGCAGAGCAGCGGCGAGAGCAACTTTGCGAACGTCCGTCCAAGTGGAGTGCTGCCGCGGACTCAAACCATACCGCCTGCGAACACGGCAGGCACCGTGAGGAATCTTGCACGGGAGCCTGGCGCGGGGACGGCTTCAGCCTCACAACAGACCACGGCCGCGCCGGTTACTCCGCCCGCGCCTGAACCGAACATTGCCACGATGGTCATCGGACCACCGACGATGATGGCACTACTCGCCGCCGGTACGGTGTTGCCGGAGATGACTCTGGAGCTGCACGTCTACAGTCGCACCCCAGCTCAACGCTTCATCCGAATCAATTCAGCAAGCTATCGGGAAGGCGATGTGTTGAGCGAGGGACCGCGGGTCGTTTCGATTACCCAAGAAGGCGTTATTTTGGACTCTCGGGGGCAAGAATTCCTGCTCTCCGCCGATTAGAGCTTTTCGAAAAGACTCAGCCGTTATTCGAGCGTTTCCGGTTCGACCAGTTCGGCGCCCTCGTTGCGCGGGTTATTGACGATTCGCCGAACCTGTCGAACCTCGAGTTCGTGTTCCGGCGCCGGTTTCAATAACTCCAAACGCTCATTCTTTGGTGTCTCGCCCGCTAACCAAAGTGCCTGAGCATCCGCCGCAAGTATCGCGGGCATGCGTTCGTGAACTTTCGCGAGTTTCGCGTTAGCGGCCGTCGTGATGATCACGCAGGTTTCCAGGACCTCCTCGCCACCGCTTCGCCACTCTTCCCACAGCCCCGCGAATGCCAGGCACTCGCCACTGCCGGGACTCATGAAGAATGGCGACTTACCGGCCGGCGTCTGGCCCCATTCATAGAAACCGCTCGCAAGCACGAGGCAGCGGCGGCGTGAAAAAGCCTGCCGGAAGGCAGGTTTCTCGGCGACAGTCTCCGCCCGGGCGTTAATCAATCGATTACCGATACCGACATCTTTGGCCCAATGGGGCACAAGACCCCAGCGCAATAGATCGAGGCTGCGCAGGCCCTGTTCGTCAGCACGTATCGTCGCTACCGATTGACTTGGAGCGATGTTGTAACGAGGTTCGAACGACGCGTCGGCGCTGACGTCGAACTGGCGAACGATCTCCGCCAGCGGCGCGAACATGGCGAACCGACCACACACGTCAGGTCCGTATGCCGGTACCTCGATTGAGCAGGTAAACGACAATCGAGTACAGGACGATCAACGAGACACCGATAATCGCGTACGCGGTTCCGATCGGTATATCCGAGGACCCGAGCATACCGTAGCGGAACGCATTGACCATGTAGAGGATCGGATTGAGCCGTGCCACAACTTGCCACGCCGGCGAAAGTAACGAGATGGAGAAGAACACGCCGCCAAGGTACGTCAACGGTGTTAGGACGAATGTCGGTATGACGGAGATCTCATCGAAATTCTTCGCGAATATCGCGTTCAACAATCCGGCCAACGAGAACACCATCGACGTCAGTATCACGACCGATATGGTAACGAGCGGATGAACGATGCTGAGATCGGCGAACAACAGCGCGACGACGGTAACCAGCGATGCAACGGCCAGCCCTCTGACGACACCACCGATGACATAGCCGGCAACAATAGTCGGAAATGCTAGCGGCGAAACCAGCATCTCCTCGAGATGCCGGTGAAGTTTCCCGGAGAAGAATGATGAGACAACGTTACCGAAGGAATTGGTGATCACGGCCATCATGATCAAGCCGGGGGCGATAAAGGTCATGTACGGAACACCGTCCATTTCCCCGATTCTTCGGCCGATCAAGTTACCGAAGATAATAAAGTACAGCGTCATCGTGATCGCCGGGGGTACGATTGTTTGCACCCAGATTCTGACGACACGACGAATCTCTCGGCGGACGATGGTACCTAGACCAACGATGTTGATTCGTAGCAGATTCGGGTCCCGCTGGTCGCGGAGATTCAGCGTTGTAGAAACAAGAGGCTCTTCAGCGGCCATTACGCTGAGCGCTCCTTTGTCTTCTGCGCCACCAGGCCCATGAAGAGTTCCTCCAAGCGGTTGCTCTTGGTTCGCATGCTCGAGACCTGTAGCCCCGTAGCAGACAGTGTACTGAACAACGCGTTCAAATCCTGCTCGCTGGAGACTTCGACCTCTATCTCGTGCTCGTTTCGCAGCCGCACCTGATAACCATCCAATCTGGGTGCCTCATGGACCGGCTGTTGCAGCGTGAGCACGAATATCTCGCGTTGCAACTTGCTCACGACGTTGGCCATGGTGTCGTTCTCGATAATTCGTCCTTCGTCGATAATTGCGATGTTTCTGCAGAGACTCTCGGCTTCCTCCAGATAATGTGTCGTCAGGATGATCGTCATCCCGAAATCGTTGAGCTCGCGCATGAGTTGCCACATGGAGCGGCGGATTTCGATATCCACACCCGCCGTCGGCTCGTCCAGCATCAGCAACCGGGGCTCGTGAACGAGCGCTCTCGCGATCATTAGGCGGCGCTTCATACCACCTGACAGAGTTCGCGCCATGTCATCGCGCCGATCCCAGAGATGCAGCGCCTTTAGATATTTCTCGGCACGCGCCGTCGCGAGCCGGCGCGACACGCCGTAGTAACCCGCTTGGTTGACCAATATTCTATTGCAGGTCTCAAAGACATTGAGGTTGATCTCCTGCGGGACGACGCCGATACACGCCTTTGCGGCATCAGGACGGAGATCCAGATCTCGACCGAAGACGCTGACGTGACCGCTGGTCTTGTTTACCAGTGACGTAATGATGCCGATAGCGGTTGTTTTACCGGCGCCATTCGGTCCCAACAAGGCGAAGAAGTCACCCTCTTCTACAGTCAGGTCGATGCCTTTCAGTGCCTCGAGGCCATTGGCGTAGACCTTGCGGAGCTGCTTGATGGCGAGTGCGTCCAGCGGAACGATCCTCCATACCGCGAGACGCGGAGTCGGAATAAGGAGTTCCCTATTCTACTCAGCAAGCCGGGAAAATACTTAATGAAATATCGCGACGAGGCCGTCGCTCCCACAAATACGCCGCTAGAGCTGATGTAGAGAGATAGCCTGACGGACTGGACGAAACTCTGCGTCGGGATGTAACGCAATCATCCTGAGTGCACGCGGCATCTCGGTCTCGGTCCGGCTGATCAACGTAATCCAAAGCGCTCGGGAACGCACAGGTCAACCGGCCGGGCGTGACAGCCAGTAGCGGTAACTCCGACAAGTGAGAGCAACCGACAACCGATATCGAGACGAACGCGCTCGTTTCGAGCTTGCGATGCGAATGATCAGGCACGAAGCTCGGACCGGAACGATCCGCTACTTCACCGGCTTAAGCGACGATCGGATCCGCAAAGTCTATACGAGCTATTTTAAATTCGACGAGGGAGCGCCGGTGAAGGACCGCCGCGGCAAGTCACCGACTCAGATCGCACCACTGATTCAAACGCCCGAGCGCACCCTCGAGTCCGGCGTATTCGTCAGCCTGTTACGCGCGAACGGCTTACTCAGCGTTGAGGATCCACCCGGCCCGACTCTGAAAGGCAGTGTAGATCTGGGGCATCGATTCTGCCAATGTTACGAGACGCATTTACTGGTGGTACCCGATCCTATGCTGTCGTTCGAATGGGGATGGAATTTGTTGTTGGGCATCCGCCGCGAAGACAAGCTGGGAATCACGCGTTGCGAGGACTGCTTGATGAGCTATATCTACGATCTACTGGCACTGCCCCGTAGTGCGTGCCCTGACTGCCTCTCTCTTCAGCTCCCTCAGCACGCCGAATCGATGATCTGATTCCGATGTGCCTTGCCGCATTCTCACTCCAAGCCTCGGCGGAGTACTCGCTCGTTTTCGCCGCGAATCGTGACGAACTGCATGAACGACCGACTACACCCGCTGGTTGGTGGGACGAGTCCCGCGCGATTCTCGGGGGCAGAGATCTGGTTGCCGGAGGAAGCTGGCTTGCCGTAGACCGCAGCGGGCGACTTGCGGCCGTAACGAATTTTCGTGAAATCTCAGATACCGTTTATTCAGTCTCGCGGGGCCGCCTTGTCCAAGACTATCTGGGCTCATCTGTTGGCGCCGAGGAATACCTCGCCGGCCTCGATGCGCATGCGGCCGATTACGGCCCCTTCAACCTCGTGATTTTCGACGGACAGCGACTTCACTACGCGAGCAACCGCGCCCCTGGGCAAGAGCTCGACCCCGGCGTCTATGCGCTCAGCAATACCCATCTCGGCTCGACCTGGCCCAAGGTAACGCACGCGGAGGCGAGATTAACGGCATGTCTCGATAGCGGCGATCTAAGCGCCTGCCTGTTCGACCTGCTGGCCGATCGAACGCTGCACGGCGAATGGCTTGATTCCGATGACCGCGAATTCAGGTTGAAGTCCACTATTTTTCTTCAGGACGATCATTACGGCACGCGCGCATCCACTGTCGTCCTGCTGTCGCGGAATGGCGAACTGCGATTTATCGAACGCCGGTTCGACGCCGACGGCATGCTGGTCGGTGAGAGTAGCGAGTCGTTCGTAACCCGCACTTCGACGTAGGAGCGGTCGCCTGGCCGCGACAGTCGTCGAAAAATCGCGACGAGGCCGTCGCTCCTACAGCGTGCGGCTTAACCAGCGATTGATGTCGTTAATCTCCTCCGCGCACACCGAATGCCCCATCGAATAGCTGTGCCATTCAATCTCATAGCCCTGCCTCTGCAGCGTTTCTCTCGAAGACAGTCCGAGCGCTTCCGGCAGCGTGGCATCGTCGGCGCCGTGCGCCATGAAGACCGGTATGGAGGCGTTGGCCTGACTTTTCTCGGCTTCCAGCGTCCAAGCCAACGGCAGGTAGGTGGACAACGCCAGCACACCAGCCAGGGGAATTGGATAACGTAGCGCGACCTGTAGCGCAATTGCGCCGCCCTGCGAGAAACCCGCGATCACGACCCTTTCCGCGGGTATTCCACGTTCCACCTCCGCGCCGATCAACGCGCCCACTGACGCCGCGCTAGCGTAGATTCCCTCCTCGTCTTCGAGGTCCGTGCGCTCCATTGAGAGGATGTCGTACCACGCGCGCATGCGCGCACCTAGATTGACGGTCACCGACCGCACCGGGGCGTGCGGAAAAACGAAACGCGTCGCGACCGGCAGCGTCAACTCTCGAACGATAGGCTCGAAGTCATGTCCGTCCGCGCCCAGGCCATGCAACCAGATAACGCTGGCCACAACCGGCTCGCCGGTCGTGATTTCCACGTTTTCGAGCGTATCTACCAAATTCTGCTCCGTATTGTGCTCAGGACCCTTGTGAAATTTGCGCATAACCTATATCGTATGCGCAAATTTATGCACGGAGAGACAGAGACCATGCCAAGTGCCGTCGCCCTACAACACGCTCGCCGGCGCGCGATTGCTCAGATCCTGAAGCGTAACGCCATCGTTCGCCAGGCAGAGTTGGTGCAACGACTTCGCGACGAGGGCTATCACGCGACTCAGTCGAGCGTCAGCCGGGATCTGAAGGACATGGGCGCCGCCAAGCTCCATTCCGGCTATAGCTTGCCCGAACGTCACAACGGCGACAACGAGCAACAACTTGCGGCCGTCGCAGAGTTCGTCCGGGAAATCCGCTCGGCCGGACCGAATATGCTCGTCATCACGACGGCTATCGGTGCTGCGCAACGAGTCGCCCTGACGCTGGACCGAATTGATTGGCCGGAGATCGTCGGCACACTCTCCGGCGACGACACGATTTTTATCGCGACGACGGGCGCGGCTCAGCTACGACGATTGAGCTCCCGGCTGCGGCAGAGTTTAAAGAAGGCGACATCATGACCGAAAACACGAACCCTATCGTATTAGCCTTCTCCGGCGGACTGGATACATCGTTCTGCGTGCCCTGGTTGCAGGAAACCTACGGCCGCCCGGTGGTAACTGCAACCATCAATACCGGCGGGCTGGATGCCGCGGCGACCGAGGCACTGGCCGAACGAGCCAAGCTTCTCGGTGCAGCCGACCACTTCATCGTGGAGGCGCGCGACGAGTTCTTCGAGAAGGTCCTGAAGTTCCTGATTATGGGCAACGTCCGACGCGGTCAACTCTACCCGTTATGTGTCGGCGCGGAACGCGGCATCCAGGCCCGTTATCTTGCGGAACTCGCTACCAAGCTCGGCGCAGACACCGTTGCTCACGGCTGTACGGCAGCCGGTAACGACCAGGTCCGCTTCGAGATCATCCTCAAGACGCTGGCGCCCGATCTCGAGGTATTGGCGCCCGTACGGGATCACTCGTGGGCGCGCGAGGACCAACTCGCGTACCTGGCCGAACACGGTCTCCCTGAACCCACTGCAGGTTCCGCGTATTCGATCAATCGCGGTCTCTGGGGTGTCACGATCGGTGGTACTGAGACGCTCGATTCGGTCGACTCTATCCCCGAGTCGGCGTGGGTCTTGAGCTCCGGTGCGTTCGACTCACCGGCAACAGCCGAGGAACTCACGATCGGCTTCGAAAAGGGCGTCCCGGTTGCGCTCAACGGCAAGTCGTTAGCGCCGGTCGCGTTAATCGAGCAGCTCGAACTGTTCGGTCAACGATTCGGCATCGGCCGCGGTATACATCTCGGCGACACGATTCTGGGCACCAAGGGCCGAGTAGCGTTCGAAGCGCCGGCGGCCGACCTACTGCTGACCTGTCACCGCGAGCTCGAGAAACTCACGCTATCCGCTTTACAGCAACGCATAAAGGAACAGCTGAGTCTCACCTATGGCGATCTCGTTCATGAAGGTAAGCAACTGGATCCAGCATGCCGGGATATCGAGGCGTTACTTATGTCATCGCAAGAACGCGTCACCGGGACCGTCCGCTGTCGGTTACGCGCCGGTAATGTCTTCGTGATCGGTGTCGAGTCGCCGCACTCATTGATGGCCGCAAGCCGTAGCCAGTACGGCGAGGCGACCGGCGAGTGGACGCCGGCGGATGCGCTCGGGTTTTCTCGAATTCTGTCGCTGCCCGGCATGTTGCAGACGCGAGCCAAGGGGGACTGAGATGCGTTCCCTCGTCGTAGACAAGATCGCGTCGGTGGCATTGGCCAGCGACATCGGAAGGGAGGTTCGAATCAGCCCGGACATCCCCTGCGAGGAGGGTGTCCTCGTCGCGGCCGAAGTCTTGAACAACAAGTCCCGTTACAACACATTGGAACTCACGAGCGGACGCATGGCGCGAGTCAAACGCGGCGATATCATCGTGGGTGCGTTGGGTCACCGCAAAGCTTTATTCGGTTACTCGGGACATATCCCCGAGGAGCTCCACGCCGGTGACGTGATCCAGATCCTCAATCTCGGTGGAGTCCTGGGCGTGTGCGATTCGATCAATCCGAATCAAGGTCAGCCGTTCGACTGCCGGGTACTCGGTGTCATCCTCGACTTTCCCTACCTCGGTGAGCGTATCGGCGTCCCGGCACGCGTCGGTTCACGCGACGACACAGAGACAGCGCCGCTGGACGTTGGCGACGTGCCCATTGTCGCGATCGCGGGCACCGGCATGGATTCGGGCAAGACCGTCGCAGCCTGCACGGTAATCAGCCGCTTTCGTCACAACGGCCTCACCGTCGACGCATTCAAGAGTACCGGCGTCGCATTGCGTCGGGACATCCTCGCCATGGAGGATGCCGGCGCGCGACATACCGGCATCTTCTCGGACCATGGGATCGTGGCAACCACCTCGGACAATGCGCCCGCGCTGACACGTAAGCTGCTACACACCCTCGCGGCGGAGCAGCCGGACGTGATCGTATTCGAACTCGGCGATGGCCTACTCGGTGCTTACGGCGTCGAGGCCATCCTGCACGACGCCGAGATACGCAATACGCTGGATGCCGTGGTGCTGTGCGCGAACGATCCGGTTGGCGCCTGGGGCGGCGTCAAGCTATTGCGCGAGAGTTTCGAGATCGAGCCGACGGTTGTGACGGGCCCCGCGACCGACAACCAGGTCGGCCTCGAGATTATCGAGCGACGCTCGAAGGTCCAGGCCGTGAACGCACTGACTCACGGCGCCGATCTCGGCGACCTGATTCAGAATGCTCTCGGCGTCGCAAGCCGGCACGCGGAAACGTCGTCATGACCGAGCCACTACCCGTCATCGTTCTCGGCGGCTCCGGCTATGTCGCCGGCGAGTTGTTACGACTGATCGCCACGCACCCGCGGCTTCACCTCGGTGCCGTCGTATCGACCAGTCAAGTGGGCAAACCGCTCGCCGCAAGCTTCGCCCATCTGTCCGGGGTCTACCCTGACACGGCGTTCGTCTCATTGGATCATGCGATCGATCAGCTCGGCGAGTCGGACGACTGGGTCGTTGTATCTGCTGCGCCGCATGGCGCGTCTGCCGGACTCGTCGACCTGCTATTGACTGCTGCGGAGGCAGCAAACGTAAAGATGACCGTCGTCGATGCTTCAGCGGACTTTCGCTACTCGGACGCCGCGAGCTTCGAAGCGATTTACAAACAGCCGCATCCCGCCCCGCAATGGTTGTCGTCGTTCAGCTGCGCCGTACCTGAGCACTTGTCCGAGATCCAGACACCGCATGCAGCCCAGCCGGGCTGTTTCGCGACTGCCATGTTGCTCGGCATCGTACCGATGATCGAGCACGACTTGTGTGAGCCGCAGTTTTTCGTCAGTGCGGTGACGGGTAGCACGGGCGCCGGACGCACGCCGCGAGACACGACCCATCATCCCCTGCGCCAGAGCAATTTGTTCGCTTATCAGCCGCTCGTGCATCGACATCAGCCGGAGGTCGGCGCACTGACTCATAGTGCGACGCAGAAGAATATTCGCCTGCATTTCGTGCCCCACGCCGGGCCGTTCGCACGCGGTATTCACGCGACGATCTTCGCGCCGCGTGTGGCTTCAGTGAGCGAGGAACAGATCCGGGCAGGACTAACGGCCTACTACGCAGATTCCGCATTCGTATCTGTCGCGACGTCGCCGCCGCGATTGAAGGACATAGTCGGCACCAACAACGCGGTCCTAAGTGTCAGTGTGGATGACGAGAGCGTCGCGATCTGCTGCGTTCTCGATAACCTCGTTAAGGGCGCGGCCGGCGGGACGATACAGTGGGTCAACCGCCTCTGCGACTGGCCGGATGCCGAGGGCCTTGTCATTGCCCCCGCGGGGTGGGTCTGATGACTGCCGCCACCGCCCATCTGAGTGAAGTCTACCCGACGCTGCCGTTCGAGCCCGTGACGGGCGAGGGCGTCTATCTCGAGGATGCGCAGCAACGCCGCGTACTTGATTTGTACGGCGGTCATGCCGTTGCCGGTCTCGGTTACGCACATCCGCGTCTCACGGAAGCTCTTTTAACGCAGGCGCGACAACTCATGTTCCAGAGCAACGCGGTAACGATGCGTGTTCGGGACGAGGCGGCCGACAAGCTGGCCGCATTCGCGCCCAAAGGTCTCGATCGCGTGTTCTTCGTCAACAGCGGCGCAGAAGCGAACGAGAACGCATTACGGCTAGCTCTGAAGACGACGGGCCGCAACAAGATAGTCGCGATCGAACACAGCTTTCACGGCCGGAGCGCCGCAGCCGGCGCCGTGACCTGGGGAGCGCGGGAACGCTGGTATGGCTTTCCGAATACGCCGATGGACGTCACGTTCGTCCCGCGAAACGACGAAACCGCGCTGGCTGCTGCCGTGGACGAGGAAACCGCCGGCGTCATCATCGAACCGGTGCAGGGCGTCGCGGGCGCGTTCGATTTCTCGAAAGCGTTTCTGGCGGCAGCTCGGGCGGCGTGCGATGCGCGCGGCGCGTTACTGATTCTCGATGAAGTGCAGACCGGTGTCGGCCGGCTCGGCACTCCGTTCGGCGCCGACTACTTCGATGTCACTCCGGACCTCATGACGACGGCCAAAGCTTTGGGCGGTGGCTTTCCCTGCGGCGCGTTACTGATGCGTAACGACCTGGCCAAGGATCTCGGCCCGGGCGCATTGGGCACGACCTTCGGCGGTGGCCCGTTGGCGTGCGCGGTCATAATCGCGGTCCTCGATGCGATCGAGGAGGAGGGCCTCCTGGCGCAGGTGACGGAGGTTTCGGCGCTGATTCGCGAAACCTGTGTCCGCGGCCCGGTTACCGGCATCCAGGGCGCCGGTTTTCTGTTGGGGCTTAAGACAACACCCCGAGCGGCCAGCGTACGCGACGCGTTACTCAATAAGGATATCCTCGCCGGTACCAGCGCCGATCCACATATCTTGCGGCTGTTGCCGGCGCTGATTTTGCAACCGGCCCATATAGAAAGTCTGGCGCAGGCCCTGGAGAAGTTAACCGATGAATCGCTTTAATGATCTTACCGATTTCTCGACGGAGGAGATCAACGCACTCCTCGAGCTGGCCACGCGCCTCGAGCAACAACCCGAGCCACGAGCACTCGAAGGCAAGATTCTCTCGCTCCTGTTCCTTAGCCCCTCGCTCAGGACCCTGGCTTCCTTCCAGGCCGCGATGGGTCGGCTCGGCGGCGGCTCATTCGTCATCTCGCCGGATATGTCCATACACGGGTTGGAGACGCGCCCGGGGATCGTCATGGATGGTGCGGCGGCAGAACACATTCGCGAAGCCGTGCCGGTTATCGCGTCGTATGGGGACGCAATCGGTATCAGGGCATTCGCCGAGCGGCGCAACCTCGATGACGACCTCGCCGATCGCGAGTTCGAGAAACTTGGATCGCTCGTTGACGTCCCACTGATCAATATGGAGTCCGCCATCCAGCACCCGTGCCAGAATCTCGCCGACTGGAAGACGATGGACGACCTGGAGGTACCCGCACAAGGCGGCCGATTCGTGTTGTCGTGGGCATACCACCCGCGCGCGTTGCCCCTCGCCGTACCCGCGTCGACGGTGCAGATGGCGGCGATGCGCGGCATGGATGTCGTCGTCCTGAATCCGCCGGGTTTCGACTTGCCGCAGCCCGTTATGGATAAGGCCCGCGCGGCATCGGCAGCCTCAGGCGGCAGTGTGACGGAAACCGGCGACCGCCGTGAAGCGATGGAAGGCGCGCACATCGTCTACGCCAAGTCCTGGTCCTCAACACAGCACTACGGCGACCGGCTCGCCGACCAGGCGCAACGCGAGGAGCTGATCGACTGGTGTATCGACGATCCCTGGTTCGAAAACGCGCGAACAGATTGCCGGTTCATGCACTGCCTGCCGGTACGGCGCGGCGTCGTGGTCACCGATCGCGTTCTCGACGGTCCGCGCAGTATCGTTCTGCCCGAAGCACGTAATCGAATGCTCGCGCAGATGGCCGTCCTCTATCGGATGTTGAAAGGATAGAGCGCGATGTCACGCCTCACCGGAAACGAGCGAGCCATCGTCGTCACGGCCCTGAAACACGCGGCACCCTACATTCGAATGTTCAAACGTAAGGTATTCGTGATCAAGGCGGGTGGCGAGGCGTTCCAATCCGCTGCAACGACACGCTCAATCGTCGAACAGGTCGGGATCCTCCACGAAGTCGGCATCCGCGTCGTACTCGTCCACGGCGGCGGGCCGCAGTCGACTCAGCTCGCAAAGGAACGGGGGATTCCGATTCAGTTCGTTGACGGTCGTCGTGTCACCGATGAGAGCACGCTCGAAGTATCCGCTGCCGTTTTGAACGATCAGATCAATCCTATGATCGTCGCAGCATTCGGCGATCTAGATATTCCGGCAGTCGGAATCCGCGGGTGCGATGCCAGTGTGATCCGTGCGCACCGGCGCCCACCGATTGCACGAGAAGGACACGACGGAGAGACCGTAGACTACGGCTATGTCGGTGACATCGACGCCATCGACGCCGACATTCTTGCCGAGCACCTGAATGACGGCCTGATCCCGATCATCAGCCCGATGGCGGCCGATGGGGACGGAACACTACTGAATATCAACGCCGATACCGTCGCGGCAGCCGTGGCATCGGCGGTCGGTGCCGAAAAACTGATTCTCGTGACCTCGGCGCCCGGCATACTCGAGTCCCGAGAGAATCCGGGATCTCTGATTTCCTATATCGACATAGCCGGTCTCGGCAAACTTCGCGACGAAGGCCGAATCGCTGACGGCATGCTGCCGAAGGCGACGGCGATCGAGCGGGCGCTGAGGGGCGGCGTCCCGCGAGTTCATGTGATCTCCAGTGAGTTAGCGGACAGCCTGCTGTTGGAGATCTTCACCAACGAGGGGACAGGAACGCTCGTGGTCAACGATATCGAGCATCTAAGTCCTGCCGAGCAAACCTGAGAGATAGATCGATGACACGCTTGTGGGACAAGGGAGCACCGCTCGACGAACGAATCCTGAAGTTCACCGCGGGAGAAGACCATCGCCTGGACGAACGTCTCGTGGAGTATGACGTTCGCGCCTCTATCGCACATGCGCGCATGCTCAAGGATCAGCAGCTACTCACGCAGGAAGACTGCGACGCGATCTGCGGCGGACTCGAGGCGCTGGGCGCTCAACACGCAGACGGTCAGTGGTCTATCCAACTCGAGCAGGAGGATGTGCACAGCGCCCTGGAGCAGCGCCTCGTCGAGATGATCGGCCCTGCGGGCGGGCGCGTCCATCTCGGGCGATCGCGCAACGACCAGGTGTTGGCCGCTCTGCGGCTTTATATGCTCGATGTCTCTGCAGCTCTCGCGGAAGGCGCCCGCGCCGTCGCGACCGAGTTGGACGGCGTAGCGGAGCGCCAAGGCGACCTTGCTCTTCCAGGCTACACGCACATGCAACCGGCGATGCCGAGTACGGTGGCGCTGTGGGCCGCAGGTTTCGCGGCTGAACTCCGCGACGATGCCGTCGGTTTATCTGGCGCGACCCGCCGCGCCGATCTGAATCCGCTCGGATCGGCGGCCGGCTATGGTGTACCGGGTCTGTCTCTGGATCGCGAAGCGACGCGGAAGGCGTTAGCGTTCACGCACACTCACGAGCCCGTCACCGCTGTGCAATTGAGCCGCGGTAAAGCCGAGGCCTCGTTAATCTTCGAGCTGACCCTATTGCTCGGCGACCTTGGCCGACTGGCTTCCGACCTGTTGCTGTTCTACACAGAGGAGTTCGCGTTTGTCTCTCTACCCGACGAGATGACGACGGGCTCGTCCATCATGCCGCAGAAACGCAACCCGGACGTCTTCGAATTGATGCGCAGCGCCCAAGCAGTCACGTTAGGCGCGTTAACGGAAACGCTGTCGATCACGACGAAGTTAACGTCTGGCTACCAACGGGACCTGCAACGCCTGAAGGCGCCCTTGTTCCGCAGCATCGACCTTACCGACGATACGCTCGCGATAATGGCGCATGCGCTAAACGGCATACGCTTTCGCCCCGAGAAGATCGATCTGAGCGACGAACTGTTTGCCGCGGAACGTGCAAACAAGTTAGTGGTCGAGGAAGGTATTCCGTTTCGGGAGGCCTATCAGCGCGTTGCGGCCATGCTGAAGCGGCAGCACGAGTAATCGAATACGATGAGAGACTGGCCCCTGAAGACGCGATTGCGAGGACTGCTCACCGTGCTGCCGCTGATTGCGGCCGCGCTGCTCGCGGGCTGCGGCCAGAAAGGCGCACTCATACTACCGAGCGCGGCGGAACAACCGGTCGCCGAGGAGCCGGCGCCTGTCGACGACAGCGACGAGCAGGAGGCCGAGACCAACGATGCACAGGACGATGGGTGAGCCGCCGCTCGATACCCCGGTGACCTATGGCAGATAAACCTTTTGTCGTTGTGGACGGCTCCTCGTATCTGTTTCGCGCCTACCACGCGATACGCGATTTGAGCTCGAGTAAAGGGGAACCGACAAACGCAATCTTCGGCGTACTCAACATGCTTTTCAGCCTGCTGGACAAGTACGAGCCGAAACATGTCGCCGTTGTCTTCGATGCGCCCGGCAAAACGTTCCGCGACGACTTATTCGCAGACTACAAAGCCAACCGGCCACCGATGCCGGACGATCTCCGTCCGCAGATCGAGCCGCTGGTTCAGGCGGTGAAAGCAATCGGCCTGCCCATTCTGCGCATCAAGGGCGTGGAAGCTGACGACGTCATCGGCACGCTCGCGACCCGCGCCACCGACATAGGACTGGCCACGATCATCTCCACCTCCGATAAGGACATGGCCCAGCTCGTCAACGAGCACGTCACGCTCGTCAACACGATGACCAATACCACGATGGACAGAGCGGGGGTTCATGAGAAATTCGGCGTATGGCCGGAACAGATAATCGACTTCCTGGCGCTCGTCGGCGACAGCTCGGACAATATACCGGGCGTACCCGGGGTCGGCCCGAAAACGGCAGCGAAGTGGCTCGCGAAGCACGGCGATCTCGACACGATCAAGAGTCACGCGAACGAAATCCCGGGGAAAGTTGGGGAGAGTCTGCGTAACACGCTCGAACAGCTGCCCCTATACAAGGAGCTGACGACGATCGTCTGCGATCTCGACCTGCCACGCACGCCGGCAGACCTCGTCTACGGCGACCCCGATGCGGAAAAACTACAAGAACTCTACGACCGACTGGAACTCAGGAGCCTGTTGCGGCGCCTCGGCCCGGTCGAGGAACGGAAGACTGAACAAGCGGCCGCTGATTACGAGACGGTGTTAACCGACGACGCGCTCGAGACCTGGATTACCCGTATCGAATCGGCTGAGATCGTCGCCGTCGATACCGAAACGACGAGCCTCGACTACATGCAGGCCGAAGTCGTGGGAATCTCACTGTCGGTGGAGGCCGGCGCAGCGGCATACATACCGGTTGCGCATCGCTACCCGGGAGCACCCGATCAGCTGGACAGAGATAAAGTGCTTGAGCGCCTGAAGCCGTGGCTGGAAGGGACCTCACCGAAAATCGGACATCACCTTAAATACGACGCGCACGTGTTGCGTAACCACGGTATTACGCTCGCCGGCATCGCATTCGACACCATGCTCGAGTCCTTCATCCTCAACTCCACCGCGACACGCCATGATATGGACTCCGTGGCCAGCAAATATCTGGGCGTCAAGACCACCAAATACGAAGAGGTCGCGGGAAAGGGCGCGAAGCAGCTGTGCTTCGACGAGGTCGATATTGACGTTGCCTCAGCCTATGCGGCGGAGGATGCCGACATCACGTTACAGCTTCACCAAACGTTGTGGCCAAAGCTCGAAGAAATCCCGTCACTGAGCCAGCTCTACCTGGAGATCGAACTACCGCTCGTCGCGGCGCTGCAAAAGATGGAGTACCTGGGCGTTCTCGTCGATGCGGGCATGCTCAAGCAACAGAGCCAGGAACTCGCCGTGACAATGGCGGCAACCGAGGCGACCGTACACGAGCTCGCGGGGGGACCGTTCAATCTGGCCTCGCCGAAGCAGCTCCAGGAGATCCTGTACGATCGACTGGGCTTGCCGGTGCTCGGCAAAACGCCGAAGGGACAGCCGTCTACGGCGGAAGGCGTACTGCAGGAGCTCGCGGAGGAGTATGAGCTACCGAAGGCAATCCTCGAATATCGCGCGCTGGCGAAACTCAAATCGACCTATACCGACAAGCTGCCGGCCGAGATCAATCCGCGTACGGGGCGCATTCATACTTCCTATCATCAGGCCGTTGCCGCGACCGGACGGCTCTCGTCGTCGGACCCGAATCTGCAGAATATCCCCATCCGTACGCCTGAGGGACGGCGAATCCGCCAAGCCTTCGTAGCGCCGGCAGGATACAAGCTGCTGGCGGCGGACTACTCGCAGATCGAACTGCGCATCATGGCTCATCTGTCGGCCGACGCCGGTCTCCTCGAGGCGTTTGCCGCCGATATCGATATCCACCGGGCCACTGCCGCGGAAGTGTTCGGCGTGGATCCGGCCGACGTCTCGGACGACGAGCGCCGCTCGGCGAAGGCGATCAACTTCGGCCTGATCTATGGCATGTCCGCTTTCGGCTTGGGACGTCAGCTCGGCATCGGCCGCAA
>CAUZMW010000002.1:0-45600 GCA_963581225.1 Gammaproteobacteria bacterium
ACTCTCATCGCGTAATCCCCTTGATGTGTTCTTTGATTATCGAACTCCAGCGGAGTCCGCACGAATACCGGGGGATTCTAACCGCCAGCCCGATATAAATGAAAACTACTTTGAGTTTAGCGGCGTTGGCGGCGCAGGTCCTCAAGAGTAGATTTGTCAGATCAGAGGCCCAGGCAAGATCACTGCGATAGGCAAGCCAATCGCCAGCAGAGCAACAAACAAGCGCACGACCCATGTTGCTATCATGGCGCCTCTTTTTTGGTTGTCAGCCGAGCGAGGGTTCATTTGAATAGCTCCAGAGCGTTTTGCCGGAACACCGGGCCATGCGTGGCGATCACGATGGTGTTGCTCCTTTCGAGTGCTCATGCCCATCACTCCGACGCACCGCACTTTCATATGGATCAGAACGATCGTCACGAAGGTGTGATTACAGAATTTAAGTTCGTGAGCCCACACGGCTACATCTATTTCGATGAAACGTCTGCGGACGGTTCAGTCGAATCCTGGCGTTGCGAATTACGGCCGGGCGATCTAGTCGAGCACTAGAGTCTTCGTCGATGCTCATCCGCTACCGGCGCCCTTGTAGCGCCGCAGCCGGATATCGGCCTGTTCCTTGTGGCCCATGAAGCCCTCGAGGTCGCAGAGACGCGAGCAATACTCACCCACTTGAACGGACGCGGCTTCGGTAATCCTCTGGTAGGTGCAGGTCTTGATGAACTTGCCGACCCAAAGCCCGCCGGTGTAACGAGCGGCCTTCCGTGTCGGTAGCGTGTGGTTGGTCCCGATTACTTTGTCTCCGTACGAGACGTTGGTTTCGGGGCCGAGAAACAGCGCGCCGTAGTTACTCATGTTCTGCAGGAAGTAATCGGGGTCCCGAGTCATCACCTGCACGTGCTCCGATGCGATCTCGTCGGCTATGCGAACCATTTCCTCGGCGTCGTCGCAGACGATGACCTGGCCGTAATCTGACCAGGCCTTGCCGGCGATATCCGCGGTGGGCAGGACCTGCAACTGACGATCGATCTCCGTCATCGTGTCTCGGGCCAGTTGTTCGGAGTCGGTCAGCAGGATGGCCGGAGACGTCGGTCCGTGCTCCGCCTGGCCCAGGAGGTCCGCAGCACACAGCTCGCCGTCGACACTGTCGTCCGCGATAACGAGTGTCTCAGTCGGGCCTGCCAGCAAGTCGATGCCCACTCTGCCGAACAGTTGCCGCTTGGCTTCGGCCACGTAGGCGTTTCCTGGGCCCACGATCATATCGACTGCAGCAATGCTATCCGTGCCGAGCGCCATGGCTGCAACGGCCTGCACACCGCCCAGGCAGTACATCTCGTCGGCACCGGCCAGGTCCATGGCGACGACGATGGCGGCGCTCACCCGGCCGTCATAAGGCGGCGCCGACGCGATGATTCTTTTGACGCCTGCCACTTTCGCCGTCACGACGCTCATGTGCGCGGAGGCGACCATCGGATATTTTCCTCCGGGCACGTAGCAACCGACGCTGTTGACGGGCAAGTTCTTGTGACCGAGCGTGACACCCGGCAGGGTCTCGATTTCTACGTCCAGCAACGCGTCTTTCTGGGCGCGAGCGAAGTTTCGAATCTGTTCCTGCGCAAATTTAATGTCACCGATAACCTGGTCGGACAGTTCTTCGTAGCAGCTGGCGATGTCGTCTGCGCTGAGTCGGAAGGAATCCGGAGACCACTGGTCGAAACGCTCCGAGTAGTCTCGCAATGCGGCATCGCCGCGTGTGTCGACGTCGCTCAGTATCTGCTCGACTGTTTGGCGCACCTGATCGTCCCGATCGGCAATCTCATCGGGAGGCATTCCTCTCTTTAAGAAACGGGCGATATCAGTTAACTCCGGGCCGTCGTATGCTGCGTTCGAGAGTCGGGCGTGGCATTCAGTTGGCCGGCATCGGCGGCAGCGACCGAAGATAGACGATGATCGCGTCCAAGTCCTCATCGCTGATACTCGCGTAGTACGGATACGCCATGCCCGGCAGGTGCTCGCGCCCGTCGCGGCTGATTCCCTGAGTGATGGCGCGCTTGATCTCAGCGTCCGTCCACGTCCCGATGCCGAGATCCGGATGGGGTGTCACATTCCGCGAGATCACCGTGTGTCCGAGGCCGAACAGATCGGCGAACACGCGACCGCCTTCGTTGGTCCGTGTGAAGTCGTGCATGCCTTCGACCATCGGCGTGTGACATTCGATGCAGTGGCCAAGTGTGACCGCCACATAGGTGCCGTAGGCAAGCGGGTCGTCGCGCGATACATCTGCCACTTCGCCGACGGGCGGCCCGTAGGCGGGCGGCAGCGGGATGTTGTATTCGGATGCCGGGACCACATTAGAGACGGGTGCCAGGCTGCGCATATAAGCGACAACGGCGCGCATATCGCTGTCTGAGATGTCGCGGTAGAACGGGCTCGGCATCGGTGGGCCGATCAGCGTGCCGTCCGGTCGAAGCCCGTCGCGTACTGCACGGATAATCTCCGCGTCGCTCCAGGCGCCAATGCCCGTTTCTTCATCCATTGAGATATTCGACGCGTAGGCGACGATACCCGGCTCCTCGATGACGTAGCCGCCGGCGAATTTCAGTTTCTCGATCGCTACCGCGTCGGCCGATTTCGGCGTGTGGCAATTGCCGCAAGCGAGTATGCCCTCGACGAGATAGGTCCCACGGGCGAGAAGCGCGTCCTGATCCTGGGCCGAGGAGATTGAACTAAGGCCGATCAGTAACGGTACGAATAGTGTGAGTGAGCAGCGCATGGGGCCCCCCCCGTCTGACTTTGATCAATACTAACGAGGGCCGGGCGCCGAGGCCACCACCCGGCAGGGCCGAGACGACAGGCAAAGAAAAACCGGCTCACGCTAGATGCGAGCCGGTTGATCCGTAATGCGGATACCGCGGGTGACTACGGGTAGATGCTCGGGAGCCGGTCCGCGCGATAGATCGACCAGTTCGAGTCATCGGCCTGGAGACGCATCTCCCAAACCTTCTGCGCCGGCTGATCGTGCGTTACTTCGATCAGACTGGCCCAACGCTGCGTGCCCATTCCCGGCGGGGCGTTCTGACCGTCGGCATTAGTCTCCCGGCCGCCAACATTGATCAGGATATTGTCGGTTTGTGGCTGCCAGTCGACATCGCCCAGATACCGTCCATAGAAAGGTTCGTCATCCGGGCCGTAGACCCAGAGCTGCGACACTTCCATCGTCTCTTCGTTGACCGAGTACTCGACGGCGCGACTATAGCTGTCCTCGAGCGACATCCTGGCGTCAGGCGGACTGGAGCGCGCGCCGCCGTTGTCGAACAACAGGTAGGTGCCGTTCTCGGTGTGCGAGATCGCGTGATGCTTATAAGACCATTCGACATCGCCTACGGGTGTCAGAAGTTTGTCGCTCCAAGGCGCGTCCCAGTTGTCCGGGTTGCCCAGAATCCAAACGAGTTCGCCCGTGTCCATGCTGATCTTGACCACGGCGTCCTGATAGGGTATCGATATTACGAAAGAGTTGTCTTCTTCGTAGATAATCGCATTGCCGTGGGTCCAGTCGTAGACGGCGCCATCGATGACGCCGTCGTAGTGGTTCGCCCAGAAGTCCTCCCGCCGGGAGTTGTAGCCCAAACGGTACGGATCGATGATGTCGTGAAGTTTCCATTCGCGCAGTACGTCGCCGGCGCGTGTCATTTCAATGATGACGTCGCCGATGACATTCGCCTGCTGAGTTTGCCCGTCGAGTTCATAATTCGCGGGCCAGTCGTCGATCACGCGACTCTCCGTACTCATCAGCAGGAAATTGCCGTTCGGTAGTTCGACGTAATCATGATGGAAGGTGTCGGTCGCGACCGGAATGCTGCCGTCGTGAACCTCTTTCACGGTGCCGGAGAACTGCCATTGGTTGATGACGTTCCCAAGCATATCGATTTCGAGCATGCCGTCTGTGCCGGGCCACACTTCGTAGGCGAAATTGCCGTTCGAAAGCCGGCGGATGTCGTGAACACGATGCACGCCGGACAGGTAGTACCAGATGATCTCGCCAGCATCGTCGACGATGATCGCCGGCGAGAAGTTAGCGGGTTCCGACGCGCCGGTTGGTCCCCAACGACCGTTGACGTTAAACACCGTGACGCCGGGCTCCATCGCGTCGGGGTTGTGGACGGTAACTACCGGTGTTGGAAATGCGTCCGGCAGCGGTGGTGTCTCGAACGTCAGTCCCTCTGAGAGCGTTTCGTTACCGTCGGCATCCTGTAGAGAGGCGGTTATCGTATGCACGCGGCCCGCGCGCAGCCCGATCACCGGCACCTCATGTTGTGTCGCCATCTCATCATTAGGCGTCACGCTCCAGCTCCGATCGCCGTCGTTAATATTGAGGGTCAGCTCCGAAGGCTCATCGGTCGTCAGACTCAAGATGGCCGCGAGAGGTACCGTCGGATTCGGGTTCCCGATCAGACTGACATTGCTGAGCACCGGACCGGCCATGTCAGCAACGGGTGCCGTCGCATCGCCGCCACTGTCGGGCGCGGTATCGCAGCCGACGAGCAGTAAGGACGAGATCGCTGCTGCGGAGAAGAGAGAATAAGCTTTGCGTGTCATGATCGAACTCCTGAGAGGCAAGATTGAAGTGAAGCGGTGCTCTCTTTACTGGGTCTGACAGGCGCCCGCGACGGAGGCTGCGGCCGGTGGGCCGGGCGCCCGGCGACTACCCTGTGGGTCGCGCGAGAGACTCTTGCTAGTATATTCTTTGCTTAGAATTATCGTTATTTCTTTATTCTAGGCTTCGTTTCGTCCTCGGCATGGTAGGCTTTGGCTCCGGTTCCAAGCGCTGAGTTAACTAACTTAGAAGACGCGTCGGCCGGTTTCTTGTTGCAGTCAGTCTATCATGGCGAGCCTGCGTTACGGCCGATACGAAAGAGTAAGGGGTCATCCATGTTTGTTTCTAGATGCGCTAGCTTGTTCGCGATTATCCTCATCGTCGGAGCCGGTTTTGGCGCACGCGCTTACGAAGTCTTTCAGGGTCCGACCGAGCTGATCCAGTACGATCCGGCGAAAGCGGCATCAGGTTATACGATCTTCAGCCCGTTCCGCGGCCAGAATACCTATCTGATCGACATGCACGGCGAAGTCGTGCACTACTGGCCGTACCCGGAAGGCTGGAGTATCTCCGGGTCCGAAGCAATCGAAAAGCATGCCCGCATGCTCGAAGACGGAACGCTGTTGCGCGGTGTGGTCGACAAAGCCAACCGTGGCGGTATGAGCGGAGCGAGATATCAACTAGTGGACTGGGACGGCGGAGTGATCTGGGAGCAGGGTGATGAGCGCCCCGACGTCTCACCGCACCACGACTTTCGCATGATCTGGAATCCAGAACTCGAAGAGCGAACATTGTTGTACGCCGCGACGATGTCGATTACGCATGACGAAGCCATCGCCGCGGGCGTCAACCCGAAAGGCTCGGACGATATCTCCTCGAATCCGGATGGTATGGTCGAAATCGATATGGACGGCAACGTCATCTGGGAGTGGAACATCAGCGATCATACGATTCAGGATGTCGCTCCACAGCTAGGTAACTATGGCGTCGTCGCCGACAATCCGGGCAAAATGGATCCCAACTTCGGTGGTGGGGTCAGCGGTGATTGGATTCATATCAACAGTTTCGATTACAACGCCGTACTCGACCAGATCATCATCAACAATTCCGCGTTCAGCGAGTCCTATGTCGTCGATCATGGTGCGACGTTCGTGCCAGACGATCCGGAGGAGAGTATCGCTCTGGCCGCGAGCGACGCAGGCGACTTCATCTTTCGCTGGGGTAACCCTTGTGTGTACGATTCCGGGGACTGTCCTTCCTCGACTAATGAGGGCCAAGCCAGTACCAACGGCCATCAGCAAGTTTTCTTCTCCCACGACATTCAATGGATTCGCGATCGCGAAGTCGGGCCGGAGATCGGCGATCTGCCGGGCGCCGGGAACTTCCTGATTTTCGATAACGGTGCACGCCGCTTAGGGCAGACGTTCTCCTCGATCATTGAGTTCAACCCGTACGATGGACCGATGGAAGATGGCCGTTATATCTCGGAGGTAGATGGCGGCTTTAACGTTCCTAGCGGCGGTATGGGAATGGGCATGGCTCCCGGCGCGGCCGATATCACCTCTAAACAGATCGTCTGGAGCTACCGACCGCCGGTACCCGCCGCGCTCTACAGCAGTTACATCTCGGGTGCGCAGCGGCTTTCCAACGGTAATACGCTTGTTTGTTCCGGCGGCCACGGCCATTTCTTCGAGGTCACGCCCGACGGCGAGGTCGTTTGGGAATACGTCAACCCGGTAGGCGATCGTACCGGTGGCGATTACGCGATCTACACGACGATGACGCAGGACGCCGCAGAGCGCGTGAACTCCACCTTCAAGTGCGCTCGCTATGAACTAGACTATCCTGGTCTTCAGGGTAAGGATCTGACGCCGATGGGGCAGGTCACGGAGATTCACAGAACCGAGGTGGACAGGCCGCCACGGTAGCTCACCAGCAGGCAATCGATAATGAACCGCATAACAATGATGACCTTGCTGACGCTTTCCGGCATTGTATCGACAGCGAACGCACAATCCTGGCAGCCACCATCCGAAGAGGACCGCTGCCCGTCTAAGTGGGGAGTCGGTGACGAGCGCGGTTCGGGTAACCATATGGGGCCCGCTTCCGTGTTACGGGCGACGCAATTGATACGCCGCGGCGAAGTCATCGAACTCGGACACGTGTTGCACGCGGAGATACCGCTTGGTACCCGCCATTTCGATCTCTACCCCAAGCCGACGGCGATGAACTCTCAAAGCAATCGCAGGGGTTCGAACGAGGAACTCGTCGTTACGGAACTCGGCCAGGTGGGTACGCAGATCGATGGCTTCAGTCACCAGTCGATCGGTAACTCGCTCTACAACTGTTTTCACGTCGACGAGACGCAGACGCGAGCGGGATTCACGCGGCTCGGCATAGAGAATGTGGGCACGCTCATGACGCGCGGTGTGCTGCTCGATATCGCCAAGCTCAAGGGCGTGGATATGCTGCCCGAGGATTATGAAATTACGACGGAAGATCTCCAGCAGGCATTAAGCCGCGAAGAGTTGACATTGGAGCCCGGCGACGCCGTGATCATCAATACCGGTTGGGGGCGACTCTGGGAACGCGATGTCCCGCGGTTCCTCGGTCCGGCTCCAGGTATCGGAGTAGCCGCCGCGCAATGGCTCGTCACGCAAGACCCGATGATTGTGGGTGCCGACAATCAGCCTGTCGAGATTCAACCGAATCCCGACCCGGCGCTGTCGCTGCCAGTTCATCAAATCATGCTCGTGGTCAACGGGATCCATATATTGGAAAGAATGAGGCTCGAAGAGCTTGCTGCACAGGAAGTGTACGAATTCGCTTTGATCATCCAGCCGTTGAAGATTCAGGGGGCGACGGGAGCGTCGGTTGCGCCCGTGGCAATGTTCTGATCGCCGACTACGGACTGAACGGTACGACCTTCACCGTGTCGCCGATCTCGAAACGCATCAGATCGTCGCCGGTCTGTAGCGGGCCCGAGTAAGTGGTCCGTGTGCGTTCCACTACCCTTTCGATTGTGACTTCCGGCGCCCGGGGCGCGCTCAATAAGACGTAGTGCGTGTACACCGCGAGCTTGGGCGCGGCGCGCGTGAAAACGATTCCGGCTTCCTCGGGCGTCGTATGATGGTCGAGAATAAACTGCATGCGCTGATCGAAATTCAGAATCTCTTCGTTCGCGGCGGCGACTTCGTGGATCAAGACGTCGACACCTTCGGAGATTTCGATCAGGTTCTCATCGAACTTCGTGTCTCCAGAAATCACGACCGAACGCCCGGCGTAGTCAATGCGATAATCGAATGACGGCTTGATGTACTCACCGTGATCGACGGAAAAAGCCGTGACGACAATGCCGTCTTCGTCGAAAACGACGCCGTCGTCCGAGAACTCATGCACTTCGAATTCGGCGCCGGCAGGAGGGAGTTGCTCATCGATAATGCGGGTCTGGATATTAGGGTCCATCGCCTGCCGGAGTCCGTCGAGAATGCCTTCTATTCCGGTCGGCCCCCAGACCCGCCACGGCGCGCTTCTGCGGCCGAACGGATTCGGCAGCCAACCCGTCATCCAGACGTCCGTCAAACCGTTTAGATGGTCATGGTGGAAATGCGTGATGAAAAGTTCGTCGATATCGCCCAAGGCGATGCCAAGTTGCCCGAGGCGTTGAGCAGCGCCGCGGCCGGCGTCGAACAGCATGCGATGCTCGCCGGCCTCTACGAGCGTCGCCGGACCGAACCGGTCTAGACGCGGGATCGGGTCGCCGGTGCCGAGTAGCGTCACGTTAAGCGTTTGGCTTTGAGCGGTCGGCAGCCACAAGAAAATCGCGAGCAATGCGCTCACCGCCAATCTCGGTGCGCGGCAAGCCCGCGGGTCGTATAAGCTAATCATGGATATCCTTATCTCTCTACGTAGCGTTCTACGTTACATTCATATGGTCGGATGACGTCGCCGCGGTCCGAGGCGAAGTAGGTGTTCCAGCTCACGGGTTCGGTCAGTGTCGCCGGGTCCGTTATCGTCAATTCGTAATCCAGGCGTCGCCCGCCGTCGGTGACCGTGAAGCGCTCGAATGTCTCGACTCCTTCACTTTGAGCAACTCCGACGCGGTTAAAGTATGGATAGTCGATGTCCGTCGTCTCGACGATCAGTGCGCCGTCCTCCCAGCGGCCGACGGAGTAGCCTAACGGTGATGGCACGCGCTCAGCGTTATCGGGAGTGAGATGAATCGTCCGAACGTTGTCGAACTCCTCCAACCGAAGAATGATCACGTCGTCCTGCTCGCTGAACTGCATCGGATACGGGTTGCCCATCGTCGGGGGCATGCCGGGAGGTATGCATTGCAGCAACGGATCTTCCGTCTGTGGATCCCAGACAGCGAAGGCGTCACGAGCCGAGTCGGTTAACGGCAGCTCGCGGTCGAGCGGTACGCGACGACCACCGGCGATCGACCAGGTCTGAAAAAGACCGCCGGTGCCTTCCGATAGATCCGGGGCCGGCGTAGATTCGGCCGGCCGTGCGGCGCCACCATAGTAGTCGTTCGCCCAGTGTGGCTGACCGTTGCCCGGGCTGACAATGACTTCGGTGCCATTGTCGAGGAGCACGTTCGTCACGCTGAGTTGCCGCGGCCGCTTCGTCGATCGATTCACGGCGACGGTAACCCGAGCGCCCGCTTGAAAGACATCCCGCGGCACGCCCTTGCGCGCCAGCGTGTTCCACGATGCAGCCTCCATCTCCCAGAGTTGCTCGGTACCGTTATCATCGACGGTTTTGAGCGTGAAATTCACGTGCGGGTTGCGCCAGTAAGCGGCGACGATCTCGCCGTCCATCTCAACTACGTCATCGTCGAATTCTGCTTGCGAATGATGCCCGAGCGCCGGAAACGCCAAGATCAACGTACCGATAAGTGTGGCCAGGCGAGTTCTCAGCATGTGTGTCCCTTGGTGTTCCGGTGACGACGAAGGGGCGTCCCCGTATCTGTAGGCGTCGCGATTCTTCTCCTTGTCTAGACTCGGGCACGTTTAGGCACGATCATATCGGCGGCCCATACCGAATCGCGAATAGTTATAAGAATCCCGGGAGGAGACGTGATGTCCAAAGAATCATTGCTGAATCGACGATCCATCAGAATCTGCTGTATTTTACCCGCGTTGTTCATCGTCGGTTGCGATACTCAGCCAGAGACTCCGGCGGCACCCGCTTCGAGCGCCACCGCCGCTATGCCGGCTGAGGTCGAGGCTGAATACGCCAACGCCCGAAATATGCAGCTCGTCGGCTATCACGATCTTCAGGCGCGTTCCGCTTATCAACCGATAGTTCACGCCTATGGCGATCGCCGCATTCTCTTCGTCGGCCAGCACGCCGGAGAGCAGTTAAATCCTCAAACCGGCCAGGTCGAGGTGAACGGCATGTCGATCCTCGACGTGACCGATCCGAGTGCGCCCGTCATGCTGCGTCATGTGCCGCCGACGGGCGATGAAGCGAGCGGTACTCAACACGTGCAGATCTGCAACGGATCGGATCTGCCGAACGGCGACCTCAATCGAGTCTACGCCATGCGTACCAACGGACTTCTGGGCTACGAATTGTTCGACGTCACCGATCCCGCCGAGCCACATCTTCTGCGCACTATCGCGGAGACGGCCGACTCGTCGCGCCCCGAATCCAGCCGCGGCAACCGCGAGACTCATAAGGGCCAATGGCACTGTGAGACGGGACTTGGATTCTTTAACGGTACGCCGGCCGGCTGGCGCGTAACGCGGGTGCTGCAGACCTACGATCTCAGTAATCCGGAAGAGCCGCGGCACATCCGTGACTTCGGACTTGTCGGTTGGGAGCCGAATGCTGAGGGGCCGTTCCCCGACTATCAGATCTCAGGCCTGCATCAGCCGTATGTCACCGGTAACCGTATGTATCTGGGTTACGGCAGCGGCAACAATGGCACGCTGCAGATTCTCGATCTGGATAAGTTCCTGAGCGGCGACCCGGAGGCCGAGGATCCGTACGCGCCGACGCCGGAAAATTTGCTCTACCCACAAATCGCACGTTTAGACATGCCGGCGTACTGGGGCGTGCACACGGCGAAACCTGTGTACGGCGTGCCGATTAGCGGCTATGAGGACGACCTAGAAAATGGCACTCGCGATATTTTGCTGGTGCCGTCGGAGGCTGGAGGCGGGGCCCGCCGCTGCCAGGGCACACGGGATGTCATGTTTATCCTCGACATCACGCAAGAGGACAAGCCGTTCCCGATATCGACTTATCAGGCTGCCGAGGAACCCGGAGACTTCTGCCATCGGGGCGGACGCTTCGGCCCGCATTCGATTAACGATGCCGATCATCCAGGTTTCGACGGCAGACTCGTCGTGTTGTCGTACTTCAATGCCGGGGTCAGAGCTGTCGATATCCGAGATCCGTTCGACCCTGTTGAGGTCGGCTACTTTGTGCCCGAGACCACCGAGAACACGACTGAGCTCTGCGTTGAGGTAGACGGAACGGAAATCTGTGACGCGGCGATTCAGACGAACAACGTCAACATCGATGACCGCGGTTATATCTATGCCGTCGATCGTTCATCCACGGGGCTGCACATCCTTGAACTAACGGGTGACGCAAGAGATATTGTCGGGCTTGAGTGATGACGATGGCCGCGCGAGTCGCGCTGATTTTCATCTTCGCTCTGCCTGCTCAGGTGTCGGCGGAGCGCTTTACGTTACGCGTCGGAACGGGCCACCCTGCGGGTCCTTCAGTCTATGCGACGGTCATGCGCGATTACCTCGTGCCGGAACTCAAGCGGCGAGTCGCGGAGGAGACCGATCACGAGTTTCGCATCGTCGAGGGCTATGGCGGCTCGATCGCGTCCGTTGCGGAAACTCTCGAAGCCGTACAGATCGGGATTCTCGATATTGGTGCGTTTTGCACCTGCTTCGAGCCGGCGAAATTATTCCTGCATAATTTTCAGTATTTCGTGCCGTTCGGGCCCCAGGACTCGGAGAAAAGTATTCGGCTGGGTCGCGAGATCTACGACAGAAATCCCTGGCTCTCTGAGCAACTCACGGAGCGCTACGGTCAGCGCTTGTTGGCCATCAATGGATGGGATAACTATCATCTCGGTTCCAGCGTTCCGTGGGACAGCGTCAAAGACCTGCGCGGCGTAAAGGTTGCAGGCGCCGGGCCGAACCTTCCCTGGCTGGCGTCAGCCGGCGTCGTACCGGTCCAGTCGGCTTTGCCTGACGGCTATATGGCTCTGCAGACAGGGGTTTACCACGGCTGGCTGATGTTTCCGTCGGCGTACTTCGCCTACAAATTTCACGAGCCCGCACCGTATTACACCTTGATCGGCTTCGGCGCGATGGGTGGCGCCATCATCATGACGATGAACGAAAGGACATTCGACCGATTACCGGCGGACGTGCGCCAGATCGTCGAGGCCGTCGGCCGGGCGTATGAGGTCGAGGCGGCGCGAGTCTTGCAGGAGCGGCAGATCTCCGGGCTGGCGAGCCTTCGTGCCGGAGGTGCGACGGTTCGCGAGCTTTCGGACGCCGCGCGCCGGGAGTGGGCGCAGTCTTTACGCGGTTTTCCGAATCGTATGGCGAAGGAAGCCGATTCGCGCGGCATGCCGGGATCGGAAATTATTCGCTCGTATATCGAGCTGATCACGCAAAGTGGTTACGAGTGGCTCGTCGATTACACCATCGACTAACCAACCGGCAAAGAAGAATGCGGATTGGCCGCAGACGCTAGACAGGGAACATGGAGGAACGATGATCAAAACGGCGATGATTGGGCTCGGCTGGTGGGGTCGGCACATGGTGAATTCCGTCAAGGGCAGCGACAAGCTCGAGATCGTCCGAATGGCGGCGCGCCGTCCGGATCGTCACAGAGATTTCTCGGCCGAGACCGGCATTCCGCTGCTCGACAACTATCAGAAGGTGCTCGAGGATCTCGAGGTCGACGCCGTCATTCTTTGCACACCCCACTCCCAGCACGAAGACCAGCTACACGCTGCGATCGCACACGACAAACAGATTTTCTGCGAGAAGCCGCTGTCTCTAACGAAGGAGAGTGCCGAGCGGATGGTCGAGGCGGCGTTGGACGCAGGCTTGATTCTAGGTGTCGGGCACGAGCGCCGCTTCGAGTCGACGATGGAAGAGATATCAAGAATCGTGGCGTCGGGAGAGATGGGCACGCAAATGCATGTAGAAGCCAACTTCTCGCACGACATCTTCGCCAGCGTAGACGCCGACAACTGGCGCGGTTCGACCGAAGAAGCGCCGGCCGCTGGGATGACCGGCATGGGAGTTCACCTGACCGACCTGTTTATCTCCATGCTCGGCCCGGTGGAAGCCGTTGCGGCGCAGACGGCCAAGCGCGTGCTCGACTTGCCGACCGGTGACGTCGTGACGGTGCAGTTTAAGTTTCAGAGCGGTTCGACAGGCTTCATCGGCGCGATCTCCTCGACGCCGTACTACGGACGGTTCACGGTCTTCGGCGACCAGATATGGGTCGAGGCGCGCGATGACTCCCATCCTCAACACGGTGGTAAGACGCACCTCATCACTTGTCGTAAGGACGGCGTTCAGCACTCGCAGAGCTTCCCTGCAAAAGATCCGGTTAGAGCCAATCTGGAGGAATGGGCGGATGCGGTTACGAACGGCACGCCTTACCGTTTCCAGGATGAACAACGTATCGGTAACGTTGCCGTACTTGAGGCCATTGCGAAGTCGGTGCAAAGCGGTGCCTGGGAGACGGTCTGAGTAGGCCGCTCCGGAACTGAGAGAAGAATCGGATGCGAGACGCAGAGTTAGACACGTGATCGAACGAATCGCACGAGCGACGCATATCGTCTCCGCGTTCTGGGTCATCGTGCTCGCGCTCATCATTTTCGTCGATGTGACAGGGCGCTATCTCTTCAGCCAGCCGCTCCTTGGTGCAACGGAAATTATCAAGAACTCGGTCGTCTCGATAACCTTTCTACAGATCCCGCTCGCGATCTATCGCGGTGGCATGATTCGGACGACGCTTATCTACGGCGCAGTCGGCGCGGATTGGAAGAGAATTCTCCGCTCCTTCGCCGGTCTCTGCGGAGTGCTGTTTTTCCTCGGGACTGCGTTCAGTGCCTGGGGGCCGGCTTTGGAGGCGCTGGGTGTCAGCGAATACGAAGGTGAAGGTGCGCTGCGCGTACCGACCTATCCGGTACGCTTTCTGGTCGTCGTTACTTCTCTGTTTGCCGCCTACGTCTATTTTCATCTGCTCTATCTCGACTGGACCGGGCAGTTAGGGGATGAGGAGCTGGCGAATGTCTGAGGGTAGGCCGGCGGACGAGACTCGGTAGGGGACGCTATGGGCCCGGAAGTCATCTTTTATTCCCTGGCGATCCTGCTCGTGTTCGTGTTGGCGGGCGTACACATTGGCGTCGCCCTCGGTCTTGCGAGCGTCATCGGCGTCTACTTGAGCTACGGCGATATGACTATCGCACTGTCGATTCTCGGCTCGACGGCGTACGACGCTATTCGTAGTCACGCGCTGGCCGTTATTCCGCTATTCATGTTAATGGGTGAGATTATCAGCCGGTCGGGGGCCGCAAAGGATCTTTATCTTCTCTGCGACCGTGCGCTGAAGCGACTCCCCGGCCGCCTGGCTGCCGCCACGGTTGTCGGTAATGCCGCGTTCGCCGCAGTGTCCGGTGTTTCCATCGCAGCGGCAGCGACTTTCAGCCGGATCGCCTATCCCGAAATGCGTCGAGCGGGGTACGACAAATCGTATGCGTTGGGCGCCGTCACCGGTTGCGCCTGTCTCGGCATGTTGATACCGCCCAGCGTACTGTTGATCGTCTGGGCGATATTGACCGAGGGCTCGGTTGGCGCCCTCTTTATTGCCGGCGTAGTGCCCGGTCTGCTACTTGGCCTCACGTTTATCGCCTACTGCGTTATCGTGGCGGTACGTAACCCATCGGTCGCGCCCGCAGTCGATAGGCCGGTTGGTGACACAAGCGTTGCCGAGCGCCGTGCTGAGTTAATCAGCGGTCTCGGTATCATCGCTCTGGTCTTCATCGTGTTGGGCGGCATTTGGCTGGGAGTCTTCACGCCCACCGAGGCTGCAGGCTTCGGTGCGTTGGGCAGCATAGTCCTCGGTTGGGTGAGAGGAATGCGGCGCAAGGAGTTCACTGAAGCGATAGTTAATGCCGGCCGGTCGACGGCACCCATCATGTTTCTACTGATCGCCGGGTCGATGTACGCGCGACTGCTGGCTGTTAGCGGCGGCATCAACCTGATTCAGGATCTATTTCTCGGCACCGGGCTTTCGGTTGTCGGGATGATTCTGGTCATGACGGTGATCTGGCTATTGCTCGGTGCGCTCATCGATTCGATCTCGATTATTCTGCTGACGGTGCCGATCTTCGTGCCGATCGCCATCAACGCTGGCTTCAACGAAATCGCGTTCGCAATCTACGGTATCCTGATCATTGAGGCCGGCTTGCTGACACCGCCGATGGGCCTATTGGTCTTCACGGTTAAAGCCGCCGTACCGGACTCGTCGGTCACGTTGGGGGACATTTTCCGTGGCTCCATCCCTTACTGGATTATGATGCTTGGAGTTGCGGCATTGCTGCTGCTGGTCCCCAGACTCGCGACCTGGCTGCCGGAGTTAATGTTTTAAGTACTGATTTATTAAATAATAATGGCAAAATGGCGGGCCATTGGCGGCTCTACAGCGAAGCCCGTACAATTCTGTGGAGAGGATTTTCCTCGCCGCAACTAAAGCTTGAGAGAGAATAGAGAATGGAAAGAATCAACGTAGGACTGATCGGGGCCGGATGGTGTGGAGGCATTCGTGCGAATACGTGTGCCGGCAGCCCGATCGTCGATGAATTACACCTTGCGGAGATCGATGAAGATCGCCTCAAGGAGGTTTCCGAGCAGACCAATGCGACTTCCTCTACAATGGACTATCGCGAAGTCATTGCCAGAGACAACCTGGATACGATCATCATCTCGGCGACGCCCGAGACGACGCACTATCCGATGGCGAAGGAATCTCTGCTGGCCGGCAAGCATGTCTTCCTTGAAAAGCCGCTGGCGCTGACACTCGACGAGGCTGATGAGCTCATTCAGCTCGGTAAGGATAAGGAACTTAAATTCGCGATCGGTTATTCGCAACGCTTTAACCCGAAGTTTGCGTACGTCAAGAAGTGTCTGACGGAGAGATCGATCGGCGACCCGGTGTCCGCACTCGTCAGCCGCCATGTTAGTCGCGGCCTCGGTAAGAAAATCAGCGGTCGAATTAAGCTTTCACCCGCGGCAATGGAAGCGACGCACGACATCGATTTCGTGCTCTGGTGTCTGGAGCCCGCACGACCGGTTCGGGTGTATTCGCAGACCATGTATGGCGCGCTCGAGGATTTCTCGGGTTCTCCGGACGGGCAGTGGATCATGGTGACGATGGATAACGGCGTCGTCTTTACGATCGGCGCAGGCTGGACTATGCCGCCGGGATACAAGAATTACGCAAGCACGTGGATCGAAGTGACCGGCACCGAGGGCATGCTCGTCGTAGACGACACTCACCGCGACGTCATCTTCAATACGATGGAGAACGGAATACAGTTGCCCATGTCTTCGATGCCCGGCGAGTCCGTGAACCATGTTTTCGCGGGCCCGATGCACAACGAGACGGTCCATTATCTGGAGTCGATCGCGTTCGACCGCCCCGTGATGGCCACGGCGGAGAGTGCACGGCGCGTCATGGAGGTCTATATGGCCGCTGACCTTTCGGATGAGCGTAATGAAGCGGTAAGACTACCGCTCAGTGGAGCAATGCTCTCCGCCGTCGCAGCCGCATAAGTCGCCTTGATTCTGGGTCACTGGGGGCGCTGTGTCTCATCTTGAGGCTGACGTAAAGTTCACGGCGGTCGTTCTGGTGTTGGCGGTGCTGGCGCTCGTGTTTGGTGGATGGCTGATTGCCGAGCCACCGATTCCTCTGGGTCCCGATATCCTGGCGATGAGCCCTAAGGTATTCCCGACCTTGATACTCGCCGGTACCGCTTTGGTCGCGTCAATTTTTCTGATCACGAAATGCAGGAACGGTACGCTCTTCGTAGCAGGCTCTGTTGGCGAAGGCGAGAGAGTCGGCGGGACGATGTACCGACAGATTCTGTTCGTGTTCATCACCGTGACTTGCGCGCTCCTGCTGACGACGCTCGGCTTTCTAACGACGATGTTCTTGCTGATGGCCAGTACTTCCCTTTTGGTCGGCAATCGCGGCGTATTCCAGATTATTGCTATCAGTCTCATTCTGCCGCTGAGTTTCTACGTCATTGTTACGCATGTCTTGAGAACCGCTCTCCCGGAGATCGACTTCATAGAGCGGGCGCTGGTTCCGATCCTGCGGCTGCTACCCTCGGTCTAGGGTCGATCGTGTGTACGGCGGAGCGACATGAGCAGCAGGACATCGAGCCGGGGACCGCGATCTCATGATTGAGTCCTTACTGGCGGGTGTGGACCTCGCGCTACGGGTCGATACGTTTATCTGGATCAGCGGCGGATTGCTTCTCGGCATGCTGATGGGTGCGCTTCCGGGATTCACGACATCCATGGGCATGTCGGTACTCGTGCCAATCTCTTTCCTGGTGGGTGATCCGTTGATCGGTATCCCATTCCTGATCGGCGTCTACAAAGGTGGGATCTACGGCGGCAGCGTGCCGGCGATCTTGATCTCAATGCCCGGCACCGGTGCCTCGATCGCCACGGTGTTCGACGGTCACGCGCTGACCAAGAAGGGCAAGTCGAGAAAGGCACTCGAGATGAGCCTGTTCGCATCCGCAATCTCGGACTTTCTAAGCGATATTTTCACGCTCGTCATGATCATCCCGGTCGCCGCGATCGTGCTCGGCTTCGGGCCGCCAGAGATCGCCGCCGTCATGTTTCTGAGCCTGGTGATTATTGCCGTGACCGCGACCGGGCCCGTCATCAAGGGCTTGATCATGCTGTGTCTTGGCGTGTGGGTAGGTTTCGTGGGCGCCGATCCGTTCTCGGCGATGGCCCGGTATTCCTTCGGCACATCGGAACTCTACGACGGCTTTCATTTGATACCGATCTTGATCGGGTTGTTCGCGTTACCGGAGATTTTCAATGCCGTGAAGGAGGGTGACATGCCCGGCTCTAGCGTCGCGAGTTTCGTGGGCGAGCGGTTGCGTCTCGACGAATTGAAAAATAGCCTTCGTACTATCTTTAGATCGACGCTGATCGGTACCGGAATAGGGGTCATTCCGGGGCTGGGTCAACCGATCGCCGCGATGATGGGTTATATCGCGGCGAAGAATTCATCCAAGCATCCCGAAACCTACGGCAAGGGGGAACTGGATGGTGTGGCCGGAGCAGAAGCAGCAAATAATGCGGTCAATGGTCCGACCTTGGTGCCGCTGCTAACGCTTGGCATTCCGGGTGACGCCGTGACGGCTCTACTACTCGGCGCTTTCATGATGCAGGGGTTGCGGCCTGGCCCGACGTTACTGACGTCCAGCGGCGATATCGTATTCGGGATTTTGATTGCTATGGTCCTGGCGAACGTCTTGTTTGTCGCGATTGGATACGTGACGATTCCATTCTTTGCGCGAGTCGTCACGATCAAGAAATCGCTGCTGATCCCGGTCACGATCATGCTGGCCTTCGCCGGCACCTATCTGGCCCGCGGAAACCCGTTCGACATCGTGACATTAATCGGCTTCGGTCTGATCGGAATCGCAGCTCGGCAGGCGAAGTTCGACGTCGCGCCGATGGTGATGGGGTTCATATTGGGCCGCGAACTGGAATATACTTTCGGGCAGACGCTGGCGTTAGCCGGCGACAATTGGATTCGATTCGCGTTGACCGAACGGATTGGTATGACGGCGGTTGTGCTCGCCACGCCGGTCATCGGTCTGCTGTTGGGACGCCGCATGGCGTACTTCCGAAAACGCGCCCTCGAAAGAGAAAATGGGGATGTGCTGTGAAAGCATGGGCCTCGAAATTAGCTGCGACGATTAAGGCTGCCTGCCCAGCACTACTGTTCACGCTGGTCTGGTTTGGGCTGCTGGCGTCCGATTCGGCAGCCCAATATCCTGATAAACCGATCACCTTGATTACTCCGTTTGCTGCGGGCGGTTCGAGCGACTTGACCGCGCGCGTATTCACAACCTATCTGAGTCAGTACCTTGGTCAGCCGATGTTGATCAAGCTCGTTCCCGGCCAGGCGGGGCAGAAGGGCACTCTAGAAGCTACGCAGGCTACGCCGGACGGATACACGCTAATATTCAACGACAACTTTCGAGATCAACTGCATCAGTACACGTTTCTCAACGATTACTATGACACCCTAGAGGATCTCGTTGCGGTAGCGCGCATTAACTACGGGCAAATTGCAATCATTGTACGTAGCGACGGGCTCTATCAGACCTGGGCCGATCTTGAGGCAGACGCGAGGGCGCGCCCCGGTCAGGTCCTGTTCTCGCACAGTGGTCTCTGGGCCGCGCTGTTCGTGCCGGCGCAGCAAATAATGCGGGCGCTAGATCTACGTTTCCGTATGGTGCCGTATAGAGGTGGTGGACCTGCGAAGGCAGCTCTTATGGCAGGCGATGTCTCATTCTCGATGGCGTTCCCCGCGACGATTGCTGCAGATATCGAGGCGAATACAGTCAGGGTACTCGCGACCGCAGGAACCGAGCGCACGCTAGAAGGAGTACCGTCGTTCGTCGAAATCGGCTTGCCGCCAAACGCCGGCTATATTCATCGTATCGTCCTTGCGCCTCGCGGTATTCCTGAAGATCGACTCGCTGTTCTTCGCAATGCATTCGCAGATTTGCAGGCGAACGAGGACTATCAGGCGGCCATGCGACAGCTAGGGGAGAATACTGCGTATCTGGATGGTGCGGAGTACGAAGCCGATCGTATCGAGCACTCGCTGGAATTCCGCGATCTCGTGGAGGCGATTGCGGGGACGTTGAGACTCCAGTGAAGGACACAAACTACCGACCGACGGAGCGACGGCCCTTTAAGAAGGGCTCGCCCCCTTTATTCCTCGAAGGCCAGAGTAGAGTTTATAGAGTTCTATAAACCGGCGCGGTTGTTGTTTTTGACGGCCTTGTTGATGGCGTTCTTGGGCCACTTACCTTGTAGTACGAGTTTAACCTCGTTCGGTGCGCCGGCCTGCAGGCCGGCCATGGCCTTCTCGCTGTACCACGCGACATGCGGATTGATGATGACGTTATCGCGGTTTCGCAGCGAGTGGTTTTCGGTCAACGGTTCCGGATCAGTCGTGTCTAGCGCGCAGCCGGCAATCGTATTGTTGTCGAGCGCGTCGACCAACGCGTCGGTGTCAATGATCGGTCCGCGTGAACAATTTACAATGACGGCCGTATCTTTCATTTTGGTGAATTGGTCGGCGCCGATCATGCCGCGTGTCTGTGGCAGCAGCGGGGCGTGAATGCAGACGAAATCGGATTCTGTCAGTAGTTGATCGAATTCGACTTTCTCTCCCGGCGCGTCGAACTGACCTGGTTCAACGAACGGGTCGAAGTAGAGTACGCGCATGTCGAGGCCCGCAGCCGCTTTCGCAACGCGCCGGGCGATGTTACCGAAGCCGATGAGCCCGCAGGTACTTCCTGATATACGGAACATGGGTTTCCCAGGTGGGACTTCCCATCGGCCTGCACGCACGAGGCGATCATAGAATGCGATTTTTCGCGATGATGCTAGTAGCATCGCGATTGTGTGCTCCGCGACTTCCTCGACGCAGTAGGTCGGGTTGTTCGTGACGATGATGCCCGCCTCGGTCGCGGCATCAAGATCGATCGTGTCCACACCGATTCCGTAGCGCGCGATGATCTTACAGTTCGGCATCCGCGCCATGATTTCGCTGGTGATCGGTCCGGCGTAGGTGTTCAGCAACGCGTCGCAGTCCGCGGCCTCCGGGAAAAACCCGTCCGAGTCAGACACTTGTATCGGGACGATCTCGGCGAGCTCGCCGAGAATCTCGTGCTCGACATCCAGCTTTTCCCATACATAATCGGTAAGAACGACTTTGGCTTTATCAGTCATGCAGTAGAGAACTCCGTTATTCCATCCAGCGGACGATGCCGGCGACGCCATCGACGGCGACTGTGGATCCGTCCGGGATCAAGGTTGTAGCGTCGAGCACGCCGAGGACCATCGGGATGCCGCGTTCGCGTGCCAATGAGGCGAGATGCGATGTGCTGCCGCCGAGTTCTGCGACGACGGCGGAGACCTGCGATAGCATCTGGCTCAGCGCCGGTCCCGCGACTTTCGTGACGAGCACGTCTCCCGGTCCGATCCGGGAAATCTCGCACTCGCAGTTCACGATGCAGGCGCGCCCGGAACCCCAACCGATGCCGGCCGGGTGTCCTCTAAGGCGCGGCTTCTGCGCCCAGACTTCATCGACGTCAGCGGTCTCTTCTTCGACGTGCAGCGGCCGTGCTTGCAGCATCTTGAAGCCTGTATCGTCGAGCGACCATTCGATCTCCGCCGGTCCATCGATTACGTCCTCGGCCTTCAGCAGTAGACGACCGAGTTCGATGACTTGTGCCGCGTCGAGGCATGGATCTTCGGCGCGCGCACGCTCGACCGACTGCGTGCCGTGTACGCAGCCAACGCTATGCGTCTTGCGTCCGCCGACCATCTCGATGATTTCGCAATCGCGGCTGAGTACGTAACGATCCGGGACGACCTCGCCCTGGGCGATTGCCGAGCCGAGACCCAATGTCGCACTGATCAACATGTCGCCCTCGGCCGTCCGGCTCAGCCCGCCGCCGGAAGCGCGCGCATGAACGAGTGGCTGAATAATCAGTGCCATCGCGGTATCGGCCGGGTCGGCGCCGTGCGTCGCCATATAACGCAGCGCGCGAGTCGACCATAGCGCACACCAGCAAGACCGGACCGCCGTCAGAAACTCGGTCTCGTTTTCCAGCCCCAGAAAGCTCTCGAATTGGCCCGCGAAACTCGAGTCGAAGCGATCTTCGACGAGCGCCGATGAGCGTACGACACCCAGCGTGCCGTTTGTCGCCATGAGTTCACGCCACGTTTCGAGCAGCGGCAAGAGCAAGGACTCCACGATCGGTTGGTCGAGCAAGCCGAGCTTCATGTCGAGCGCGTTGCGGCGAGCCTCGAAGCCCTCGGTTGAGAAAACCGCGCGCGCGGTCTCCTCCAGGCCGAGCGCCCTGAGCTGGCTCCGGTACGCTTCCGCGTCGAGGCAATAGCCGCCCGGAGTAGGCAGGCCAGCCTGCCCAAGAGCCGCTTGATTGGCGGCCTTGGGCCCGAAGCGATCCACATCGGTCGCTTCGGGGGCGCTTAGCGGGATGACGAAGTTGTGCATCTCCCGTGATCTCCTTTGCTAGACCAGTTTGCGGTCTCGCGAATCAGCCGCGGCGTAACCCGGAATCGGATCGACAACCGTGATCTGCTCCACGGGGAAGTTCGAGACGATCTCGGTATGGTCGGAATGCACAATCAGCATTTCTTCGATGCGTACGCCCCACTTGAACGGAATACCGTGCTGAGTCTCGAGCGCGAAGGTCATGCCCTCCTGAATGTCGATCGGATGATCCAGCGACCAGATTCGCGAGATAACGGGAGGGTCGTACTGCGCGAGGCCGAGCCCGTGTCCCCACAGGTTGGCCGCGGCCTGATCTTCCTCTTCGTAGCCCCAGGCTTCCTTCGCCGACGGCCATACGGAAGCGATATCGCGGGTTGTCGCGCCAGGCTTAACTTCGTTGATCGCTGCGTAGAGCCAGTCCTTCGCAGTCGCATAGATTTCCTTCTGCTTCTCCGACGGTTCTGCACCAACGCAATAGGTTCGGTAGTAGCAAGATTTGTAGCCGTTCCAAGTGAGAGCGGCGAGATCCATGAAGACGATATCGCCGGGTTTGATAATACGGTCTGAGAAATTGCGCCAGTTAGGCCAGGTGTTCGGCCCCGACGAGACGATGACGTCCTCGACGTCTTCGATACCTGGAATGTCGTAGAGGAACTTCATGATATGGGCCGTGACTTGATTCTCCGTCAAGCCGGGGCGCAGGAACTTCATCGTCTCCCAGTGAGCGGCGTCACCGATGGCGCCGACGATACGGAAACATTCCTGTTCGTCCACATTCTTGACGGCACGCGCTTCCATCATCGGAGACATACCGTCGGTCCAATCGATGCCTTCGTCTTTGAACGCTTGGATGATATTGATATCGACGAAGTCGATGCCGACTTTCTCGCCTGCGACATTGCTCTTTTTCATTTCCTGCTTCACGGCCTTCGCAAACTTGCCGACTTGCTGGGCCGAAGCGGGTCCGGCTGCACCTTTGATCCAGGAGTAGGAGTAACGAACGTTTTCTTTCGGGATCCAGGGGCAGTGGCGCTGGATCTGTGCGCCGATGTCGCCTTGCTCGAAGATGACCGGTGGATCGTCACCGCAGAGCATCGCATAACGTAATCCGGGTTTGAGTCGGCACCAGCCGGGTGTCAGCGTGGCCGTAACATAGCGAATGTTCTCGTCGTACATCAGGACCAACGCGCTGAGTCCGGCAGCCTTCATACGCTTCCGGGCCCTTTCAAGGCGGTACGTGCGCAGCCGCTCCCAGTTAATGCGTTGCTGCCAGTCCAATCCCACGGTACCAAAATTCGCCATGCCCGATCTCCCTCGGTTAAGTCGTTCGCAAATTCACAATAAATATCAGAGCGCGAGGCCTAGATCCTCGCAACCCCAGATTCGATGTCCGTGATGTGGCAGCCCCGTCGATTGGTTGTTGTCTGTCCGCCGAGGGCAAGCTCAAGACGGCGGTTATTCTACGTCACGGCCGGTAGGGAGGGAATACCTGCACGGTGTCAGCCGTTAGTGTCACGAGCTTTTCGCGTGCCGCCAGTCGCTTGCGCTCCCGGGACACTCTTGCAAGAATACCAGCGGTCGAATCCACCCTAGAAGAGCGATTTCCGACGGAATCAGTTCCAGATCGATTTGTGCGAAAAAAATACGTCAATCTGCCCATTTGCACGGCTCTGTTAGCGCTCGTCATCGCCCCTGGTATCGCCTGCGCCCAGTGGCCGGAGCGGCCGATCAACCTGGTCGTGATGTATGCCGCCGGTGGTGGAACCGATACCGTACTGCGAGCGCTCGCCGCCGAGATGTCCGCGGCGACGGGCTGGCGTATCAACGTCCAGAACCGGCCGGGTGCCGCTGGGGCGCTGGCGACTCGCTATGCGCTGAACAGGCCGAATGACGGTTACACGCTTCTGGGCGCATCGAGTTTTAATAAATATGCTCGAATCGGCGGCGGCGGTGACTCCCGCTCGTGGACGGATTGGTACTATCTGCAGGCGGCGGCCGCGCTCGGTAGTTGGGCTGTACGGCCCGATTCGCTGTTCAAGACGTTCGCGGACGTTGTTGCAGCGGCCAAGTCGAACCCGGGGCAGCTCACCATTTCCACATCGGGGGCCGGTGGTCAGTGGCATGAGCTGGCAGCGGTCGTCGCTCAGTCTGCCGGTATCGATCTCAAATATGTGCCTTACGGCAGCGGGCAGCAGGCGACGCTGGCGGGTCTCAACGGTGAGGTCGATATTGCCGGCGGCGGCGTGCATGAGCACATCCAACTCGTTGATACCGGCCAGCTCATTTCGTTGCAGCAGTCCGGCCTGACGGAGATAAGGACTGCTAGCGGCAAGGTCATGCCGACACTGGGGAGCGTGTTGCCGGGCGTGGGCGAGCAATTGCCGCCAAACGGTACCTACAATCTCGGCATCCGGCGAGATACGCCGTATGAAATTATCCGTCAGGTCGAAGCTGCGTTCAGCGCCGCTGTGCGCTCGGATGCTTTTCGGGAGATGGTGGAGCGACGGCACTTCGTGGCCGATCTGATGGTTGGTGACGCGGCGGACCGGCGTGCCGCCGAACTGGAGACGATCTCCGCGGCGACCTTCTCGCGATTGAACATTCCCGGCGCGAGATCTGCCGCGGAATTGGGCTTGCCAGATCCTGAGAATTTCAATCAGTGGTGGCCGCCGCCGGACTATCAGCCGCTGCCGGCTTCCGAGTTTTAAGTAGAATAACGATCGATAAGATCGGAGCCGCAGGCGCTAGCCGGCTCTCCACCGAGTTGAACCTACACCATGACCAATGACGAGACAGCCCGCCACGATCCGGACGGTGTTCCGCCCGGAGACATGGAGTTCGCCGGTGAGGAAGATACGGGTGGGCAGGCGACTCCGGGCAAGGATCTCGGTAGCGCTTGTGTAATTGCTGGGTTGGCGATCGCCGCAATGGTCATGTCGCTTCGCCTAGACGTTCCCGGAGAAATTTTTACTGCGCCGGGGCTGTTGCCGTTTGCCACGAGCCTCACGCTGCTCCTGATGGCGATCATCCTCGGCGTCATTTCGATACGAGCAGGCGGTGCCGATGACTTTACGCGTGCTGCTCGGCAGGCGGCCGGGACGTTCTTCGCTAACGAAGACGACCGTCGCGCCTTGTTGCTGGTCGGCATCGTCATCGCTTACGTCGTGCTCGTCGGGATCATCAATTTTGACCTGCGGCTGCTGACGTCCGTGTTTGTGTTTCGGCTCAGCAGTTATGAGGTCATTTCCGTTGCCGTGATCACGTCGATCATGAGGCTCTACTGGAAAGCACCTCTCTTACGTTGTTTTCTTGTGTCGCTGGTAACGATCGAGACTCTGGCGGTTATTTTCCGCTATGGATTCGGCATCATCATGCCGGAATCTTTCTAAGGCGCCGGCGTGGAAGTCTGGTCGCAGGTTCTAGAACAGCTGCTCTTTATTGCGCAGACCCCGATGCTCTGGGTCGCCTGTCTAAGCGGTGTGACACTCGGGATACTCTGGGGGGCGATGCCGGGCCTGTCTACGACAATGGCGATGACGCTGCTCATCGGCCTGACCGTGGGTATGTCCCAATCCGTCGCCATCATATTTATGATCGGGGTCTACACCGGTAGTGTGTTCGGCGGCGCGATCTCAGCCGTACTCATCAATATCCCCGGCACGCCCGACGCCGTGCCGACGATGATCGAGGGCTACGCGCTCGCGAAGCGAGGGCGGACTGGCGCTCGGCACGGCGATCTCAGCTTCGTTTATCGGCAACTGGGTTGGCATCCTTCTACTCATCGCACTGATACCGGCCGTACTGTTCTTCGCGTTGCAGTTCAGATCCTGGGAGATGTTTCTACTCTCGCTGTGGGGGATCGCCATCTGTGGTTCGATGTCTTCTATGGAGATGCCGTTAAAGGGATGGATCTCAGGATGGCTCGGTCTCATGGTGTCGTTCGTCGGTCTGGATGCCATTCACGGCGTTTCTCGGTTCAGTTTCGGCTCGTACAACCTGGATGACGGAGTAAGTTTTATTCCGGTTCTGATCGGCTTGTTCGGCTTGACCGAGATACTTCGAGTACTGCTGCAGAAATCTCCGCCGTCGATCCCGTCGGATGTCGGTCGGGTGCTTCCGTCGCTACGATCTCTGGTCAAGTACATCCGGCCGAGTTTTAGGTCCGGGATTATCGGTACGGTGATTGGCGCCATCCCGGGTGCCGGAGCAAACGTTGCGTCTTTCTTTTCTTACGATGTCGGCCGGCGGCGCGCCAGTGCGGAGGAGAAGAAGAAGTGGGGCAAGGGTAGCTACGAGGCGATCGTTTGCGCGGAAGTTGCCAACAATGCCAACGTTGGAGGGTCGATGTTACCGACATTGGCATTGGGTATACCGGGCAACGCGGCGGCGGCAGCCATACTGGCCGCGTTAGAGCTGAAGAACGTTGTCGTGGGGCCGTTGATCCAGACAGAGAACCCGGGTCTGATTTTCTATATCTATATCGGGCTGATCGTCGCCAATTTCTTCATGTACGCCATGGCCATCGCGTTGATTAAACCGTGTGTAAAATTGTTCAGCCTCCCCAAGACGCTCCTGATGCCGCTGATTCTGCCGATCTGTGTGATCGGCGCGTTCGCCGTCAATCTGAATTACTTCGACGTCTACGTGATGCTGATTTCCGGGTTGATCGGCTACGTACTTCACCGGTTCGGGTTTCCTCTGGCACCGATCGTGCTGGCCGTCATTCTTGGGCCGCTGGCGGACGAGAACCTTCGGCGTGCACTGCTGGTATTCGAGGATGTCGCTGTGTTGACGATCCTGTGGGAGCGCAAGCTCGGTACGGTACTACTGCTGGTCGTGCTGTACACTTTTTATGATGGAATCTTTAAGCGTGGAAAATCGAGAGCTGAAAACTAAATGACGGTAGAAAAACTGGATAAGATCGGCCTGGCGGTCGTTGGCTGCGGCACGATCGGCCGTATTCGGGCGGGATTTGCGCGGCAGTATCCGGGCGTTGAGTGGCTGGGTCTCTGTGACGTGAAGGAGGATCTTGGCAGGAAGCTTGCCGAGGATACAGAGGCCGACTTCTTTACGACCGACGTCCGCGAGCTTCTGGGTCGGCCGGAGGTCAACGCCGTCATGATTCTGACGGAGGAGAGCCAGCATACCGGGCCGACACTCCTGGCTGCGGAACGTGGTTTCAAACTGTTTATCGAAAAGCCGTTGGCGACCGATCCTCGCGAGTCAGCGCAGATTCTCAAGGCGATCACGGATGGTGGCTTGGACGCCTGCGTTGGTTATACGCAGCGATTTCGCCGACGCTTCCTGGCAGTCAAGGAGCGCTTGACGAATGGGCAGATAGGCGACGTCCATTCAGTGATTACCCGAGCTTTCATGAATCGAATGGTCCCGATTGCAACGATCTCGAAAACAAAACACCGCAAGAATTTAACGCCAATGGTCGTATCTGGAACGCATAGCCTCGATATTTCGATGTGGCTGATGGAGGGGAAGACGCCGGTCTCCGTATACGCACGTTCAACTGAGAAGGTGCTAGCGTATCTGGGAACCAAGGATTCCACTTTCGGTTTGTTTGTCATGGATGACGGCACGATCTTCTCGATGAATATTAGCTGGGGTTTACCGGTGGTCTGGCCTGGGTCCGTCTACGGCCTGGAGATCGGAATCGTGGGGACGAAAGGTGTCATCGACATCGAAGATACTCATCGCGATCTTGTGCTCGCGACTGAAGAACCACTGCCGGCTGGTTACACGACGGAGAACTTCCAGCCGCCGATGGAGCGGCATGTGGACTTTCTGACGAGCTATCCGCCTGGGGATGTCTGGAACAGTCAGTTCTGGGGGCCGATGAAGGAGGAGACGATCTCTTGGTTCACACGCATTATGATGGGTATCGATACTCCGCATGCATCGGCGGCGGACGGTCATCGCAATCTGTTGTTGACGATGGCCATGGATCGATCTGCGCACCTCGGTAAAGAGATTGCGTTGCCGGTCGAGCTGGAGGACTTCTACTAACACTTGTAGTGGAGGCAACCGACGACGCGGGAGCTATCGTTGCACGGTGATGCGAGATGCAGTCGGCGCCGCCGTCGTACCGATTGAATCGGCTACGAGTCTCCCGTTCTAGAAATGACTTTAACTTTCTCTTGTACGCAGGTGAGGGCCGGTTATGGCCGAAGCGGACGCAGAGGCTGCCGAAAAACGAGGTTTCTTAACGGCTACTATCCGGGAAAAGAGCGGACATCAAGCCGTCAGCCTCAGCTTGATTGAGGAGAATTTCATCAGATTTGCAGGCATAGATGCGCCTGACCCAGGTAGAATCGGCTTTTTGAGCGATACCCGATCCAAGGGGGATCAATGGCTTCGGTCTGGGGAGAGTTAAAGCGACGTAGCGTCGTTAAGGTTGCGGTGGCGTACGCCATTGTCGCCTGGTTGTTGATCCAGATTATCGTCTCGGTCGAAGGGCCACTAAATCTTCCCGACTGGATCGACACCTTCGTTATCGTGCTGTTGGCGGTCGGCTTTGTCGTCTCATTGATTTCCGCTTGGGCGTACGAGTTGACTCCAGACGGTGTGAAGCAAGCAAAGTTGCTGCCAGGAAGCGTTACGAGTATGGTCGGGCAGCTTGCGGAGTTCGATCCCGACCAACCGATTCAGCTTCGTGGCACGCTGACGAAGATCGAGCTCATCAATTCGCATTCGTGGTTTCACATCGATGTCGTCACGGAAAACGGTGCCATTGAGGCTTGGGCGATCGAAGCAGGAACACCCAATACGCTGTTCCGTAAGGGCATCAACAAGAACACGCTACCGCTGGGTATAGAGATCATTGTCGACGGTTATCGGGCCAAGAACGGCACGACCACCGCCAGTGGCCGTGACATCACGTTCTCGGACGGACGGCAGTTGTACTTGGAAGGATCGGCGCCGCCCGCTCCCGAGTAAGCCTCGAAGAAAATGAGCTAGTGGAAGCGGAAAAAACGGAGGATTAAATGCTGCAAGCAAGAACAATACGGCTTTTCATCATGGCTGTTATAGCCGCTACCTGGTCGGTGGGACTACTCGCGCAGAACAGAAACGCGCCTATGGCACGGTGGTGGGAGCCCACCAACGACCTCCAGAATCCATGGGTTGGGCAGGTGCTGCCCCTCCCTGACGGCAGAGACTGGGGGTCCACGGCCGGCGTAGATGTCGACCCGACGAACGGCACTGTCTGGATTATCGATCGATGTGGTTCCAATACCTGCGTCGGTTCGGATCTCGATCCGATCCTCCATTACGATGCGAATGGCGCGTTTCTGAACAGCTTCGGCAGTGAGATGTTTGCTTTCCCCCACGGCATACACGTCGATATGAACGGGAACGTTTGGGTGACTGATCCGTTGCCTGCGGATGGGAGAGGAGCTGGTGGGAATGTTGGTCAACAGGTCACGAAGTTTAATCCGAACGGCGAAGTTCTCATGGAGTTAGGAACTAGGATGGTGACAGGGAGGGGCACGAACACGTTCAGTTCGCCTTCCGATGTCGTTGTTGGCAGAAACGGTGACATCTTCGTGGCGGACGGACATGCAGAGGGCACGAACGAGCGCATCGTGAAGTTCGACCGAAACGGAAAGTACATTAAGGAGTGGGGAGTCCCTGGCTTTGGACCTTGCGGGAGCAACCAGTTCTCGAGCCTTCACGCGCTGGAGCTTGACTCTCAAGGCAGGCTTTTCGTCGGGGATCGCGACAACAACCGCATTCAGATTTTCGACCAGGAGGGAAATTTCCTGGAATGCTGGTTCCAGTTCGGCCGCCCGAGCGGAATTCATATCGATGCCAACGACATCATCTATGTCGCTGACTCCGAATCGAGGACCGATGCTCCTGACTATGGCGGTCCGCCGAGCCCATTCGCGCGCGGGATCCGAGTGGGAAGCGCAAAGGACGGTTCCGTGAGCTATTTCATCCCGGACCCAGAACAACTCAGAGGAGGCAGCAGCGCAGCGGAGGGCGTTGCTGCAACTGACGACGGCATCATATTTGGTGCGGAAGTGGGTCCCCGGCAGGTGTTACGTTACGAGCGACAATAGAACGGAAGAGAGGTACGCGAGCGCTTATTAGCGCTCGCGCTCAACGATTACCGGACTACTAACGTCGCTGTACCGCTTCGAGTGACTTCAAGACATTCTCCGCCGGCGTAATCCCGCTGATCGTCTCGGCGATCTTGCCATCCGGGCTCACGATGAACGTCGTGCGCTCGGCGAAGCCGTGATCGATCTCGACACCACGCGTGTCCTCTGCACCCTCGCGGCGATCGCGAACGACGAGGTTGTACGACCTGGCGATATCGCCGGAAGCGTCGGAGGCTACGGCAAGCTTGCCGGCGCAATACTCCGGATCGGCCGAAAAGTCATTGAGTCGCTCGATGCTGTCGAGAGAGACCCCGATCACGCTCGCGCCCGCGGCCGTGAACTGATCCATGTTCTCGGCGAACTCGTGCGCCTGAATGTTGCACCCTCGCGTAAAAGCCGACGGGTAGAAGTAGACCACGACCGGGCCCGCATCGAGCGCCTCACGGAGCGAGAAATCGAACGGCTCGCCGTTCAACGACGCTCTCGCCTCGAAGATCGGAGCGTTATCGCCTACTTCCAGCGCTGCGAAGGCGGGCAGAGCGGCGATAGTAACGCCCAGAATACCGAATAGAATCTTTTTCATGATATCCCCATTCTTGGTTGGTCCGATTTTAGTGCCTGGCGGCCAATGCTCTATCCTGACGACTGCGAAGGCGACACGCAAGCCCTGGAATAGGCGTTACGGCCGAAGGGAGTACTACTTGATCGCCATCGGATTCAACGGCGAGCCGACGCCGCCCGTCACCGGCAGCGGTGGCGCGCAGAAAAAGAACTCGTAGACGCCGTCCTCCGCGCAGTCCTCGGCCAGGTGATCGACGACGAAGATCTCGCCCATCGTAATGCCGATCATCGGGATTACGACCCAATGCCACGGCTGTTGTGCATCGGTGGTTTCGTTGGGGCGCACTTCGCAGCCCCAGGTGTCGCAACAGATCGCCGCGATTTCTTTCTCGTAGATCCACTCGGCTGTTTCGAAGGCTAACCCGGGCGCATCGCCGCCGGCGTAGCTGCCCCAGTCTCCGGCGCGCTGACGTTGCCCGAGCATTCCGGTGCGGACGATGACGAAGTCGCCGCGACGCACTTCGACTCCCTGTGCTTCGGCGGTCTCGTCGAGGTCCGCTCTCGTGATCGCCATTCCCTCGTCGAGCGACTCGACACCGGCGTGCTTCGCGACGTCCAGAAGGATGCCTCGTCCTGCCATCCTGTCTTTAACTTTTTCGATACCGTTTTTTTGTGCGCCGTTGGAATCGACGAGGCGGGCGTCATAGCCGTTCCACATCTTGTCGTCGAAGAAAATATGCCCGAGCGCGTCCCACTGCGTACCGCACTGTAACGGCAATGAGACCATATCGTCGGCATAACGAAATTTTCCTGCATCTTGGTTGCCGGCGACCGCATCGGTACCAGTCGCGAGCATCGTATGGATCGGATTGAAGCGGTTGCCCCAGAGCGCTTTCTGCGGGCCGTCCTTGTCGAAGTTCAGGCCCAGAGAGAAGGTCTTTCCCTTTCGAACGAGCGCAGCGGCTGCGATGATGTCTTCGGGCGTAATGAAATTCAGCGTGCCGGCCTCGTCATCGGGGCCCCACCGACCCCAGTTCTTACACTTCTCCGCCGTTTCGCGGAGAATGTCCATGTTGAGTTTGCCCTCGCTATAGTGTCGCGGCATAGTGCCCACCTTCCTTCTGTTTTCAGGACTCAGAATGTCGTTTGCCCGCATTACGGTGGATGCCTCCTTGGATGTCAACCGCCGCGCGGATGCTTCGCTCGCACGGAGGTCAGACTGATGGGTGCCTCCAACGAGGAACACTTCAAGACGCCGACCATGCGCCTGGACGGCCTTGTGGCCGTTGTCACCGGCGCCGGACGCGGTCTCGGTCGCGCGTGTGCGCTTGCGCTTGCAGAGGCGGGCGCGAGCCCCGTGCTGGTCAGCCGTACCGAGAGCGAACTTCAAGCCGTCGCCGCGATTATCGCCGCGGACGGAGGCACGGCCTCGACGTTAGTCTGCGATGTCACCGATGTCCGCCAGGTTGAGAGCGCCATTGGCGGGCTCGAGCGGATCGATATTCTTGTCAATGCCGCCGGCTTCAATATTCCTGAGCCGCTCGACGACGTGACTGAGGAACATTTCGATAAGGTCATAACGGTTAACGTCAAGGGCACGTTCATGGTGTCTCAGGCTGCTGTTCGCCGCATGCGGGCTGGTGGCAGTGGCGGGGCGATCATTAACATCTCCTCGCAGATGGGCCATGTCGGCGCGCCGAATCGAACGGTGTACTGTGCGTCGAAACACGCCGTGGAGGGCATGACGAAAGCCATGGCCGTCGAACTTGCGCCAGAGAAGATTCGCGTCAACTCGATCGGGCCGACGTTTATCCTCACGCCGCTGACCGAGCCCTTCTTCGAAGATCAGGCGTTCAGAGAGGATACGTTGCGGCGAATACCGCGCGGCGAGGTCGGTCAGCCGACGGACGTGATGGGCGCCGTGGTTTTTCTTGCGTCACCGGCGGCGGCCCTGATCACGGGCGCCGCGTTGGTGATCGATGGCGGGTGGACCGCCTGGTAAAGCTCGGATCGCGTCCTGGCGGCCGCTCCCACAAATACGGGGACGGTCTACCAAAATATCTATCTAGACAGTTCAACAGAGTTGGTGAGTTAGGTAGACCGTCCCCGTATTTGTCGTATTTTTGGGAGCGACGGCCTCGTCGCGATTCTTCGTTTCTACGGCGAGTAGTGATCCATGGTCGCGCAATCGGTGCAGCGGACGTCTTCGATCGGCCGCCCGTCTACCATGTCGGCGATCCAGTCCCGATACCGCCGTCCGTCGACCTGGTAGCTGTAAAAGCGGTCGTAGATATAGGGTAGACCCCGATTGCGGTTACCGGTCTGCGGAATGGAGTCGAAATAGCCGAGGCTGATGACGTGTTTGTTGCCGCCGGCCACGTAAGTACGGTAGTTGTCGACCTGGCTTTTAACATGCTCGTGGCCCGCCTCGACAACATCGAGGATCGGACCGTCCACGCCCAAGTACTCGAGCATCTCCGAGAACACCATGTCGTGAGCCGTGATCATCTGCGTGAACACGATCTCCGGGTGACGCCGGGCGGCGGCGATCGTGATGTCTTCGAAGCTGAAGTTGTCCGGGTCGAGTCCCGCGAAGCCTGTGTGTTCGTTCAATAAGTCCACCGTGCCCCAGGCTTCCCGGATCGGTTGTAGGAGTTCGCCGATGAAGAGCGCGCCGTTACCGTCACCGAGGTGGCGTACGGCGGCATCGGGGTAGTGATCCGCGACGACCGACGCATAGAAGGGCGTACCGTAGCTCCCCGATGTGTGGCCACTGATGACGACGGTTTCGGGCGATTCAAAGTTATCGAAAACCCAGTCGAGGACGGTCATTGCATTGCGATAACCGTTGAAATGCAGCGTGTCGCTGATCCGGGTCTCACCGTTCTCGAGCGGACCGTCGTTCGGACGCACGGCGTCACCGATATGCATGTCGCCTGTGCAGTAACCGACGAGCACCTTGGTGAAATCCTGAAACGGGTTCTCGGAATTATCTTCCGCCATAATTCCGGTCGATCCGGCTGGATTGTCTTCGGCTCGTACGGTCTTTGGATTGTCGTCCATGCGGCCGACGGGTTCGTCGGTACAGGTCAACCCGGACCAACACGCGCCGCCACCGGGGAAACTGATCAGCACCTTGCTCGGGTCGGCCGGACGGGCGAAGAACCCGTATTCCGTCCCATAGAGACACATCGTATCTTCGCCGGGGCGAATCGTGTTCCAGTCGTCCGAGAGGTCGGCGAAGGCGGGTCGTCCCACGTGATTCGTAGCCGCGGCTGTCAGCGTGCCGGCCGTCTGCTCGCATTCGTAAGGCGCGACTGTCTCGCCGGGAACCCAGAACCAGTACTTGCTGAAGGTGGTTGGTTCCGTAAACACGGCGGGATTCGTCATCGTCATCGTGTAGTCGAGGCGCTTGCCGTCTGCGGTCGGCGTAAATCGCTCAACGATTTCGGCACTGGCGGAGTTCGGGACGCCGGTCATATCGACATACGGCCAGCTGCTGCCCGTTGTTGTCACCACCAGCGTGTCGCCTTCCCAGCGGCCGACGGAGTGGCCCATCAGAGTCGGTTCGCGACCTGCCGCTGTTGCACCCGGCGTCATGTCGATTTCCCGTACTGCGTCGCCTTCCTCCATTCGCAGCAGGATCGTGTCCCCGTCTTGAACGAGTTCCATCGGATAAGGCTGTTCCATGATCGTCGGCATGCCTTTGTGCACGCAGCCTGCCGCCAGGATCGGGTTGCTGTACATGTCATAGCCGGCACGGGTGGTGGTGGCCGTAGCGGTTAGCGGAAAGTCGTAGCGCTCGAACAGCATCACTTCCGCGGGCCCGAGGCCGAGGCTCGTGCTCCAGACACGAAAGATAGTCGCCTCCTCGCCGGACGATCCTTCCAGATCGTCCTCTGTCACCAGCCACGCCGAAGCGTCGCCGGCGACATTCTCGCTCCACCGAGGCGGGAGTCCCGGCATGAAGACGATTTCCTGGCCGTCCTGCATGAGCATGTTGGTTACGAACATCTCATTGCCGCCGCGTTGCGCCGGCCAGCCGGCCACGCTCACGTGATCACCAGGTGATACGGCGTCCCGCGTCAGGTTCATTCGCCTGAGGATGCTGACCGAGTTCGCTTCGATGTGCCATACGGCCCCGTCGCCGCTACTGGATTCGATCGTAAAAATGACATGAGGGTTTCGCCATTGAACCTCGATAACCTCGCCTTCCGCTTCGACAGTCGTCTCCGGATCGAAGAACAGGAAAGGTGAGTGATGCCCGGCCGCCGTCAGGCTATAGAGCATCGATGCCGTGATAACAGCAGGTTTCAGCAATGACACGTCAATGAACTCCCGATCTGACTATTGTGCCGCCATCTTTAGGCCGGTGAGCGAGCGCTCACGACCGACCGAACCCTTTAGAGCGAGCTCATAGTTCTGCAGCGCCAGCTCGTTCTTGCCCATCGACAGATAGGTATCTGCTAGCAGTTCCGCCGTCGGCTGCACAGGCTGAGCGGGGCCGTACTCCGGCGGCACGCTGGCCTCGAGTTGTGCGGCTTCCTCTATCAGAGTGAGCGCGCGGTCGGAATTTCCTGCCGCCAACTCGATCTGACCTTCGAGTGCCAGGTGCAACAGCCGCGGTACCATCGCGCGACGACTAGCCGTCTGAATGGGTTCGGCGCCGCCGATCGCCGCCAGCGCTGAGTTGGCGCTATCGGAATCGCCCGCTTTGAGTGCCAGTACTCCCTGAATGTACTGATCCGTCGCGATCGCGTATGGACTCAAGCCGTCGTAATCGACTTGCACGCTGGCTAATGGGCTGTCCCAGTTACCTGTATCGACGAGATAAGATGCTCGACCTGCGATGAAGTTCTGCCGGTGCGATGCGGCCGGGTGACGGGTCATCTGGTCCTGAATCAGCGCGACATGCTCGGCTGCTTCCGCGTCCCGGTTCATCTGATTGAGAGCGTAGATCACCCAGGTCAACGCGTGATAAGCCTGATTCCCATATGGGTCGTTCTTGCTGGGTCGGCGCCCAATGTCCTCTTCGAACGAACGCGCGTTGCGTTCGTATCCGAGCTCCCACATGCCGAGTGCGAAATAGATATGCGAGCCCATGTGCAGCGCGTGCACGGCCGACGGCGCGACTTCGGCGTACACCTTCGCGGCGCGTAAACCCAACGGCGCGTGGATCGGGTCGTCGTAGCTGTGAATGGCGTAATGGAGGGCGCCGGGATGTGTCGGATTGATCGCTAGGACGTCCTCCGCGATCGCGCCGGCGCGCATATAGCGCGCATAGTCTCGACCGCCATGACTGGTCGTAATCAGGGATAGCGCGTAGAACGCCGCGGCGTCGAGATCGTCCGGATAGGATTCGCGGATCTCCCCGAGTGCTGCCGAATACAGAAGCTCTCGCTCCTCCTGGCTCCCTTCGCCGAACAGAAGCTCAACCGAGTGTAGGTAGGCTTTCTCGCGATCGGTTGCGAATTTCGTCGCTCGCTCCTCCGGTGTGTCACCGAGTCTTGCAAGCGCGGCTCTGGAGGCATCGAGACTGTGTTGGCTCCACAGCGAATGTTCATGGGTCAGCGCCTCGCCCCAGTACGCCATCGCGAAGTCCGGGTCGAGATCCTGTGCTTGAAGAAAGCTGACGCGAGCGTCGTCGTACTCGAAATTATGTAACTGGAGCAATCCCAGAATGAATACGTCGTACGCTTCCGGGGTTCCGGATGCGGCGAAATCGGTGCTGCCGTAAATCTCCGCATCGCGGCCATCGGCGGCCGAAGCGGTACCGGTCAGCGATACGCTCAGTATCAGACTCAAGAATAATGCGTTCTTCATGCTCGATCTCCCAAGAGGCTTGGTTCCTGAATTCCAGTCTGCGGCAACTCGCGTAAATTTCTGGACCCGCTTACCGGTATTGACCTCGGCCGCATTCAGATTCTGGCCGCTCTGTCGTCGGCGGCTTCGCCTTAATTTACGAGCGATTATACGCTGGATTCCTACGGATACGGGGACGGAATACGGGGGCGGTCTACCTAACTATCTAGACAGTTCCACCGTGAGTTAGGTAGACCGTCCCCGTATTCGAGAATATCTGCCACCAATGTTGGAGCGGCCGCCCTGCCGCGGTCAGTTGCCGCGGATGACGACGCTGTCGGCAACCAGCTTGTCGATGTCTGAATCGGCGTAACCTAACTCGCGCAGGACCTCCGTCGTGTGTTGTCCTAACGTCGGGGCACCGCGTTCGATGGCCGCGGGAGTTTCGCTGAACTTCACCGGAAAACCGATCGTCGGCACCGGACCGAGGCGTTGGTGCTCCGTCTCGACCAGCATCTCTCGCGCTTTGGTCTGCGGATCGGCGAGCATCTCGCCGACGCTCAACACCGGGCCGGCCGGCACGCCTGCCGCGTCGAGTCGCTCCAGCCAATCGTTCGTGCTGCGTTTCTTGAATGCAGGCGCCAGTGCGTCGGCGAGTTCGGCTCGATGTGCCATCCGGTCCTCGTTCTGCAGGAATCGGCTATCGGTCAACAGCTCCGGCAGGCCGAGAACATCCGGCAACCGTTGCCAGACGACCTGGCTGGCCGCGCCGAGAGTCAGCCAGCCGTTCGCGGTCTGAAACGCTTCGTAGGGTGCGTTTAACGGATGGGCCGATCCCATCGGGGTAGGCGATACGCCGGTGGCGAGCGCGATCGCCGACTGCCAGAAGGTCTGCGTGATACCGGCTTCGAATAGCGAGGTATCGACTCGCTGTCCTCTACCCGTCTTATTGCGTTCGATCGTGGCAGCGAGTACCCCCATCGTCGCGAGAAGTCCGGCCGTAATGTCGGTGACCGGCGTGCCGCACTTGACGGGCGGCCGGTCCGGCCCCTCGCCCGTGATACTCATCAGGCCGCTCATACCCTGCGCGACGAGATCGAAGCCGCCACGATCGGCGTAGGGTCCGGTGCGGCCGAAACCGGAGATCTCGCAGTAGATGAGTCCGGGGTTGCTTTTACTCAACTCGTCGTAGCCCAGGCCCAGCCGCTCCATCGTGCCCTTGCGGTAGTTTTCGATGACGACGTCGGCTGTCTTCAATAGCCGCTGCACTATCTCTTTGCCGGCCGGTGCTTTGAGATCGACGGCGATGCCGCGCTTATTGCGATTCAGCATCATGAATGCCGCGGGCTCGCCGTCGACATCGGGCGGGAGAAATCCTCGCGCGGCGTCGCCACCCGGGACGCGCTCCACCTTAATCACATCGGCGCCCATGTCGGCGAGCATCCGGCCGCACACGGGGCCGGCCATGATGTGGGCGAGCTCGACGACGGTCACACCCTTGAGTGGGCCGGGTTGCGTGGTGCTCATCTGTCAGCGCCCTTTGAACTCCGGCTTCTTCTTGTCGAGAAACGCTTCGTAGCCGATTCGATAGTCCTCCGTGTCGTACGCCGCAAAACCTTCGTCGATTTCTTCAGGGGTAAGCGGTGCCGGGTCCGCCAAACGCCGGATGAATTTCTTATGCCAACGATTGACGAGCGGGGCGCGTTCGGCAATGCGGCGAGCGAGCGAGTAAGCGGTCTCGAGAAGGTCCTCATCCGCAGTCACCTGGCTCACGAGGCCGAGTTTGAAGGCTCGCTTGGCGTCGAATACGTCACCGCCGAGTAAGATTTCCAATGCGCCCGCCGTGCCTGCAATGTCTTTCAAAGTAGCGGCTTCGGCGTAGGACATCGTGAGTCCGAGCCTATTGATCGGCACCCCGAAGCGGCTCGACGCGCCGCAGAGCCGGATATCGCAGGCGCTCGAGAGCTCGAGCCCGCCGCCGACGCACACGCCCTGAATCGCGGCGATAACGGGATGCCGGCAATTTCGGATGGCCGTCAGGCTTGTGTCGATGACTTTGCCGTAGGCGCGGACCTGCGCCTCCGTGTTGCGGTGCTTCTCGAAGCCGGCGATGTCGGCGCCGGCCGAGAAAGCCCGCTCGTCCGCACCGCGTACGACTACGCAGCGAATCGCGTCTTCATCATGCAGTTCCGCCATCAGCTCGCCGACGCGTATCCACTGCGGCAGACCCAGCGCGTTGAGTTTCTCCGGGCGATTCAGTACCACCGTCGCGACGGTAGCGTCGATCTCTACGTAGATTGCGTCAGGCATCCTGTAGTTCCGCTAGCAGATTCAGCGATAAAACAAATTCACGAGGCTCATCGGAATCGCCGGGATATAGGTCACGAGCATAAGCACGGCGAACAATACGGAAACAAAGTAGATATTAACTCTGCTGACCTCCCAGATGTCCGCTTTGGCTACCGAGCAGGCCGTCACAAGGACGCTCGCGACGGGCGGCGTCTGCTGCCCGATGCCGAGATTCAACGTCACGACGAGACCGAAATGGACGGGATCTATGCCCACCGCGTTGACTAATGGCATCACGATAGGCACGACGAGGATGATCGCAGCAGCTGAGTGCAGGAACAGCCCGATGGCGAGGAAGAAGACATTGAGCAGCGCCAGTACGGCCCAGCGGTTATCGGTGAATTCGACGATTGCCTGGGCGACGCGCTGCGGGACTTGTTGTTCGGTGAGGAACTCGCCCAAGAGAGCGGAGGCGGCCACCAGCAACATCACGACCGCGGTCTGTACTGCGCCCTCGATGATCGCCTGGCGGAGTCGTTGCCAGTTCAGTTCCCGGTAGATTACGCCGCCGATGAAGATCGCCGCGACGACAGCCAGGCCGGCGCCTTCCGTTGCGGTTACCCAACCCGTGAAAATTCCGCCGAGGATGATCACCGGAAGAGACAACGCCCAGATTGCGTCTTTGAATGTCTCGGCGACGCGTCGTAGTTGAAACGCGGCTTCTACGGGAAAGTCGTGACGAATGGCAATAACGTACGAGGTTCCCATCATCAGCACGCCGCCGATGATGCCCGGGATAATTCCGGCGACGAACAATTCAACAACGGAGCTTCCCGACATGACGCCGTACAGAATCATCGGAATCGACGGCGGAATGATGACTGCGAGCGTGGCGGACGATGAGGTCACGGCTGCCGCGAATGGAGCCGGATATCCTTTGGCCTTCATCTGCGGTATCAAAATCGATCCTAGCGATGCGACATCCGCGACGGCGGAGCCCGAGATCTCCGCAAAGAACATTGACGCGGCGGTCGTGACCATTGCCAGCCCGCCGCGAACGAATCCGACGAGGGCCGAAGCGAACGCGATGAGCCGCTGCGAGATACCCGACGAGTTCATGATGGCGCCGGCGAGAATGAACAGTGGGATCGCGATCAACGAGAATTTCGTCGCGCCGGTGAATAGCACCAGGGCTATATTGGGCAGCGCGTCGATACCGGAGGTCATCAACACGGCGATCACGGTGACGGCCCCCAGCGCGATCGCTATCGGCACGTCGATCGCGACCAATAGGATCAGCCCGACGAAGAGCAGCAGCAGAATCACTCGAGTTGTCTCCGTGTCGCCTTTTTCAACGCGGGCCAGATCTCAGCGAAGCTCAGAAGCTCGGCGATGATGAACAGTGCAGCCCCGATCGGAATCACGGACTGGGTGAAACGCACCGAGACGCTGGGCAGGCTGGCCAGGTAGAGACCGTTCAGAACCAGAAGCACCTGCCAGCCGGCCCAGGCGACCAGGACGAAGAAGCCGACAACGATGATCTCCCGGCAAAGCACGAGGTAGAGCCGCAGCTGAGGTGCCGCGGAATCGACGAGTTTCGGGAAGCCGATGTGTGCCCGTTTCAACGCCGCAAGTGAAGCGCCATAGTAAGTCAGCCAGGCTAGCAGGATAGACGCGACCTCGTCGTACCAGACTAGGGCTGCACCGGCTTTACGGAATCCAACGCCTACGATCACGACGACCGCGAGTGACGTCATCAAGAACAGCATGATAATTTCGAGCGACTGCTCGAGGCCGTTTCGGTATTTGCCGGTTGCGGGGACGGTCACGGAACAGCTCGAGAGCAGCCCGCGGCGAATCGAAGATGAGAATTACCCCGTTCAGTCACTGGTCAGACTGAATGCATGTTCCAGAAGCGCCCGCCCGCCCGTTACGGACTTGCCGAATTCGTCGTAGACCGCCTGGCTCACCGCGACAAAGCTCTCGAGATCAGGCTCGTTCACGACCACATTCGCGTCGACCATCTCCTGAAGAAACTCCGTCTCCATGCGCTCCGCCGTGTCGTAGACGAAGCGTTGTGTCTCACGTGCGGTTTCCTCGAGGATTAGTCGGACGTCCTCCGGCAGCCGGCCCCAGCGATCTGCGTTAACCGTCACATAGGCAGGCGAGTAGACGTGACCGGTCAGCGACAGGTAGGGCTGAATCTCATGAAACCTCGAGCTCACAATCTGCGCCAGCGGATTCTCCTGACCATCCATTACGCCGGTCTGCAATGCGACGAATACCTCCGATAACGGCATTGGCGTTGGATTGGCGCCGAACGTCTGAAACATCTTTACGCGCCAGATGCCGCGGGGCGTCCTGAGTTTCACGCCCGCCAGGTCTTCCGGTGTATCGATCGGACGAATACTATTTGTGACGTGGCGAAAGCCATTTTCCCAGACCGCGATGATGTCATAGCCTTGCTCGGTCACGATCGGTCGCAACGTAGGCCACAGGATTTCCTCCTCGATCCTGCCCATGTGTTCACGATCCTCGACGAGATAGGGCATCTCGAACAGGCCGAACTCCGCGAACGTCGATGACATGATGGTTGAAGGCAACGCGAAGTCGACGGTGCCGAGCCGCAGCTTCTGCAGAAGCACCTCGTCGCTGCCCAGTTGGCTCGCGCCGAATACGACCACCGTGGCGCGTTCGCCAAGCCGCTCATTCGCCAGCCGCGCGAATTCCTCGGCGGAGGCCGCGTACAGGGAACCAGGGGCGCCGACATGCCCGAACTTCAGCTCCAGCGGTCTGCCGGACTCGTCGGCACAGCCCGCGATTGCCGCGAGGGCGACCAATAAACTCAACGACGACCGAGTGTTGCGTGTCATACCGGCTACTTCCTTACGAAGCCTTCAGATAATCTAATGCCGCCGTCACGCCACCCGTGGCATGCGGAATTCCCGCGGCGTCCAGGCCCATCTCGACGCCCGAGAGCGTCCCAGCCAACATCAGCTCGTTAAAGCTGCCGAGGTGACCGATCCGGAAGACTTTATCCGCCAGGACGCCGAGCCCGGCTCCGAGCGACATGTCATAGCGTTGCAGGATGGCGGCACGTAGCGCATCCGCGCTTTGATCCTCGGGCACCAATACCGCCGTCACCGTATTGCTGCTCTTTTCCGGCATGGCGCAATAGTTTTCGAGGCCCCAGGCGGCGACAGCCCGTCGCGTCGCCTCCGCGAGTCGCGCATGACGGGCATAGATATTCGGCCAGCCCTCAGCCTCCAGCATCGACAACGCTTCGCGCAGCCCGAAGAAGAGGTTGCTCGCCGGCGTGTACGGAAAGAACCCGGTTTCATTCGACGGCAGGAGGTCTTCCCAGCTCCAGTAGGACTTCGGCAGTTGTGACGATTGACTTGCCGCGATCGCTCTTTCGCTGATGACGTTGAACGACAGTCCAGGCGGAAGCATCAGCCCTTTCTGCGATCCGGCGATCGTGACGTCGACGCCCCAGTCATCCTGCAGGTATTCGATGGAACCCGCCGAGGACACGGCATCGACGAACAATAACGCGGGGTGACCGGCGCTGTTCATGGCTTCGCGGACGGCGGCAATCGAGTTGGTAATACCTGACGAAGTCTCGTTGTGGACGACCATCACGGCTTTGATGCTGTGGGCCGCGTCGTTCTTGAGCTGGTCCTCGATTACGTTGGAGTCAACGCCCTGCCGCCAGTCGCAGGGCACGAAGTCGATATCCAGCCCGAAACGCTCAGCCGAGATCTTCCAGTTGAGCGCGAAGACGCCGCTGTCGAACATCAGGATCTTGTCGCCGGCAGAGAGCGTGTTAGTGAACGAGGCTTCCCAGCCACCGGTGGCCGAGCCGGGATAAATCATGACCGCGTCGTTCGTGTTAAACACTCGGCGCAGTTTTGGGATGATCTCCAGCGTCAGTGCGGCGAATGTCGGGCCGCGATGATCGATCGTCGGCTGCGCCATGGCACCCAGAATTTGATCCGGAACGTTGGTCGGTCCAGGTACTTGTAGAAAATGCCGGCCGCTTCGCGGGGCGCCGGACCCGTTAGTTTTATTCATTCTTAGTAGGTGCTCGATTGCCAGACGGGTAGAATATTACGGGTAGATCGCCTCGAACCCAACTATCAGTGAGCTTTTCACCCTTGTCTATGCGCCGTCAATCCACCAACGCCGGCAATTCACCGCTCGCCGCGCAACTCAGCCGAGAGCTGGAGGGCGAGGTTCTCTTCGACGCGTTTAGCCGCGGCCGTTATAGCACGGACGCCTCGATGTATCAGATCCAGCCTATCGGGGTGGTGGTGCCGCGCCACAAGGATGATGTGCTCTGCGCAATCCAGATCGCGGCTCAGCACGGCGTGCCGGTACTGCCGCGGGGCGCGGGGACCTCCCAGGCCGGCCAGACTGTCGGTGAGGCGCTCGTCATCGATGCGAGCAAATATCTGACGGGAGTCAATGAGTTCAGGCCAGGTGATCGAACGGTAGCAGTGGAACCCGGCATCGTCCTCGACACGCTCAACGAGTTTCTGAAGCCTCACGGGCTGTTTTTCCCCGTGGATGTCTCGACCTCCAGCAGAGCGACGATCGGTGGGATGGCCGGAAATAACAGCGTCGGCGCCCGCTCGCTCCACTACGGTCATATGGTCGATAACGTCCGTGGAATCCATGCGGTCCTGGGCGACGGCGAGCAAATACGCCTCGGCGCAAGTGGTCGCCGATCGGCTGATGCCGGCAACGGCCACGCTGCCGAGAACGGAACGCTCAGCCGCATCGCGGACCAGATGCAGAGTCTCTACGCACGCAATGCCGATGAGATTGCGCGGCGTTATCCGCAAGTCGCTCGCAATGTTGCGGGCTACAACATCAATCGCCTGGGTCGCGCCGATCCGAATCTCGCCGATCTGCTGGTCGGCTCCGAGGGAACGCTGGCGTGGTTTCAGGAACTGGAACTCGCGCTGCAACCGATACCGGCCAATAAAGTACTCGGTGTCTGCCACTTCCCGACGTTTTTGGCGGCGATGGAGTCGGTACAGCACATCGTCACGCTTGATCCCGCGGCGACCGAGCTGATTGACCGGACCGTGCTCGACCTCGCTGCTGATATTCCGGCTTTCGGCTCGTCCATGAGCAGTTTTATCAACGGGAGCCCGGCGGCCGTGTTGCTCGTCGAATTCGCCGGCGACGATCGCGATGAGCAACTGCGGAAACTCGATCAGCTCGAAGAAATCATGGGAGAGCTGGGTCTGCCCGACTCCGTGCTGCGGGCGGATGGCGCCGCATTACAGCAGTCAATCTGGTCGCTGCGAAAGGCCGCGCTCAATATCGTCATGTCGATAAAGGGCGACGGTAAGCCGATCTCGTTCGTCGAGGACTGCGCGGTGCCGCTGGAGAAACTCGGCGAGTACACGCGGCGGCTAACCGAGGTCTTCGACCGCCACGGCACGACGGGGACTTGGTACGCCCACGCCGGCGTGGGCTGTCTGCATGTGCGCCCGATATTGAATCTCAAGGAAGATACCGAGGTCGCCAAGCTGCGTACGATCGCGGCCGAAGCGCACGCGCTCGTGCAGGAGTACAAAGGCTCTCATTCCGGGGAGCACGGCGACGGGCTCGCCCGATCGGAGTTTCTCGAGCCGATACTCGGCTCGCAGATCGTCGCCGCGTTCAAGGAAGTGAAACAGAGTTTCGACCCCGGCGGGCTATTCAATCCCGGGAAGATTGTCGATCCGCCGCGGATGGACGATCGCGCCTTAATGCGCTTCCCGGCGAACTACCAGCCACAGCAACAGACCGAGGCATTGGACTGGTCGGCCTGGGGTGGATTTCATCGTGCGACCGAGATGTGCAACAACAACGGCGCCTGTCGAAAGATCGATGCCGGTGTGATGTGTCCATCTTATCGCGTCACTCGCGACGAGCAGCACGTCACACGGGGACGGGCGAACTCACTGCGTTTGGCGTTGACGGGCCAACTGGACGCGGATGCGCTGACGTCGAAAGAGCTCTACGCGGCGATGGATCTCTGCATCGGTTGCAAGGCGTGCAAACGCGAATGCCCAACCGGCGTCGACATGTATCGGATGAAGATCGAATTCCTCAGCGCCTACAAGGAACGCTGGGGGCTTACATGGCGCGACCGGCTGATTGCCTATCTACCGCGTTATGCGCCTTGGGCCGCGCGTCTTTCGTTCCTCGCCAATGCCGCCAATCACAGTGGCGTGTTGCGGCGTTTGCGCGAGCGACTGCTTGGACTAACGGCACAGAGACGACTGCCGGCGTGGCGGCGAGATATTTTTCGAGGTGCCGGTGAAACGGCCGCGCGCGGCCGCGAGGTCGTCCTGCTAGTGGATACCTTTAATACTTACTTCGAGCCGGAGACGGCGACGGCAGCCATCAATGTGCTGAAGGCCGCCGGCTACCGCGTCGTGACGCCGGCGCCGGTCGATCGAGGCCGGCCGTTGTGCTGTGGTCGAACCTTCCTCAATTCTGGGCTGACGGAAGAAGCGAAGTCCGAGGCACGCCGGGTTCTCGCCACGCTGGCGCCTTACGTCGAGCGAGGAGTACCTATCGTCGGCCTCGAGCCGTCTTGCCTACTGACGCTGCGCGACGAATTCGCCGCCCTGCTGCCGGGCGACGCAACGAACGCATTGGCGAGGAAAGCGATGTTATTTGAAGAGTTCTTGTCGGCAGAGCGAGCGAGCGGGAGGCTCGATCTGCCGCTCGGCGAGATCGATCAGCCGCGCGCATTACTGCATGGGCACTGCCATCAGAAGGCCTTTGGAGTCATGTCGAGCGTGGAAGAGGTCTTAAACTGGATCCCAGAGCTGGAAGTCGAAGTCATTGAGTCCGGCTGTTGCGGGATGGCGGGGTCGT
>CAUZMW010000003.1:0-44194 GCA_963581225.1 Gammaproteobacteria bacterium
GACCCGGACGCCGTCGGGCCAACCGCCTTTGCTCATCGACATGGCGATCCCGGCCGACATTGACCCGGAGGCCTGCGCGCAGCTCGATATCGAGCGCATCGGCATGGATCGCATCACCCTCGAAGCCAAGACCAACCGCGGGGCGCGCCTGATCGAAGCGGCGCAAGCGCGCGAACTCGTCGACGAGGCCTTGTTAAGACTGCGCGATCGTTTCGCCGAGCGTGTCTACGGCCCGCTATTCGGCGCGCTGCAACAACGTTACCGGCATACGGCCCAGGAAGGCGTACAGCGACTGCTGAAGAAGGAACTGAAAGGACTCGGCGTCGAAGAACGCGAAGCGATCGAGACCTGGACCGAAGTGCTGGCGCGGCGGTTCGCGCACATCCCCTGTCTCGGCCTGCGCGGACTCCTCTATAACGGCCCCGACGGTTCACTGGACGCGTTCCTCGACGGCCTCGATCCCGAGTTCGCCGACGAATTGCGCCAGGCACTCGAACAGGCATCGACACCAAAGCGGGCGGCGGGCTGATGAAGATACGAATCGGCACGCGCGGCTCGCATCTAGCGCGCACCCAGGCTACAACCATAGCGACCGAACTCGCCGAACTCGGCCACGAGACGGAGCTCGTCATCATCAGCACGGCCGGCGACCTGTCCGACGCGCCGAGTTTCGGCGCGATCGGCCCAACCGGCGTCTTCGTACGCGAGATCGAACAGGCGTTACTCGACGATGCCGTCGACGTGGCCGTCCATTCGTTCAAGGACCTGCCGACCGAATCGCCTCCCGAACTCGTCATCGCGGCGATACCGCAGCGCCACGACGAGGCGGACACGCTCATCATGACGCACGAAGCGAAGGCGGAGAAGCCCGGAAGCGTACCGATAAAAGACGGCGCGCGCGTCGGCACCTCCTCCGCGCGGCGCCAGGCCTGGCTCAAACATCTTCGTCCCGATCTTCAGATCGAGCCACTACGCGGTAACGTACCGACGCGCATCGGCCGCCTGAACGACGACTTCGACGGCATCATACTTGCCGCTGCGGGGGTCACCCGGCTGCAGAAATCGGCGCTCGACGATCGTCCCGATCTCGATCTCGACGAGCGTATCCTCTGGCGACTCGACCCCAAGACGTTCGTACCCGCACCCGCGCAAGGTGCACTGGCGCTGCAGTGCCGCGCGGCGGACACGGAGGTTACCAGCGCGCTCACTATCCTGGGCCATGGCCCGACGCAACTTCATGTCGCCATTGAGCGCGCGTTGCTGATCCGCGTCGAAGGCAGTTGCGATCTCGCCTTCGGCGCCTATTGCGGGGAATCGAGTCGCGGCGACGGCACACTCGAACTCGTCGCCATGCTGGAGCACGATGACAGACTCATCGTCGCCAAGACTCACGGCAAGGACCCCCACGCGCTCGTCGATATGGCCTGGGAAACACTGCAAGACCCATGAACGAGCTATCCGGACAGAGTGTGCTTCTCACGCGCAGCGAGGATGACTGCGCGGACTGGGCGCAGGAACTCGAAGCGATGGGCGCTACGGCTGTGATACTGCCGTGTATACGTAGCGAGCAGATCGACACCGCCGAACTTCGCGAGCGAATCTCGGCCAGCTTGCCGCGTACCGACTGGCTCGTATTCACATCGAAGCGCGGCGTCGCAGCCTTCGTCGCGTTACATGGCGAGCCACTGCCCGATATCATCGGTATTGCCGTCATCGGACCGACGACCGCCGACGCGGCCGTCATCGCGTTCGGCCGCGCGGACCTCGTCAGCGAGGTGGGCACGGCCGAATCGTTGGCGCAGGCACTCGAGACGCACCTCACCGAACCCAACGCGCAGATCTTGATTGCCGTGGCGGAGAATGCAGGTTACACAATCGAGGATACGCTGCGTGCGGCCGGTGCGTACTGCACGCGGCTCGAGGTCTATCGAACCGTGGCGGCCGACGAGCTGACGCCGAAACAGGCGCTTTCGACATTCGATGCGGATAATGTATTTCTCGCGAGCCCTTCGGCGGTAACGGGTTTTACGAATCAGGTCGAATTGGACACACCGGCCGCGATCTTTACGATCGGACCGGCCACGAGCGAAGCGGCGCTGGACGCCGGCCTCGAGGTGACGGGACAGGCGAGAAGCTCGGGGATCGAAGGATTGATGGAGGCGATGAGATGCGCGATATAGATGTCACTACGCCGGGACGCACGCGGCCGCGGCGCCTGCGCCAGACCCAGGCGATGCGCGACCTCGTCGCCGAGACGCACATCGCGCCGTCGCAGTTTATCGTGCCGCGTTTCGTGCTGCCTGCCGAGAAGGCCGAGGATCCGATCCCGTCGCTGCCCGGGCTCGCGCAACTGGGGCTCGATAATCTCGTCGCCGAAGTCGGCGTGGATCTCAAGCTCGGCATCCGTGCCGTGCTGTTATTCGGTCATCCCAAGGACGACGCGACCAAGACGCCGGATGGGCAACTCGCCTGGGATACGAACGGCGCGGTGCAACGAGCCGTCGCGCGGCTGAAAACCGCGTACGGCGACGACCTCATCGTCATGACCGATGTGTGCCTGTGCGCTTACACCGATCACGGCCATTGCGGGCTCGTCGAGGGCGAGCGCGTCGTCAACGATGCCTCGTTGGAGCCGATTGTCAGGACGGCGCTCAGCCATGCCGAAGCCGGCGCCGATGTCGTCGCGCCCTCGGACATGATGGACGGCCGCATCGCAGCCATCCGCGACGGGCTCGACGATCAGGGTCACGAGAATGTCGCGTTGCTTGCCTACGCCGTGAAGTATGCGTCCGCCTACTACGGGCCGTTCCGCGACGCGGCGGACTCGTCGCCACAGCACGGCGACCGGCAGAGTTATCAGATGGATGGGCGTAACATGCTCGAAGCGTTGCGCGAGGCCGACCTCGATGAGGCCGAAGGCGCGGACATGCTCATGGTCAAACCGGCGCTCGCTTATCTCGATGTCATCCAGGCGGTACGCGGCACCACGACGCTACCGCTCTCGGCCTACAACGTCTCGGGCGAATATGCCGCCGTCAAAGCCGCGGCCGAGAGGGGCTGGCTCGACGAGGCGCGGGTCGTGCGCGAGAACCTGTACGCCATCCGACGTGCCGGCGCGGACCAGATCATTACCTACCACGCACGCGACGCGCTGCAGGGACGCTGGCTGTGACCGACGGTTCCGCGGACTGGTTCGCCAAAGCGCAACAATTCTTGCCGGGCGGCGTGAGTTCGCCCGTGCGCGCGTTCGGCGCCGTCGGCGGCACACCGCCCGTGATCCGTTCGGCAAGTGGCGCCGAGATCACCGACGAAGACGGCCGCACCTATCTCGACTTCGTCGGCTCCTGGGGCCCGCTCATCTTAGGCCACGCCCACCCCGAGATCGTCGAGGCTGTCAGCGAGGCAGCGAAACGCGGCATGTCTTTCGGCGCGCCGTGCCGCGCCGAGATCGAACTCGCTGAGACGGTCGTCCATTCCTACCCCGGTATCGAACAGGTGCGCTTCGTGTCTTCCGGTACCGAGGCGGTCATGAGCGCCGTGCGCCTGGCCCGCGGCGCAACCGGCCGCGACCTCATCGTCAAGTTTTCGGGCTGTTACCACGGTCATATGGATGCGCTGCTGGTAGCCGCGGGTTCCGGACTCGCGACCTTCGGCCGGCCATCGTCCGAAGGCGTTCCCGAGAACTTCACCAACTTAACGCGGGTGCTCGAGCTCGACGATGACGAAGCACTGGTCGATCTATTCCGTACCGAAGGGGCACGTATCGCGGCGGTCATCATCGAGCCCGTCCCCGCAAACAACGGCCTGCTGTTACAGCGCCCCGATTTTCTGGCTCTGCTGCGCGCACAGTGCAGCGAACACGGCGCGCTGTTGATATTCGATGAAGTGATTTCCGGGTTTCGACTCGGCGCGGGCGGCGCGGCCGAATACTACGGCGTCACGCCCGACATCGCGACGTTCGGCAAAGTCATCGGCGGCGGCATGCCGGTCGGCGCATTCGCGTCCACGGCCGACGTCATGCGGCATCTCGCGCCCCTGGGCGGCGTCTATCAAGCCGGCACGTTGTCGGGTAACCCCGTCGCCATGGCCGCGGGCTTGGCGACATTGAAGATTCTTGAAGAGACCGACGGCTGGCAACAACTCGAGGCGCGCGGCCAGTATCTCGAGATCCTGTTGAATCCCGTGCTCGAGGCGGCGCCCATCGAGGCGACGCTGAGCCGCGTGGGCTCGATATTCTGGATCACCTGGCACGCCGCCACGCCGCCACGCAGCGCCGGGGCAATCGACGTCGCAGCCGGCGAGACCTATGCCGGTATTTTCCACGCGTTGCTGGCGCGCGGTGTCGCGCTGGCGCCGTCGGCCTATGAAGTCGGATTTATCTCCCTGGCCCATAGTCGCGAGGACATCGACCAACTCGCCGCTACACTCGGGCACGTACTCAACGACATCCGCCCCGAGACTTCAGGAGAAGCTCATGATTCTTAGGCGTGATCCTATCAAGGCGTTGCAGATCGGCTTCCTCGCCCTTCTGCTAATCTCCATTGCGCAGGTTGCGTGGTGGATCTCGGATTACTTGGACTACACCAGCAGTGTGCACGATCAACTCGCATCGCTTTACGAGTCCGATGCGCAGGTCGTGACCGCGTTCTACGCGAACGACACCGATGCCTGGGAAGCTCTGCTGCCGCATCTCGATATTTTTCCCGAGTTGGGCACGGCGAGCGTCAACGACGAAATCGCTGCCGTGCTCGATAGCGAGACTTCGTCGCGTATCAATCGGCTTGCGTGGGAAGGCGGATTTTTCTTGCTCGTGTTGCTCGGCGGCCTCACGATCCTGACACGCACGATCCGGCACGATGCGGACTTACGCGCGCGGCAACAAAATTTTCTCGCGGCCGTATCGCACGAATTCAAGAGTCCACTGGCGAGCATGCGCCTGTCTGCCGAGACACTGCTGCTAAGGGTCAGTGATCCCGATACGCAACGCCTCGGCAACCGCATACTCGACGATGGCGAGCGCCTGCTGCGCATGGTCGACAACCTGCTCGACACCACGCGTCTCGAGGAAGGCCGAATGGAGCTCGCGCCTGAATCCTTACAGTTCAAGTCTCTGGCTGAGGCAGGCGCCGAGGACCTCGCGGACCGGGCGCGGCACAACGATATCGAGATCCACGTCGACATTGCCGAGGACTTACGCGTCATCGCGGATCGCACAACGCTCGAGACCATATTGCGCAACCTGCTCGACAACGCGGTCAAGGCCTGTATCGCGGGGCACGGCCATTCTATTCGGCTGGAAGCCCGGGAAACCGATGCGCGCATCGAATTCTCGGTCACGGACGACGGCCTCGGCTTTCCCCCCGAAGACGCGGCCATGATCTTCGAGAAATTCTACCGGCTTGGCGACGAACTGCGCCGCTCCACGCCGGGCTCCGGTCTCGGTCTCTACATCGTCCGGCGGCTCGTCGAGCTTTCCAACGCGAAAATAGTGGCCGAGAGCGCCGGACCCGGTCAGGGCGCGAAGCTCACCGTGACCTGGCCCGGAACGAGGGCGGCATGAGCCGGCCGCGCGCGCGCATACTCGTTGTCGATGACGAGGAGCATCTCGCGGATGGCATCTGCGAGAATCTCCAGTCCGAGGGTTATCTCACCGATGTCGCACACGACGGCGAGCAGGGTCTTGCGAAGGTCCGCGCGGGCTCATTCGACCTGATCCTGCTCGATGTCATGATGCCGAAGCTCGATGGTCTCAAGGTCTGCGAGGAAATCCGCGCGACCGGCCTGCAAACGCCGGTCATGTTTCTAACCGTCAAAGGCGATCCCTCCGATCGCATCCGCGGACTTGAGGTCGGCGGCGATGACTATCTCGCCAAGCCCTTCCATCTGAAGGAGCTGTTGCTTCGGGTCACCGCCATCTTGAGACGCAGCAACTGGTACAACCAGAGCACGCCCAGTTTGAGTTTCGGCGGCAACGAGATCGACTTCCAGACCTATCACGCACGCGCCTGGGACGGCAGCGAACACGCATTGACGCATAAAGAAGCCATGATCATGAAAGTACTGGCCGAGCAGCTCGGCGTGATTGTGCCGCGCGAGGACATCCTCGATAAAGTCTGGGGTTACGAGGTGTACCCGTCGACGCGCACGATCGACAACTTCATCGTGCGTTTACGCCGCCGCTTCGAACGTAACCCAGAAGCACCCGAATACTTCCACACGGTGCGCGGCGTCGGCTACCGTTTTACGCAGGAACCGGAGACACCTACCGAATGAGTACCGCCACGTGAGCAAGTTGTTGCTGAAGACAATCAAACGCGAGCCGACCGAGCGCCGGCCGTTATGGATCATGCGCCAGGCCGGCCGCTATCTGCCCGAGTATCGCGAGCTGCGGCAACGATATTCGTTTAAGGAACTCTCCGCCGATGCGGACCTGGCGACGGAAGTCACGTTGCTGCCGATGCAGCGCTTCCCACTCGATGCGGCGATTATCTTTGCCGACATCATGAGCCCGCTGCCCGCGTTGGGCATCGAGTTCGACTTCGATCCAGGCCCGGTCGTCGCCAACCCGATCCGCGATCAGGCCGGCGTCGATGCGCTGCACGATACCGATCCCGAACAAATCGCGCCCGAGGTCATCACCGCACTGCGACAGGTTCGCGCCGAATTGCCCGACGAGACCGCGTTGCTGGGTTTTTGCGGCGCGCCGTGGACACTGGCTGCCTATCTCGTCGAAGGGCGTGGCGTGAAGGACTTTCCGACATTGCGTGCATTCGCGGCCGCGGAACCCGCCGCGCTCGACAGCCTGCTCGCGAAGCTTGCCGATCTGATGGTGCACTACCTGATCAACCAGGTGCGCGCCGGCGCCGATGCCGTGCAGATCTTCGACTCCTGGGCCGGCGTGTTATCGCTGGCCGACTGGGAACGGTTCATACGCCCGCATCTACACGCATTGCTCGAGGCCGCCGGTAACGCGGGCGTGCCGCGGATCCTGTTCCTGCAAAACGCGCCACACCTGGTAGACGCCTATGCGAGCCTGCCTGCCGAAGTCTTAGGATGCGACTGGCGCGTGGACCTGCCCACGCTGCAGAATCGTTACCAGGACCGGCTCGCCGTACAAGGCAATATCGATCCGGCGATCCTGCTCGGCGGTGCCGAGCCGACGAGAGCGGCCGCAAAAGACCTCCTGGAAAACGTCAATGCCACCGGCCATATCGTCAATCTCGGCCACGGCATCCTGCCGAACACGCCACTCGAGAGCGTCGAGGCCCTGATCGAGGCCGTCCACAACGAACTGGAGCTGACGCAACAGCGACCGACGCTGGCCGGAGGTTGAAATGAGCGAAGCGCAAACCGAATCACTGGATCTCAGCGAGAAAGGGCTCAAGGACGGCCAACCCACCTCGCTCGACCGGCGCCTGTTCATGAAGTTCACGGCGTTCACCGGCTGCACCGATGCGACCGCCGCCGGAGCGGCGCTGGCCGCCGTCGGCGTCGAAGGCGCGATGTATCTCGACGCGAACGATCCGCAAGGCATCGGCTTGGTCGCGATGAACGAGGATCCCGACTACTTCGTTACAACGCTGCGGAAGGTGTTCAACGCGCCACCGTTCGCGACGCTGACGCACAAGCCCGAATTCGACATGCTCGGCCGAACGTACTCGATCGGCTACGAGCCCGACCTCGAGGATTCGCTCTTTATCAAGCCGCGCAGCAAGACACTGAACCCGGCGAATGCCTGGGCCGTGTGGTATCCGTTGCAACGTGCCAAATCGTTTCAGACCCTGCCCGACGCGAAGCAGCGGCAGATCCTCGGCGAGCACGGCACGCTCGCGAAACGCTTCGGCTTCGCCGGGCTCGCGGCCGATGTGCGGCTGGCATGCCACGGTCTCGACAAGAACGATAACGACTTCATCATCGGGTTGTTGGGACCGAATCTGTTTCCGCTCTCGGCCGTTGTCCAGCAGATGCGCAAGACAGAACAGACTTCCCAGTACCTCGACAGCCTCGGGCCGTTCTTCGTCGGCAAAGTCGCCTGGCAGACCCCAGCGTAAAAGGAACGATGGCGAACACGCGCGACGCGAACGTCGATCACGAGGGCCACGACTACGACGCCATACTCGTCGTGTCGTTCGGCGGCCCCGAGGGTCCCGACGACGTCGTGCCATTTCTCGACAACGTGCTACGTGGATTGAAGATCCCGCTAGCGGCCAAAGAGCGCATCGCGAAACGTTACGAGCACTTCGGCGGCGTCAGTCCGATCAACGCCGAGACGCGCGCGTTCATCGCGGCGCTCGAGAGCGAGTTACGCGCGCACGGCATCGACCTGCCCGTGTACTGGGGCAACCGCAACTGGCACCCGCTGCTGGCAGACACGCTCGAGAGAATGCAGGCAGACGGGATCAAGCGAGCACTGGCGCACGTGACCAGCACGTTCGCCTCCTATAGCGGTTGCCGCAAGTACCGCGAGGATCTGTACGAGGCGACCGCGGCACTCGAGCAGCCGCTAGTCATCGACAAGCTGCGGCTCGGGTTTAACCATCCGGGGTTCCTCGCCGCGACCATGGGCCGTACACACCAGGCATTCGAAACAATACCCGCTGCGCGACGAGCCGAGACCCCACTATTGTTCACGGCTCACAGCCTGCCCAAGTCGATGGCTGAACATGCCCCCTACGAGGCGCAACTACACGAAGCCTGCGGGCTCGTCGCCGCGGCGCTCGAGCACGATGAATGGGCGCTCGCCTACCAGAGCAACAATGCAGCATATGGGGAGCCGTGGCTGGAGACTGATATCTGTGAGAAATTGCGGGACCTCGGCAGGCTCGGCGTGCAGGATGTTGTGGTGATGCCGATCGGCTTTGTCTGCGATCACATAGAGATCGTGCTCGATCTCGACATCGAGGCGCAAGCCGTCGCTGATGAAGCCGGCGTAAATATGGTCCGTGCGGCGACGGTCGGTGCGCATCCCACCTACGTCGGCATGGTCCGCGAGCTCATTGAAGAGCGCATGAGTTCGAATTCGGAACGGCTGAGCTTCGGCAGGCTCGGCCCAAGCCATGATTTCTGTCCCGCGGACTGCTGTCTATCGGGCCGACCCGGCGATCCGAAACCGGCGCTGTGTGGCGTCCCGGGAACCGAAGCTTGACCGAGATTCACGAGCATGACGCGATCGTCATCGGCGCCGGCCTCGCGGGACTGGCCGCGGCGCTGAAGCTGCAGGCCGCGGGCGTCGATGCGCGGGTCATCGAAGCGCAGGATCGAGTCGGCGGCCGCGTGCACTCGATGCGCCAGTTGGGCAGTAATAAGGAAGCCGGCGGTACCTACATCGGCGCCGGTTATACGCGCGTCATCGGCGCGGCCGAACGCTATGGCGTCGGGCTCATCGACGTGACGCCGATGCTGGCGTTCTTCCGTGAGCAAGAACTCGTGCTTGGCGATGAAATCATCCGTCAGGCGGACTGGCCCGATCATCCCGCAAACCTGTTCCGCGGCGACGACAAGCCGATCATGCCGTGGGCGTATCACCGTTTGCTCACGGTGCGGGAGAATCCACTGACACAACCCGGCGACTGGCTCGCTGCCGACGCGGCCGCCTATGATGTCTCGGCTTACGACTGGCTGAAGAGTCTCGGTCTCGACGACGACGCGATCAAGCTCGCCTATGGCATCAACGTCAGCTTCGGCAAGGACGCCCATGACGTCTCGGCGTTGTTGCTGTTTTTCCGTGCGGCCTTTTCCGTTGCGCAACGTCGCTTCGCGCCCGAGGGCATCGTCGGCTACACGGCCAGGAACGGCGTCGCCCGCATCCCCGAGACCATGGCCGAAGCGTTGAATCCACCGGCAGAACTGAACAAGGTGGTCGTGGCGATCACAACCCAGGCGGATCACGCCGAGGTACGTTGCGCGGATGGCAGTATCTATCGGGCGCCGCACATCGTGTGCTCGCTGCCGTTCGGCGTACTGCGGCACATCGACATGAATCCGCCGCTGCAGGGCCTGCAAGCTGAAGCGGTCAACACGCTGCCGGCGCAGGCCGTGACGCAGGTCTATCTCGCCCACAAATCCAATTTCTGGGAGGCGGACGGCTACACGGCGAGTCTATTTACCGACGGCGTTGCCGGCATGGTAGCGGCCGCGAGAAACGGCGCCGACCCCGAGGAGGTCACGAGCTTTACGGCCTGGACGCTCGGACCGAACGCGAGCGTACTCGACGCGCTGGCGCCGGCCGATGCCGGCAGGCGCGTGATCGCGGAGATCGAACGCATACGGCCCGCCGCCAAGGGCCAGCTCGAATTTTTGGGGCTGAAGTCCTGGGGCACGGATCCGTTCGCTCAGGGCGGTTGGGCCTATTTCAAGCCCGGCCAGATCACGCGTTTCGGCGCCGCGATGGGCGCGCCGCACGGCCAGATACGATTCTGTGGCGAGCACCTGGGGCGAGTCAGCCGCGGTATGGAAGGCGCGATGGAATCCGGCGAACGCGTCGCCGCCGAGATCCTCGAGTTATAAGGTCGGGACAAATAATTCTAATGCCATTCGGCCATACGCGAATGAGCACATAACCGTTCACGCAGCGGCCGATAGCCTCTACCGTGTGCCTCCCGATGAACGCCGTTATCGCTACTGTCGAGCAAACACCCCTCGCCTGCCCGCGCGGCCGGCGCGTGCGAGCGTCTGCGGTGAGGCGGCCACGCAGGAAGCTGCGCTCTCGCTATGCAACAGCAAGTTCGCCGCGCTCTCGCCGTACGAGCGGATCGAGTGGTCTCTCACACACCGACCGGGCAACCATGTCCTGAGCTCGAGCTTCGGCGCGCAGGCCGCCGTATCGTTGCACCTCGCCACGCAGGTTTATCCCGATATCCCGGTCGTGCTGGTCGATACCGGCTATCTGTTTCCCGAAACCTATCGTTTCGTCGACGAACTCACCGAGCGGCTCAAGCTCAACTTGAAAATCTATCGGAGCGAGCTGTCACCGGCCTGGCAGGAAGCGCGCTTCGGACAACGTTGGTAACAGGGCGTCAAAGGCATCGACGAATACAACGAGCAGAACAAAGTAGAGCCCATGCGCCGCGCGTTGCGGGAACTCGATGCCGGCACCTGGTTCGCAGGTCTACGCCGCGGTCAAAGCGAGAGTCGCGCGACGATTCCCTACCTCGATCTGTTCGGCGCGCGCTGGAAAGTTCACACCATCGCCGACTGGACCGATCACGACGTGCATCGTTATCTGACGAAGCATGACCTGCCGTATCACCCGTTGTGTGAAGAAGGCTATGTGTCGATTGGCGATCGGCACAGCACGCGACCGCTACAGGATGCCGGCGATGAAGAGCTGACGCGTTTCAACGGCCTGAAGCGCGAGTGCGGTCTGCACGATATCGACCTGGCTGACCTGTAAGAATCGCTATAAATACGGGGACGGTCTACCTAATTCACGGGGAAAAAGTACCGGGTTCGTGAATTAGGTAGACCGTCCCCGTATTTATAGCGATTCTTTAAACGGTGGCGACTTCGTCCTGGTCGCAGCCGCCGCGGATCGGCAGCCGCAGATCGCTCAACAACTCATCCACCTCTTCCTGCGTCTCGAGACTCGCGGCATCGGTGATAAGCCGGGGCGTGTAATGCGGCGCGAACAGATGGATGAAATCGACCATATAGCTTCGCAGCACCATATCCTTCGGGAAACCGAGCCAGGTCGTGACCTGAGGAAACAGGCCCTTGGCATCGATAGCCTTCAGATCGTCCTGATCCTGGCACTCATAGGCCATGGATGCGATCACACCCACACCCATACCCATACGCACATAGGTCTTAATGATGTCGGCGTCGCGCGCCGTAAACACGACGCGTGGTTCGAGCCCTTCATTCTGAAACGCTTTCTTGAACGACGATTCGCCCGTCAGGCTGAAGACGTAGGTCACGAGCGGATAGGCGGAAAGCATCTTCAAGTCGACGGGCTTTGTTTCACGCGCCAGCGGATGATCGTTGGGGACGAGGGTGATGCGGTTCCAGTGATAGATCGGCAACAGCGTGAGATTCGAGAACAACTTGTTCGAGCCTGTCGCGATCGCGAAATCGACCTTGTGCGTACTGACCAGTTCCGCAATCTGCTCGGAGGTACCCTGGTGTAACTCGAGATCGACCTTCGGATAGCGCTCGTTGAATTCGCGGATGACATCGGGAAGAACGTAACGCGCCTGCGTGTGCGTTGTTGCGATCGACAGCGTGCCTTCCTGCTCGTCGGTCAGGTCGCTCGCGAGACTCCGGATATTCTCGACTTCGCGCAGGACCTTGCGGGCACGATCGATGACTTCCCGACCGGCCGGCGTGATGGCCGCCAGACTCTTGCCTTTGCGGGTGAAAATCTGCATCCCGAGCTCCGCCTCAAGCTGCTTCAGCTGCTTGCTGATGCCGGGCTGGCTGGTAAAAAGGCGCTCGGCCGCGGAGGTGATATTCAAGCCGCTGTCGACGATGCCGATCAGGTATTTAAGCTGCTTCAGTGTCATGGGCTCGTTGGTGATCTACTCCAGAGCTGGCCAGACAAAAACGCCGCGTCCCGAGGGAGGCCGCAGCCCAATAATCGCATATAACCATTGGTTACATGGCCTGTCAACCGAAAAACCTCTGGTGTTTTCAATCTGTTAGCGTTTATACCCACCAGGCATAAGACCAGAAATAGACGATCTTGTTCTCCGAACGCCCATAGCGGTATCGTGGCGCACGCTAAGGGTTCCCGTACTCCGGCAAGCGAGCCCGTCTTCAGATCTCAGCGACCATGGACCATCTGCCTATATTCGTAGAACTAGAGGGCCGACCCTGCCTCGTCGTCGGCGGCGGCGCTGTGGCCGAGCGCAAGGTTCGCGAGCTGCTTGAGGCAGGCGCCGTCGTAACCATCGTGAGCCCGACGGTCACAGCCGGACTCGAGCAACTCGTCGATGCCAGCACAATCCAGCTGCAGCCGGAAACATTTCAAGAGAATCAACTGGGGGAGTATTGGCTGGTCGTGGCTGCGACGGCTGATCGCGAACTCAATTCACGCATCGCAAGAGCGGCGGAGAGCCAACAGCGTTTCTGCAACGTCGTCGACGACGCAGAGCTGTGCTCGTTCATCATGCCCGCGGTCGTGAAGCGCGCGCCGATCACCGTCGCGGTCTCGAGCAGCGGCCGCTCGCCGGTGCTCGCACGCTGGGTCAAGGGCCTGATCGAGTCGTTGCTGCCGACGCGGCTCGGCAGCCTGGCGAGTCTGGCGGGGCGCTGGCGGCAACGCGTACGTGAGTCGATCACCAACGTCGATGAGCGGCGGCGATTCTGGGAAGAGTTACTCACAGGGCCCGTACCCGAACAGTGCTACTCGGGCGCCGAGCAACAGGCCGAGGCTGCCATCGAGCAGGCGCTCGCCGACTGGCACGCAAACGACGCCCACAAGACTGGCGAGGCTTATCTGGTCGGTTCAGGTCCCGGCAGCGCCGACCTCATCACATTGCGCGGCAGGCAGCTCTTGAGTCAGGCCGAGGTCGTCCTGTACGACCGTCTGGTCGGCGCCGAAGTACTGGAGTTCGCACGCCGTGACGCCGAGCTGATCTCGGTCGGCAAGCAACCCGGACAACCGTCGATCACCCAGGAACAGATCAACCGTTTGCTCGTGCAACTCGTGAGCCGCGGCAAGCGCGTCTGCCGCCTCAAGGGCGGCGACCCGATGATCTTCGGCCGCGGCGGCGAGGAATTGGAAGCACTCGCAGCGGCAGGGCTGCCGTTCCAGATCGTACCGGGCATCTCGGCCGTCACCGGCTGCGCAGCCTATGCCGGGATCCCGCTGACGCTGCGCGGCGTCGCGCGTTCGGTCCTGCTGACCACCGGCCACGTCGAAGATTCGGGCCACTTCGATCTCGGGCCGCTCCAGCCGGACCAGACTCTGGCACTCTACATGGGCGTCGCCCAGTACGGCGAGATCGCCGAGCGGCTCATGGACCAGGGTACCGATCCCGCAACGCCGGTCGCCGTGATCGAGCGCGGCACGACCGACAGTCAACGCGTGATCAGCACCGTGCTCGGCGAATTACGCCAGGCGGCGCTTGAGTTGGAGATAAAGCCGCCCGCTCTACTCCTGATCGGCGAAACGACAGAGTTCGCCGAACGCTATGCCTGGTTTGCTCCCGAGAACGTGGTCCTATATAAGAACAGAGCCACCGGGCGCCTAGCGCGGGTCAGCTGACCCCTGTCTGCTGCAATAACAATCGAACAAGAGAGCAGATCATGATCTACGACAGCATTCTGGACACTATCGGCAATACGCCCATCGTGAAGTTACATCGCGTCGTGCCCGATAACGTCGAGATCTACGCCAAAGTCGAGGCGTTCAATCCCGCCGGTTCGGTCAAAGACCGGCTGGCATTCGCGATCATCGACGACGCCGAGCGGCGCGGGGCAATCAAGCCAGGCCAGACCATCGTCGAGGCGACCTCCGGCAATACCGGTATTGCACTGGCCATGGTCGCGGCCGCCAAGGGCTACAGTTTCGTCGCCACGATGGCCGACAGTTTCTCCGCCGAGCGCAGGCAGATCATGCGGGCGCTGGGGGCCAAGGTCATTCTGACGCCCGCCGCCGAACGCGGCACCGGCATGGTCAAGCTCGCCGAAGAACTCGCGGCGAAGCACGGCTGGTTCCTCGCGCGGCAATTCGAGAACCCGGCCAATCCGGCCTTCCATCGCCAGACCACGGGCCCCGAGATCCTGAAGGATTTCGCCGGGCGGCGACTCGACTACTGGGTCACGGGTTGGGGCACCGGCGGCACGTTGACCGGCGCGGGAGAGATGATCAAGTTGGCCCGGCCGGACGTACAGATCATCGCGACCGAGCCGGAGGCGGCACAACTCGTCGGCGGTAAGGAATGGCAGCCGCACAAGATCCAGGGCTGGACACCGGACTTCGTTCCCGATGTGTTGAACCCCGATCTACACGATCAACTCCTGCCCGTCACGGATGAAGCCGGCAAGGAAATGGCGCGTAGCCTCGCGGCGGAAGAAGGCATCTTCGTCGGCATCTCGGCCGGCGCAACACTGGCCGCCGCGCACCGAGCCGCAGAATCGGCCGACCCGGGGTCGGTCATGCTGGTGATGCTGCCCGATACGGGCGAGCGTTATCTCGGCGCGTATCTGTTCGACGATCTCGTCGAGGGTTCCGACGACGAGTGGCTGGCTAGCTTAGACGGCTAAGCGAACTATTATGCGGCCATGAGCACGCCTCGCGTTGTCATTGTCGGCGGTGGGTTCGCGGGCCTCGCCGCGGCGCGCGGCCTGGCGAGCACGGCAGTCGACGTCTTGCTCATCGATCGCCACAATTATCATCTGTTCCAACCGCTGCTGTATCAAGTCGCGACGGCCGGGCTCTCGCCCGGCGAGATCGCCTGGCCCATCCGGAGTCTGCTACGGCGACAATCCAACGCGCGCGTCGTCCTCGGCGAAATCGACAGCGTCGATACCGGCGCAAAGCTCGTGCGTGTCGGCGAGCGTGAGATCAGTTACGACTTTCTCGTACTCGCGACGGGTGCACGGCACGCCTACTTCGGCCACAGCGACTGGGAGCCTCACGCGCCGGGCTTGAAAACCGTTGACGACGCCACGGAGATCCGGCGGCGAATTCTTCTCGCGTTCGAACAGGCAGAGATCGAAACCGATCCGGAGACACAACGCGCGCTACTAACCTTCGTCATCGTCGGCGGCGGCCCGACCGGCGTCGAGCTCGCCGGCGCGATAATCGAGCTCGCGAAGAAGGCTCTGACGCGGGACTTTCGACGCATCGACCCGAGTACGGCACGAGTCATGTTGGTCGAAGCGAGTGCACGCGTCTTGCCAGCCTTTCCCGAGACGCTGTCGTCCACCGCGGCCGAGTCGCTGGAAACACTCGACGTCGAGGTTCGCAGCGGTGCGCCCGTTACGGCCTGCGATGCCGACGGCGTCGTTATCGGCACGGAACGTATCCGCGCCCGTACGGTTTTGTGGGCAGCCGGCGTTGCGGCCTCACCCGTGGCGCGCTGGCTCGATGCGCAGGCCGATGCCGCGGGCCGAGTCATCGTCAATGACGATCTCAGTGTACCCGGTCACCCGGAAATTTATGTCGTCGGCGATGCGGCACGAGTCGCGTGGGCAGAGGGATTCGTACCCGGCGTCGCGCCGGCTGCCAAACAGATGGGCGGCTATGTCGCGCGGACGATTCGCGCCCGCGTCGATGGCAAAAAGCCGTTACCGTTCAAGTACCGGAATTACGGCAACCTCGCTACGATAGGCCGCAGCCGCGCCGTGATCGACTTCGGCTGGCTCCGCCTGCGAGGCTGGCTCGCATGGTGGATCTGGGGTATCGCGCATATCTACTTCTTAATCAGCATACGCAACCGGATGCTCGTCGCGTGGCAGTGGCTGTGGTCCTATCTGACGTTTCAGCGCGGCGCGAGACTCATTACCGGGGACGAGGACTAGATGATCGTTTCGACAGAGACGGCCGAACTCGGCAACCGACTGAAGTCCTAGGCTTCAGCGATGCGGCTGGGAGCCGACGTTCGCGTCCACCGGGAGCGCAACGATACGATGCCGGCGAGTTTCGCGGACTTGTTCGCGAACGACTGCGGTATCGACTCGATCCCTGCCGATGTCGTGATATGGAGTACTACTCAAAATGAGGCCTTAATAGTGACAGATTATAGCGGTCAACCTCACGTCGATGGGAAATTCGACTAAATTTAGAATAAGACGACGAGCTCAATGGTGGCAGGAATAAAACCCGCTCGCGCGAATGCGTCGGGCAGCGCTGATCTTAACGACTTCTGTTGCGTTCCTCGCCCATCGCTCTATCCTAACAAGTCTGATTCCATGAACCGTTCAGCCATCATGCAGCTATTAAACGCCATCAACGCCGCTAGTTAAATGTGGAGGTCGATGATCGCGGCTATGTCTACATCGTGGATCGAGCGAACATGGGTAGGCATGTCGTTAGATTATCGCGACACACTCCCCGGGTTGCCGATTTTCTGGGCTAGGCATATCACGAGTAAGTCTTCCGGGGCGCGGACCCCGCAGAGACCTCGATGAAGCATCGAAGTCCGCGCCGCTGGGTGGGGCTCGCCTATCTCGTCTTACTGGCGCTGGTGATTCCCTGGTACTGGCCCGCCGGCGATACGCGCCACGCGTTCGGCTTCCCGTTATGGGCACTAGCATCGCTCGCCGCCGTGCTCGCAACCTCCATTTTTACAGCATATATCTACCTCAGCAGCATCGATGACGATTAGGTCCTATGACTGATCTACTCCCTTTCGGACTCGGCGCCTGGATCTTTATTTCCTGTTACCTGTCCTCCCTGCTGCTGCTCGGCTGGCTAGGCTTCAATGCACGTAAGGAAAATACGCTGCAGGATTTTTATCTTGCGGGCCGCGGATTTGGATTCGTAGTTCTGTTCCTAACGCTCTACGCGACTCAATATAGCGGTAACAGCGTTTTCGGCGTCGCGGGGGCAGCCTACCGGGTCGGTTTCGGTTGGCTGATCGCGGTGCACTACATGCTCGCGATCATTGTATTCTACCTCGCCTACGCGCCTAAGCTGTATACCCTGTCGCGTCTACGGGGGTATCTGACGCCGGTCGACTATCTCAAAGATCGCTTCGACTCCCCAGCGATTGCGCTCATCGGTTCCATCGTGATGATCGTCGCGCTCAACAACTACTTACTCGCGCAACTCATGACGATGGGACGAGCGCTGCAGGGCCTCACAGGTCTGCATAGCGATCTTGCATACAATTACGGCGTCGTCGGACTAGCTTTTATCATGCTCGTTTACGGCACGCTCGGCGGCGTCCGGGCTATCGCCTGGACCGACGTAATTCAGGGCGGCGTCCTAATGTTGGGGTTCTTTGTCCTACTGCTACTCCTGCGAGAGCAGTTCGGTCCACTGTCCGCCGCAACCCAAACCGTCATCATCTCGGTCGATGCGAGCAAGATAGCAAGACCGAGCGGCAGCATGCTGCGGGAGTGGTTGAGTTACATCCTTCTTATCGGAATGGGCGCCGCATTGTACCCGCAGGCAATCCAGAGAATCTATGCTGCGAAGTCCCGCCGGGCTCTAAACCAAAGCCTCGCAGCCATGGCTTTTCTACCGTTCGGGACGGCGCTGATCGCAGTAATTGCAGGCATCTATGCACTTGCCTACGTGCCCGGATTGGAGGGAGCTGAAACAGATCAGGTACTAGCAAGGCTGCTGCGGGTCATTCAGGAAGGCTCAGCCATCGGTTACGCATTCGTCGTTCTGATTTTCAGTGCCATTCTCGCGGCGCTCATGTCCACGGCGGACTCTGCGATGCTCTCGATATCATCGATGTTTACAAAAGACATCTATGGAACGCTCCTGCGACCCGGAGCGAGAGAATCGAACCTCACGGCAATCGGCAAACGTTGTTCTTGGGTGGTCGTGTGCACCCTTGCGACACTTGCCATCGCTTTAAAGGATCAAGCGTCGCTGATTACGTTAATTGACCGCAAGTTCGATATCCTCGTGCAACTCGTACCCAGCTTCATGATCAGCATCCACTGGTCCCGCCTCCGATCCGGACCGACGTTATGGGGGTTGATCGCAGGACTGTCGATTGCGCTGAGTCTCGCCTTTGGCCCATTCCATTTCGTCGTCGCCGGTAAAGTATGGGGCTTTCATCCTGGCTTATACGGGTTGATCGCCAACATAGCGGTCGCCGTGCTCGGCTCGATGATGCTCGAGCGCCGAGTGAAAGGTCCGGCCTAACTAAAGCCGCTCCCAAACGAAGCCGTCAGCAGTAGGTTCATTTAGCCCGACCGAGCAGCAAGTAGCCACCGTCGCCGTCCGGCCCGAGCCGAATCAACGCTACCCCGCTATCCAGAGGTCTCAATACGCGTATCAATCCGTCGAGCCCCGCGTATCGCGTGCGATCGACGATATCGACGCCGAGCCCGCCGACCACCCTGAGCAGCGCGTCCTTTACCGGCTTATCGCGCATCGCCTTTCCTCACCCAGTTCTCCCAGAAGAAACGATACTGGTAGTTGAGCCTATGCGTGCGCTGCAGAGCCTCCTGTATACGCTCCATTCGCCTCTTCGCGTCAACGGTAAAATTGTGAAACTGTACTTGGATATTCTCTATGGACTCGACAAGGCCGGTCTCGATCATTCGGTAGAGCAGATCGTACTCACCACCCTCGATATTGATCTTCATTAACGCAACGGACATGACTCGATTCTCATCAAACCATTGCTGAACGTCGACGATTCAAATCTTTTCCGCAGCGGCCCTTTTTCGCAACGTCGAACTGCCTGCGCCGCGAACGTAAATCGTTTGGGACTCGGAGATCGCTCCTAGCCCGAATTGGAAACCTCAATGTCCTCGTTCGCCTCGAACCGTTCACTTAGCGCTTGCGCAAATTTCCTGACGGGTTCGAACACCACGACCCTGCACCCGTACTTGGAATGAATCTCGCTAGTCCATTGCCCCTCGTAGCCACCGAGGTCTATGACGAAGGAGTTTTTCGTCAACGGATAATCGTAACGAAACCGGGCGTCACCGCCATCGGCCTCCCACTGCTTGAGGATTCTCCTGTGCGTGCGGCGGTATAATCTCTTGTTCAGCCGATTTTCGAACTCTTCGAAGTTCATCGTGTGCCTGGTAACGGCGGTTGGAAAGAAGGCACTTTATGCGCTTCGACGCGACGCCGCAATCGCAGTAGCGACGGGGAGTGGCTTCGAGTGCCGATCTCTTCGATGCCTTACACTACACTAGTCGCTGCTGCCACCAAGAGCGCTCTTGCTTGCCGATGACGATCAGTATTGCCCATGTCAATCTCTCCCGCGACTACCGCGGCGGCCAGAGACAAACGGAATTGTTAATCCGCGAGCTGGTACACGCTGACGTCCGCCAGGTGCTCATCGCGCGCCGACACGCGCCGCTGGCCAAACGAGTAAAGAATCTCGACGTCGAAGTCCGCGAGGTCTCCGGGAACCGACTCGCGACGACGCGAGCGATGCAGGGCGTCGATCTCGTTCATGCTCACGAGGGTCGCAGCGTCTATGCCGCGTACCTCTGGTCGCTACTGTCTCAGACTCCGTATATCGTCACGCGCCGGGTCGATAACCCTATCGGCAATCACTGGCTGGCGCATAAGGCCTATCGGCGGGCGGCATTCGTCGTCGCTGTTGCGCGGAGAGTCGCGGATATCGTGTCGACCTACGACTCATCCATTCAAGTACGCGTGATCTGCAGCGTCCACAGCGGGCTAAAACCCGACGATGTCCAAACGGCAGCCATCAGAGACGCCGCCGCGGGCAAGTTTCTGATTGGCCACGTCGGAGCGCTCGACAACAGCCAGAAGGGCCAGGAATTCATCATCCAGGTCGCAAGGGAACTACAAAACACTCACCCGGATTTTCAGTTCCTGCTCGTCGGTGGTGGTAGCGATGAAACGATGTTGCGCGCGATGGCGACGGGTGTCGAGAATCTGTCCTTCACGGGCTTCGTGGACAACGTCGGTGACTATCTCTCTGCGTTCGATATCTTCATACTGCCGTCGAACAAAGAAGGCGTCGGTAGTATTCTGCTCGACGCGATGGCCCAGAGCCTGCCCATCATCGCGAGTAGAGTCGGTGGCGTTCCCGAGATCGTCCAAGACGGTAGCAACGGAATTTTGATCGACCCTGCGCGACCCGCGCAACTGAAGACCGCTCTACTACGCCTGCATGACGACCCGGCGCTGCGGCGCGAACTCGGCGAGAACGGCGAACGCGTCTCGAGAAATTTTATCGCCGGCGCCATGGCCGAGCGCTATCTCGACCTCTATCGCTCTTTGATCGATGGAAACCGATCCGAAGCCGCTGGAAAAGGCGTTCAATGAGAATGTTGTGGGTACGGCGCAGGGAGGCATGAACTATCACGACTGTCGGTGGCCTGTGGTGACTACTCGAACTTCGCGAGTAATGCGGGCGGGATCGGGCCGACCCGAGCGGCTTCATCCATCGCGGCCGTCACGTGCTCCGGCACCGGCGACGTCCGCTGCGTCGCGAGGCTCACGGTTATCATGACGGTGGTCGAGCCAAGTACGCCGGCCAGCATCGGCGGCAGCCCGATGATCTCAACAAGCCCCACGAACTCCCAGAAAAACGCAAGCGTCGCGCCCGTCGCCATCGACGCAATCGCGGCAGGCGTATTGGCTTTGCGCCACCAGACCGCGCACACATAGGCGGGCAGGAAAGCGCTGCCGAGCACCGACGTCGCGAACACGACGATGCTGAAGACCGACGGCGGATCGGCGAGCGCGACGATATAACCGACGACGCCGATCGAAAACACCAGGCCCCGCGACACCCAGACCATCTGCCGCTCCGAGGCGCCGGGGTTGATGAAGCGCTCGTAGAGATCCCGTGAGGCTATCGAGCCCGTCTGCAGCAGGAGCGAATCGGCCGTCGACATGATCGCTGCCATGATCGCTGCCATGACGACACCCATGACGGCGGCCGGCAGCAGATTCTCGGCCAGCCTCATAATCGCCAGTTCCGGGTCGTCGAGATCCGGCAGGATGATGATCGCAAGAATGCCCAACAGGTAGGGTGTCGAGACAAACAAAAGATTCCAGGCCGTAGCGTACGCCCCGGCCTGCCGTGCAGTCGCCGGGTGGCGCATCGCGAGATGCCGCGTCACGACGTGGGGCCAGCCCATATAACCGACCGAGAAAATCAACAGGGCGCCGAGGACGAGACCCCATTCGCCTTCATATCCCAGACCGCGACCCCAGACCGACAGCAGGGTCGGATCGATCGAGCCGATCGACGCGTTGGCCGCGCCCAGGCCGCCGACCTCGATCAGCGCGGCAACCACGATCCAGCCGATGCCGATCAGCATGACGACGCTCTGCAGGGCATCCGTGTAGGCCACGGCGAGATAGCCGCCGAGTAACGTGTAGATCAGGATGATGCCGACCGCGATCAGCGACGCGAGCCAGTACGGCACGCCGGTAACGAGTGCCATGCCCTTGCCGCCGGCGATGAACTGGGCGAGTACATAACAGCCGAGCAGAAAGACCGTCAGTACGCCGGCGATCAGCCGCACAGCCGGTGACGGGTAACGTTTCTCGAGGTATTCGATGGATGTCAGCGCGCCGATGATCTGCGAAAACTTGCGCATACGCCGGCCGATCACCGAGAGATTCAATACACCGCCACCGATGTCGCCGGCCGCGTACCAGAGCGCCCAGTAGCCCTCCGCGAACCCGAGCGCGCCGGCGCCAAGGAACATGTAGCCGCTCATGGATGTGGTCTGCAGCGTCAGCGCCGTGACGATCGGCCCGATCCGGCGGCCGCCAAGCAGAAAACCTTCGAGATCCTTACCGGCACCGAGGCGCATCGCCCAGATGCCGATGCCGAGCACAAGCGCGAAATAGAAAACGAGGAACAGTACCGCCGTGGTGTTCACGCGTCGTCGTCCTCTCCGCTCGAGTCACGGGACCAATTGCGAGAGACGATCAGGAAGCCGATCGTGTAAGCAATCCAAAAGACCGGGAAGCCGAAGACGAGTAACGTCGTACTTAATGGCAAGCCGAACATATAGACAGGTTACGCAGGGACAGCACAGCCCATGTCACGGGCTTGACGGCCGCCTCAATGAAAGACGCAGCCGATTATCCGAGATGCCGGCGGGAAAAGGAAACTTGACCGGGTCGGCGCCTTTTAGGCTGAGGCGAGGCTGGCGGCGTTCGCCGGAGTCCGCGGCGCGACGACGTCTTTGAAATCGTAGACTCGCGTAATCTCGAGTTCATCCCCGCCGGGAGTCTCGAAAGTCACTATCCAGATCAGCTGCTCGCCGTCCGCGGCCAATTCGAATGTCTCGGAAAACGCCAGCCCGCCCCTGGGCCGGCGCTCCACGAAAAAAGCGCCTTCCTGCCACTCGGCAGAGAAATTTTGATTCGTATCGCTTAGAGTCTCGCCGTCGCGATAGACGACGGTCGATGTACTATCGTAATTCACCTGCACCGTCTCCGAAGCTTGTACGACTATGAGTTCATCCATCGGGTCGGTGATTTCTGCCGGGAATTCCGTCGCCGCTTCCTCTGCACCATCGGGAATCATCGATGCGACTTCAGCCGCGGAAATTCCGTACACGCTGATAATTCCGCCAAAGCGCCGAATCAAATCGAGTGGGGATGTCGAGCCGCCTGAAACGCGGCTAAGAACGTCGCTCGGTCGATCGCTGAGTTCCTGATTGAGTACCCAGTCGCCGCTCAGGTCGACGGGTTCGTCAATCGCTGCTGTAAGTTGGGGTGCCGTCGAACACGCGGCCAGCGCTGTCAAGACGACCTGCTGCAATCGGTTCTGCCTGAAATCCATGGCCATGCCCTCCTGTCATTCGATCGCTATGTGAGCCTGCAGCGATTCGTGCTCGTAGCTGGTTACAACGCGCTACTTGAGCTCGAGTTGACAGAATAAGGGAAGAATCACGACGAGGCCGTCGCTCCCAAAATACGGGGACGGCCTGCCTGTTGTGCGACGAAATACGGGGGCGGTCTTGGCCGCGATTTCCTAGATCGTATCTACCGTCAGGATATTCTCGAACAAGACCTCATCATCCACGTGGTGGTGGCGCAACTCCAGCGTCGGCACACCGTCAACTCGATCCACGGTTACCGACAGGAAACCGCCGATGATATTGAGATAGCGGTGCTCCGGCCGAATGTCGTCGTTGCTGGACCAGGCTCCGGCGTGCTCGTCACTCGCGGCCCCGGTCCCATACTCACGCACACCTGTCTCGTCATCCACGGAGACATACTGCCAGTGACGATCACCGCAGATCACGATCATGTTACCTTGCTCCGCTATAAACTGACGCAGATCGTCGCCCTCGTTCGTCCACGCGGGATTGGCGTGGCTGTCGTACTTGTCGTCGTTATCGGGGCCGACGACCGGCGTCGGGCTTATCAAGATCTTGAAAGTCGCGTCGGATGCCTCGACCGTGTCCTTGAACCAGGCAAGTTGCTCGGCGCCCCAGATCGACTTCTCCGGGCCGTCGGGATCCATGTTCGCGTCGCGAAAATCCCGGCCTTCGACGAGCCAGAACTGCACGTCCTGCCCCCAGCGGAAAGTCCGGTAGGTGAGGTCCTTCATCGGCACCTGCTCGGTGAAGACTTCGATGCCCTGCTGGAACGTGAACTCGCCCATGTACTCACTGACCTGACTCGGCCAGGTATCGTCCTGCCAGACGTCGTGATCGTCCTTCATGAAGTAAGTCGGAACTGTGCGATGAAAATCGATGTTGGACGCGAGCCCGAACATGCGCGCCCAGCCCCAGCGTGCGAGATCGATATTCTTCGCATACGCGTCGTAGTAGATGATGTCGCCGGTGTGGACGAAGAAGTCGACGCCCATATCCATCATCGCGTGATGAATCTGGAACCCCCCGTCGGGCGCATCCTGATCTTCGTAGTCCGTGCCGGTTACCGAGCCGAACACGACACGAGCCGGTTGGTCTGGTGCGGGCGCCGTGCCGAATCGGCCTTCAATCGTCGAGCTTGCCGCGGTGCTGCCTGCCGCACGCCCTTCGACACGCAACACGTAATCGGTGCCGGAAGAAAGCCCGGTCAATGTGAACTGACCCGTGAAATCTCTTTCCGGGTCCACAGCGACCCAGGCCGTCGACGCCCACGTCTCGGCGTCCGCTTTCCGGTAGACGACACGCGTCTCGCCGGTCGTGCCGATGACCGCGCTCTCGATGGTCTCGATCGAAGATCCCTCCGGATAGATGATGACCGGCGACCAGTCGTGCGGATGAAAACGTCCCGGAAGATCTTCCCGAAGTTCATCCTCACCCGGCACCTGATAAAGAAACTCGGGCATCGGCGCATCCACGCTGATGGGATCGGCGAGACGCGTGAGCCGCGTCCAAATAATGGCTTCGGAGTCCGTTACCTCTCCGACCTTGATGCCCGTGGCCTGGTACGGGCCGACGCTCTCAGGCGCGGCTACGGATACAGCCGGCGGAACCGTCGCGTCAACGGCCGACGCATCCGTCTCCGGCTGTTCGCAACCGGCGAGAATAAAGAAAAGGAACAGGCACATCGCTCTGTCGACGCCATTACGCTGAATTATTTTCATTCGTATCTACCCCATAAGAGTCGCGGCGAGGCCTACAGATACGAGGACGAAATACGGGGACGGTCTACCTAACTCACGAACTCCGTTGAACCGTCTAGAGTTAGGTAGACCGTCCCCGTATCTGTAGGCACCTTTTTATTATCGTTCTGCGCGCGATACTACGCGTTTCCACCAGACGATAAAACCCGTCACAAACATCACCGTCGGTAGTAGACCGAGTATGACCCACAGAACTCGGATCGACAGCCCGCCGAAGCGCCCAAAGTGCCAGCGTATCAGCGTCAGTAGAACCCCTTCGCCCGGGCGCTCGAAGTCCGTGGGATCGGTATCGTAATAATTAAAGGCCCATTCGAACGGTTCAGGGAAGGCGAAGTAGACACCCGTGAACGCCCAGCCGAATAGCAGCACAAAGCCCCAGAAACCGAATGCGCTGTGCAGATGCCACGAGAAGCGCCGCGTCCTGGCGGGCCGCGCGACGATCAGGCTTCTGCGCCAGCGAGCTCTCCCGGGCCACCAGATCACTGCACCCGTCAGTATCAGAACGGTCACGAGCAGAGCCGCGATCCCGTTGATGTCGCGACCGAGCGAGCCGGCCAGCAGATTGTCGTGCAGGTCCACGAACCATTCCATGACACGGATCGCCGCAGGAAAACCGTTATCGAAATCCGATCCCCGCGGCATCAGCCACTGTGCCAACTCGCGCCGAAAGACGACGGCGCTGCCGGTGATACTGATCATGCAGATATAGAGGCCGACGGCGATACCGAGCCACAGGTGGACTTGAAAGAGCGCCTTGCGGAACCACAGCAACTGAGGTTGATGTACCCAGCGCCGCCACCCAATGAGGCGTGATTGAACGTTAGCGGCCAAGAATAAACGTAGGCCGCTCTAGAGCGCGATCACGATCTTGCCCAGGTGGGCGCCGCTTTCCATGTACTCGTAAGCGGCCGGTGCATCCTCGAATGAGAATACCCGGTCGATCACAGGATGCAGTTGGTGTTCGATCAGAAATTCGTTCATCGCCTCGAAGTCGTCCCGGCTGCCGACGTAGATATTGGTTACCGAGGTACCGTTCGGCAGCGGTCGCAACGGTATCTCACCCGCGCGCCCCGACAGCCCGCCGATGATCGCAACGTGGGCATCGTAGGCGAGTACATCGAGGGCTCGGGATAAGGTCTCCTGGCCGACGACTTCCAGCACATGATCGACGCCAACGCCGTCGGTCAATGCTAGTACCTCTTCCTGCCACTCCGGGTATTGCCGATAGTTCACCGTACCGACGGCACCCAACGATCGCGCCCGCTCGAGTTTGGCATCGCTGGAGCTCGTAATGATCGGTCTTGCGCCGGCGGCCGCGGCAAGCTGGAGGCCGAAGATAGAGACGCCACCGGTTCCCTCCAGCAGGACGGTGTCCCCCGCCTGAAGGCCGCCATCGGTGAACAACGCACGCCATGCCGTTACGGCCGCGCACGGCAGTGTTGCGGCTTCTTCGAAGCTCAGGTAGTCGGGAACGGCGACGAGGCCGTTCTCGTGACTCGCCACGACCTCCGCGAGCATGCCGTCGACACCGCCGCCGCGGGCCGTCGCCATGGCTTCCCGCGTGCGCCGCCCGCTCGGCCAGTCGGCGAAGAACGTCCCGGCCACTCGATCGCCTACGGCGAACTGCGTCACGTCACTACCGATGGCGATGACTTCGCCGGCGCCGTCCGACAGCGGGACTGTTCCGGCGGCTGCCGGCCGGCCGAGGATGGATAGATCGCGGTGATTGAGCGACACCGCACGCACGCGCACCAGAACCTCATGTGCGCCCGGCGTCGGCTGCGCGATCTCTTGCATTGCAAGCGTGAGGCCGTTCGATGCGGGCTCGAGCCGATACTGGCGAATAGTTTGAGCGTCAGCTTCGAACGCAACGCCGGTGACGCCCACGAGCAACGCAAATATCGTCGCCGTTCGAATCGTAGAGAACATTCTCACTTCAGTACTCCCCTTTGTTCGCCCTACTCCCAGCGCGGCTCCGATCCGGGCCTGAGTACGACCTCGCGACCGTCCGCAAGCAGAATATTACTCGCATGCATCCCGTTGCTACCGTCGCGGGCCGGAAAGCCCGCCAAGCGGAAGCGATTGCCGACACTAATCACCTCTCGAGATATCGTGCGACGCTCCATGCCGTTGGGGGAGTTGGACTCGATCGTCCAGACCACGCCGTCATCAGTACGCATGCTGAAACTGATGTGCGGATTCTCCCACTGGACGCCGATCACCTCGCCCTCGATCTCGGCAGTCTGGTTCGTGTTATAGGTGTAGCCGAACGTGTGATGGCCGAACGCGATCCACGGCGCGAGCAGCAAGCCGAGTAGCAGACTCGCCTGCCGACTGAATCGTCTCATTGCAGCACCCGAATATCTTCGTTCAGAATTTCGCCGTCTACATTGTAATGCCGTACCTGCAACGTAGGCGTGCCATCGCGGCGCTCGGCCGTAACGGCGACGAAGCCGCCGACCACGTTCAGGTAGCGATGCTCCGGGCGAACGTCGTCGTTACGCCAGCCGCGCGCATGCGCATCGCTGACCGGCCCGGTCGCGTACTCACGCAAGCCGGTCTCGGCATCCTCGATGACATACTGATAATGACGATCGCCACAGATCACGATCATGTTGTCCTGCGAGGCGAGAAACTCACGAATCTCCTCACCCTCGTGATAGAAGCCGTCGCGATTCGTATGATTGTCGATCTCGCCCTCGTTGTAAGGGCCGAGCACCGGCGTCGGGCTGATCAGAACACGGAACGTCGCGTCAGAAGCCTCGACTGAATTCATGAACCAGGCTTTCTGTTCGGCACCCCACATGGTCTTCTCCGGGCCATCCGGATCGGTATTAGCGCTGCGAAAGTCGCGGTTCTCTACCATCCAGATCTGTAGATCCTGGCCCCAACGAACAGTTCGATAAGTCGATGCGCCCATCGGTACCTGCTCGAGAAACACCGCCTGTCCCTGCGCGAACGTGAACTCGCCCATGAACTCGCTTACCATGCTCGGCCAGCTATCGTTGGACAACGTATCGTGGTCGTCCTTCATGAAGTAGCTCGGGACGACGCGGTGAAACTCAAAGTTTGTCGGCAGGCTGAACATGCGCGCCCATCCCCAGCGCGCGAGCTCGAGCGTCTTCGCCCACTGATCGTAGTAAAGAATATCGCCGGTGTGGACAAAGAAGTCCGGTTCCAGTTCGAGAATGGCCGGATACATCTTGTAGCCACCGCCTGGCGCGTCCTGGTCGGGGTAGGCCTGGCCGGTGGTGGCGGCGAAGACGACGCGCGCCGGCTCGTCGGGCGGTGGCGCGGTTCGGAACCGGCCGCTCAAGACTGAACCGATCGGCTCGCCGCCGATCTGACGGGCCTCGACTCGCAGCTCGTAATCGGTCGAAGCCTCGAGACCGGACAACGAGAACTGCCGCGTAAAATCCTGTTCCGGATCGACTACGGCCCACCCGCTCGAGCGCCAGTCGTTCTCGCCGCTGATGCGATAGCGGACCCGCGCTTCGCCAGACGATCCCGGCACGGCGCCCTCGATGTTCTCGATCGTCGCACCGTCCGGATACTCGACTACCGGCACCCAGTCGGCGGGCGTCGCCGGCCAGCGCGGATCCTGAACGAGTTCGCCCGTCTCCGGGTGGATGTACAAGGTGTCGGGTATCGGCGCGTCACCGCCGACTCGCTTCGTTGCCGCAGTCAGCCGGGTCCAGATAATGGCCGAGGTGTCGCTGACCTCGCCGATCTTGATGCCGGTGGCCTGAAACGGTCCGGGCGAATACGAACCGCCACAGTCGGCAAGCAGGACCAAGGCCGTGACGAAGAATACCTTCAACACGTGCCGCAGATTAGATGTTCGGTTCAACTGATTATTCCTTTCCATCGATCGAAGTTTAGAACACCCAGGAGAATTTGGTGAAGAAAGTGTCGCCCTGCTCCGACTCCTGACCCTGCTCTGACGTGCCGCGCTGGTAAGCGATCTGAAGCGAACCGAATGGCGGCTTGAATCTCCACACCCATTGCACCTGGACGTTCTCCTTGTCGATCGCGGAGTTGGTCTGCACGAATAATTTCAGAAACAGGTCCGGATTGAACGAATACAGAACCTCCAGGACATGAATCGTCGTCGTCTCGTTCTCCAGGTCGGGCTCCAGTTCGAGGCGGGTCAGGTCATACGAGAATCGCCAGCGGTCACCGAACGGCCATTCCACGGTAGCACCATAAAGCGTCAAGTCATTGTCGAAGTTATAGCCACTGCCGGCGTAAGCCGAAACCAAGCGACCATCACGACTGTCCCACGTGGCAGTCAAGACGGTACGGTCATTGTCAAACTCCTTTTCGAACAACTTGAACTCGTCTCGATATTGCAGAGCAACTTCCCAGCCGTTGCGAAAGACGACGTCCACGTTCGCGCTGAGGGCCGTGCTTCGCAACACGCCCTCCTGACTCCGGTAACGATTGTAGTTAACTCTGGGGCGCACATTTTCGATTGGACCGTCATCCAACCAGAACGTGTGACTGGCGTTGGTATCGAACTCTTTGCGATCATCGTCCGTGAAAAATCCGACCGCGTTGATACCCTCCATGACGTTCTCGTCGATATAGCCATAACGAACGTGGAAATGGCTCGTGGACGTGTCCCACGAGGGCCGGAGGAACCACGCGAGCCCGCCGTCGGCGGTTGGGCCGTGCACTCGCATCAGTTGTCCGATCATGCTCACCGTGTCGGTGAAATACGCCGTCGTGTCGAGCCCGATGGAGCCCGCGTTCTCGCCCTGGAAATCGCGGGTCGCGGCAAGCAGGCCGATGTTCGAGCCGCGAGCGAGGCCGTGCTGCAGGCGTATGACCGCGTAGTCCGCAGTCGCTTCGCCGAGAGCGTCTTCGAGCATGCGGTCCTCCGACGTGACAATCGCGGAAAAGTCCGTATCGCCGAGCTTGCCGCTCGCCTTGGCGCCCCAGGTGATATCGCCGATCCGCCGGCTATAAAACTGCCGGAAGCGCTGATTGAACATCTCACTCCCTTCGAGGAAGAAGGGTCGTTTCTCCGGGACGCGAAACTCAAATCGGGTCAGATTGATTTCTTCCACATCGGCTTCGATGAGCGCGAAATCGGGATTGATCGCGAGGTCGACCCCAAGCCGGCTCGATGGCCGCCAGCGAACATCGAGCCCCGCTTCGTAGTCCGGATTCTTGTCCGCCTCGACTGCGGCGAGCGCATAGGGGATCACGTCCCACTGATCGGTTTCCTCGGGAGATAGAGACACATCAATTCCATTCAGCTCACCAAAGCTCGTGACCCGCCAGATCGTTTCGCCCGGGCCCGACCACAGAGACGTCTCGAGCCGACGGGGCATCGTGCGGATGAAATTCACACCCCAGGTCACTTCGGATTCGGCGGAGTATCTGAGTATGGAAAACGGGATCTCGAACTCCGCCGTCCAGCGATCCTCGCCGCGCGTCGCGGCGGACAACCAGGCTGCATCCCATTGCTGGTCCACGACTCGCCCGTTGTCCGCGATGCGGCTGTCCCCCTGGGTCGCCAGCGCGTTGGTACGAAACGCGTACGCCGTTCGGTTGTCGCCGAACGAATCAAGAGCCACGGTGACGGAATCGTCCGCGTCCAGCCGACCGTCGCGAGTGGCGATGGCCGCCGCAAGACGAGACGGGTCCGGATCGAATGACTCGAAGGCGATGTACAGCGCCGTTTCTGTCTGGCCGACGCGAACAACGGTCCGATATGGCGACGCAATACCAAAGTCCGGCGCGAACTGCACGAAAGCCTGGTCGATGAACCCGGCACCGGCCCACTCCAACTCATCGATCATGCCGTCGATCGTCGGCGCCTGCTCGAGGAACGCGACATCTACCGCCTGCTGGGCCGAAGCAAGCGGCGGGAACAGGCAGGAGACCAGGGAGCCGACATACGCTGCCCGAACGACGCCACGTATCTCGATCGACTCCAGCAACGATTCATCCCCTCGATTCCGTTGTTATGACTTGAATTCTACCGCTGAACGGTGTCGGATCTGACGGCGGAACAGCTGCGCCTCTATAAATCATTTGTCGCCGTGCTCTTTGGCGCTGACTGAGAGGGCATAATAGCGCTACAAACGAATAACAATTGGGGAAAACCATGGGACGTACTCCTTTCGCTCCGGCTGCCGGACTCATCTCGACCATTCGCACAAGCTGCTCGTGTGCCCTGATCGTTATGCTCGGGCTGGCGCCTGCTACAACCGTCTTCGCACAGAACACCGCCGAAGACGCGCCGTCGTGGACGTAGCCGGAATCGCACCGGTTATACGCGCGTCAATGGCGCGAAGCCGTCGAGCGGGCCCGTGCCGGACCACGACTCCTATCCGACTCCTGGCCGGGGGGACGGAAAGTCGCTGTGACGCTCTCCTTCGACATGGATACGGAGACACTGCTCCTCAGAGACAGCAACACGTCGCCATCGCGGCTCTCGACGGGGCAGTACGGCGCGCGCGCCGGCGTGCCGCGAATCCTCGATCTGCTCGCGCGTTACGGCATCCGGTCCACGTTCTTCATTCCAGCCGTGAGCGCTTTGCTCTACCCCGACGAGGTCAGGGCGATCACCGCAGCCGGACACGAGATCGGCGTCCATGGCTGGATTCAGGAGCACACGTCGAGACTCGGGAGAGATGACGAACGGATGCTCATGCTACGTTCGCTAGATACGCTTGAGGAACTCTCCGGCCGCCGCCCGGTCAGCATTCGCACGGGGTCGTGGGAGTACAGCCACAACACGGCTGAACTCATCGCCGAACTCGGCCTGCTTTACGACAGCAGCCTGATGGCCGACGACATGCCCTACGAGCTGCTGTCGAACGGCGAACCCACGGACGTCGTCGAGCTGCCCGTCGAGTGGATACTCGACGACTATCCCTACTTCGGCATGACCCGCGATGCCGACATCCGCCCCTACACGCCGCCGACCGACGTCTACGACATCTGGACCCGCGAGTTCGACGTAGGCTACGAGGAGGGCAGCATGTTTCTGTTAACGATGCATCCGCAGATCATCGGCCACCGCTCGCGGATCACGATGCTCGAAGAGCTGATTCAGTACATGCGCTCGAAGCCCGGTGTCTGGTTCGCGACGCATGAGGACGTCGCGCGTCACGCCAAAAAGTACGGCGGCAGCAACTGATGCGCTCCATCGCCGCACTGCTGCTGTTCGGACTCGCGGCCGGCACGCAGGCGCAACTCAATGAAGACGAGTCGGCGATGGCCGCGTGGATAGATGGCCAGACGAACGAGATAGAAGCGCTCGTCGAGCGGCTCGTGAATCTCAACAGCGGCACGATGAACCACGCGGGTGTGCGTGAGGTCGGTGCGATTCTCGGCACAGAGTTGAGCACATTGGGCTTCGAGACCGAGTGGATCGATCTGCCGGCCGAGGTCGAACGCGCCGGGCACTTATTCGGACGCCGCGAAGGTACTCACGGCAAGCGGCTGTTGCTGATCGGGCATCTCGATACCGTGTTCGAACCGGACGATGCGTTCCAGGATTTCCTCCGTGACGGCTCATGGGCGAGCGGCCCCGGTTCGGTCGACATGAAGTCGGGCGACGTGGTGATAATCTACGCCCTCAAGGCGCTGGCGCAGATCGGCGTATTGGACGGCACGCAGATCGTCGTCGCCTACACCGGCGACGAGGAAAACGTCGGCTCGCCGCTCGATGTCAGCCGGGCGGATCTCGTCGAAGCCGGGCACTGGGCAGACGTCGCGCTCGGCTTCGAATACGGCGTCCGCGACGCTGAAGCGGAATGGGTAACGACGGCACGGCGCAGCTCGAGCGGCTGGCGCCTCGAGGTCACGGGCCGACAGGCGCACTCTTCCCTGGTGTTCAGCGACGACGTCGGCTCGGGCGCGATCTTCGAAGCGTCGAGAATTCTCGCCGCCTTCTACGAGAGCGTGCGCGGCGAGCGATACCTGACCTTCAACGCCGGTACGATACTCGGCGGCACCGACGTCGACTACGACTTCCAGACGACGCGCGGCGAAGCCTTCGGCAAGACCAACATCGTGCCGCGCCGCGTGGTCGCACACGGCGGCATCCGGGCCATATCGAAGGAACAGCTCGAGCGCGCCCGCGATGCGATGCGCGCTGTCGTGGCGGAGCACCTGCCGCATACCAACGCCGAGATCACGTTCACGGACCGCTACCCGGCCATGTCGCCGACGACGGGCAACGCGCAACTCCATACGATGCTGTCGGCGATCAGCGAGGAGCTAGGCGGCGGCGCGCTGCCCGCGCTCGATCCTTCGCGCAGAGGCGCGGCCGACATCTCGTTCGTCGCACCCTACACCGACGCGCTCGCCGGACTCGGGGGTCAGGGAGAAAATATGCATTCCCCGAACGAGCGGCTCGATCTCGACTCGCTGCCGACCGCGGTCAAGCGCGCGGCCATTCTGATCTATCGGCTAACGCGCGAAGGCGCGTAACCGGCTGAAACGTTACTGGGCAGGACGAACGACTCGGGCGTGCACGAGCCGATAGAGCGCCGGCAGCACGAGCAGGGTAAGTAACGTCGAGGAAACGATCCCGCCTATGACGACGGTCGCGAGCGGCCGTTGCACCTCCGAGCCGATGCCGGTGTTGAGCGCCATCGGCACGAAGCCGAGCGACGCGACCAGCGCCGTCATCAGAACCGGACGAAGCCGTGTCAGCGCACCCTCCGTGATCGCCTCGTCGAGCGGTCGGCCGGCCGCGCGTAGATCGCGGATGAGCGTCACCATGACCAGCCCGTTCAGCACAGCGATACCGGAGAGCGCGATGAACCCAACCGCGGCGGAGATCGAAAACGGTATGCCGCGCAGCAGGAGCGCCGCGATCCCACCCGTTAACGCCAGCGGCACGCCCGAGAAAATAATTGCCGCGTCCAGTATCGAGCCCAACGCCACGATCAGCAAAATGCCGATGATCAGCAGCGTCGCCGGCACGACGATCGACAGCCGCTCCGTTGCGGATTGCAGATGCTCAAACGTACCGCCGTATTCGACCCAGTAGCCGGCCGGAATCACGATTTGTTGTTCGACTGCGCGCCGCACGTCGGTCACGAACGAACCGAGATCGCGACCGCGGACGTTGGACGTGACGACCACGCGCCGCTTACCGTTCTCGCGCAGGATCTGGTTATAACCGACGGACAATTCGAGATCCGCAATCTCGCGTAACGGCACATATTCGCCGTCATGGAGCGGGATCGGCAATGATGCGAGCTGATCCGGATCCGAGCGAATTTTCTCCGGTAAGCGCACAACGATGTCGACGCGGCGATCGCCTTCGTAAAGCTGCCCCGCGACGACACCACCGAGCGCCGTCGCGACGACATCCTGTAGCTGGCCGACCGTCGCGCCGAGTCGCGACAGCACGTCGCGTTTAGGGTTAATCGTCATGACCGGCAGCCCGGTCGTCTGCTCGACGGCTACGTCGGCCGCGCCCGGGATCGCGTTGATGACCTGCCCGAGTTCGTCGCCGAGACGAATGAGTTCGTCGAAGTCGTCGCCGAAAACTTTGACGGCCAACTCGGCTCGCACCCCCGCAATTAATTCATTCATACGCATCTGGATTGGCTGCAAAAACTCGTAACGGTTACCGGGAATCGGCGTAACAAGCCGTTCGAGATCCGCGACGACCTGCGCTTTCGGTTTGTCGGGGTTTGGCCATTCCTCGCGCGGCTTGAGCATGATGAAGTTGTCGGCCACGCTCGGTGGGACCGCATCCGTCGCGATTTCTGCGCTACCGATTTTGGCGAAGACCGTCTCGACCTCCGGCATCTCTCGTATTCTGGACTCGAGCTGCTCCTGCAACTCGACCGCTTGCTGCAACGAGGTGCCCGGGATGCGCAGCGCGTGCATGACGATGTCGCCTTCATCGAGGTTGGGCACGAACTCCGTGCCCAGACGAGTCACCTGCACACCCACGACCAAAACCACCGCGACCGCCGCAGCGATCGTCAGCCAACGAAATCTAAGCGTCAATGCGAGCAGCGGCCGGTAGAGCCACCGCGCGCCATCGACGATCGGGTTGCGTTTTTCCCGAAGCGGTCGTCGAAACAGGATCGCGACACTGGCCGGGACGAACGTGATCGACAGGAACATGGCACTGACGAGCGCGATGACGACCGTTGTCGCCATTGGATGGAACATCTTCCCCTCGATACCCGTGAGCGCGAATATCGGGATGTAGACGGCCGTGATGATGCCCACGCCGAACAGCGCGGGACGGATCACTTCGCGCGTCGCGTCGCGCACGACCACCAACCGTTCATCGAGCGCCTGACTCCCGCCACGGCTCGCTTCGGTGAGGCGCCGCAGGCAGTTCTCGACGATGATGACAGCGCCGTCCACGATCAGCCCGAAGTCGAGCGCGCCGAGACTCATCAGATTAGCGCTGACTCCCGTCTGCACCATGCCGGTGATCGTCATCAGCATGGCGAGAGGAATGACGGCCGCCGTCAGTAACGCGGCACGCACGTTACCGAGCAGCAGAAACAACACGACGATAACGAGCAAGGCCCCTTCGGCAAGATTCTTCTGCACCGTGACCAGCGTTTGATCGACGAGTTCGGTACGGTCATAGACCGCGGTTGCCGTGATGCCTCCGGGTAAACTCGGTGCTATCTCGTCGAGTTTCTCGGCGACCGCGTTAGCGACGGTGCGGCTGTTCTCGCCGATCAGCATGAACACGGTACTCATGACGACTTCGTGACCGTTCTGCGTCGCCGCGCCGGCGCGCAACTCCTGCCCGAGTCCCACGGTCGCCACATCCGAGATTCGTAGCGGGACGCCGTCCGTCGCAGAAATCACGATGTCCCCCAGCTCCTGCAGATTCGCGGCCTGACCCGGCACGCGAATCAGCCATTGCGCACCGTTGTATTCGATGAAGCCCGCGCCGCGGTTGTCGTTGTTCAGCCGCAGCGCATTAAGTACGTCGTCGTAGGCCAGTCCGAAGGCCAACAGCTTGGCGGGATCCGGCGCAACCAGGATCTCCTTCTTGTAGCCGCCGACCGGGTTGACTTCGACTACGCCGGGAACGCGCAGGAGCTGCGGCCGGATGACCCAGTCGTGCACCGAACGCAGATCGGTCTGGGTTACCGGCGTGCCGTCGGGATTCGTCGCGCCCGTCGCGGCATCGACCGTGAACATGAAGATCTCGCCGAGGCCCGTGGCGATGGGACCGAGCGTCGGCTCGAGAGCGCCGGGCAGTGCACTTCGCGAGGCGTTGAGCCGCTCGCTCACCTGCTGCCGAGCGAAGTAGACGTCCGTTCCGTCCTCGAATACCACGGTAATCTGCGACAAGCCGTAACGCGATACCGAGCGCGTGTAGTCGAGGCGCGGCAGCCCGGCCATCGCATTCTCGAGCGGGAAGGTCACGCGTTGCTCGACCTCGAGCGGCGTGTAGCCCGGCGCCGAAGTAAAGACGACGACTTGGACGTTCGTGATATCCGGTACGGCGTCGATCGGCAGGCGCGAGTAATTCCAGACGCCCAGGCCCGCCAGCATGGCGACGAATATCAGAACCAGGCCGCGCCGATTGATCGATGTCTTTAGTATTTGTTCGAGCACGTTCGGCCCTACTCAGTGATCGTGTACGGCACCGGTCTTCTCGATGTCGGCTTTGAGGACATAGCTGTTCTCAGTCACATAGCGTGTGCCCGGGTCGAGGCCGCCGAGCACTTCAGCCCAATCGCCGGCCTGCCGGCCCAGGTCCAGCATCCGAACCTCGTACTCGTCACCGATCTGCGCATAGACCACCGTGAAGTCGCGGAAACTCTGCAAGCCACTTCGTCTAACGGCGAGGGGGACTTCGTACTCGCCCACCTGAATCTCGGCCGTCACGTAGGTGCCGGGCGGCCACGCGCCATCGGTGTTATCGAGTTCGACCCGCGCGGCGACGGCCTGATTCGCGTCGGTCATGACGTTGATGTAGGAGATGGTGCCCATGACGGCCGCGCCGCCGGTCGCCGGCGCGATACTGACATTCGCGCCGAGTCTTACCCGTGCTCGGTCGCCGGGGAAGACGGCAAGCTTCACCCAAACCGATGACGTATCGATAATCGTAAACAGCGGTCTCCCCCCGGTCTGCTCGCCAGCGTGTGCGACGCGCTCCGTCAACACGCCATCGATGGGAGCCGTGATCGAGTAGACATTCAGACTCTCGTTACTCTCCACGGTCGCGAGGGTCTGCCCCTCGGTCACGACCTCGCCCAGAAATACGTCCACCGTCCTGATCGCCCCGTCGAAACGCGCACTGACCTGGCGGATACGCTCTGTATTCGGCACGATGTTGCCGTACACCGTCACCGTTTCCTCCAGCGTGACCGGACCCGCCAGCATCGTTTCGATCCCAAACGCCTCTGCCATCTCCGTGCTGATCTGCGTGCGTCCTTCGAAACTGTCGTACTCCCATCGATGGCTGCCGCTGCCATAGGTCGCGTCGATGGAGACCGTGAATGAGTGGGGCTCGTAGATCACCGTATCGCCGAGCAGATAAGCTCCCTGCGGGCGGAAGCCGATCTCGTCGATGCGATTGCCGAGGCGCGTGAGCCGGACTTCGAGATCGAAATCTTCAGGTTGGAGCGATCTCCCACCGCTCGTCGCCCAGGCCCGATACTCGGGCGGCACACCGGTTTCGAATATGGCGAGTTCGACGACGAAATCGCCGTCTCTGAGCAGGATGCCGTTATTCGGTCCTCGCTCCTGTGCTTCGTCCGCGGCCGCCTCGACCGCGGCGGCGGGCGAGCCGGGCTGCGGATCGCCGCTACAGGCGACAATCGTCGCGGTAACCAGCAGGGTTACTAACAGGCGTAAACGTGTCTTCATGACTAACCTCATTGTGCGCTGACCGGGGCGGCAATACCGACGCCAGTCAGCCGTTCGATCTCGATAACGACCTGGTGCGCACCGATCTTCGCTTCCAGGAGCTGATTATTCGCTGCGAGTAAGTCCGCGCGGACCGTGCTCCACTCGAAGTAGCTGTAGCGACCCAAATCGTAAGCTCTGCGTGTATCGACGAGCGCGCTCTCGATAAGCGGTATCACATCGGCGGCGAGCCGCTCAGCGGTCTGCGTAAAGTGTCGCAGTTCCTGCCAGAGTACGAACAGCGTTGTCTTAATCTTCACGCGCGTCGCGGCGGCTTCGGCACCGGTTCGCGCTAGATTCGCATGGGCCTCGGCGATACGCCCCTCGTTCTTGTTTCGTATCGACAACGGAATCGAGATTCCACCGACGAGCGCGAAATCATCGTTGCGCTCGAGTCGGCGTACGCCGCCGTAGACCGTCCAACTGGGCCTTGCCTTTGCCTCGGCCAGCGCCAACTCCGCTTCGTGCACTCGCTGCTCCGTCATGTAGCGGAGCAAGTCCGAGTTTTGATCGGCACGCGCTACCAGGTTTTCAACGGGCTCGAGGACCGGCAGCACATCGAGGTCACCGCTGACCGAACCGAAAGACGGCCGCGTCTCGCCCCACTGGGCGCTCAGGCGATAAAGCGCCGACAGCAGTTCATGTTCGTAGTGTTCCTCGACCAGCTCGGCACGCGCCAGTTCCGCCTCGGCACGCGAGAGTTCCGCGTCGAGCGCCCGGCCTGCGGCGATCCGTACTCGGACGGCCTCGATGATCTCCGCCGCGAAATTGACGCCTTCTATCGCCGTGAGCAAGCGTGCCTGATAAGCCATGCACTCGACAAAGCGGCGCGCGGTTTCAGCGGCGACGTCGAGCCGTACGATCTCCGCATCGGTTCTACTCATTGCGACGACGGCGCTAGCCGCATCGACGCGCCGCTCTCGAACACCTCGTTCGAGCACCCAACCGAGTGTCACGGTCAGATCCATCCGCTCGGTTCCCTCGAAAACGCCCGTACCGAAGGCATCTTCGACGTCGATCTCGAGCTGCGGATACGGTTTCAGATCAGCCTGTAGCAGCAGGCCCTCAGCCGCCTCGATCTGGTAACCGAATGCGATGAGGTCCGGGTTCCGGGCCATCGTTCTCGCGAGCGCCTCGGGCAAGCCGATCGCGGGGACGGTCAGCGACGACTCTTCCTGAGCCATAGCGAATGTCGCCAACATCGTTAGACAAAAACACGCGAGTATGTTGCGTGCGCGTAGATCCCACATCAAACGGATCTCCAATGACAAGCCAGCTTCCGCGGGCGCTGACTACGGAGCGAAGCGAAGCGAATTAGCTGAGAAAAGCGCCCGAAGGGCGCACAACTGAGTCTAGAGACTCGATGTAATGGAGAGGCGAGGAGGCGCCCTGAGCGGTGGCCGCCAGCGTTCATGGCGACCAATAAGGCGAGGAAGCGTCGTCGTCGGCGCGATCTTATCGGCCGGGTTAAGAACCATGAGCAGCGCGAGTCCGAGTGCAATCAGGTACAGCATCAGTTTCGACACCGCGGTACCGAGTTTCACGATGGACACGTCGGTATCACCGGAGTGGCCTTGTTCGCCGCCATGAACGGCCTCGTGCGACGCGTCGGCAAGATCCAGATGTGTCGTGTCACCGTGATGATGGCCGCCGGCTTGCCCGTGCAAATGCGTACTCTCTGGAGTACCGACATAGCCGTGAGCGTCGACATGCATATGGAGGCCGCTCAACTGCAGAGCGATGAGGCTTACGCAGGCGGCCAACATGACTGGAGTCGATAGACGATGCATTGGCAGATTATATCAGGCTGGAGAGCGCCGATCGTCCGCCGCTCGGCCTCGAATCGCCGCATTCTCTGTACCCCGCGTGGAAATTGAGCCGCAGAGCGTGATGTCTGCTTTTCTCCCCGAAAGCAGCCGTAAAAAACGCAGGTTTAGACTCGGTCGCTATGTCTGCTGTCGGCATTCGTGCGTCTTCCATACGTTCAGCCTCTCGGCCGGCAACAGGATCTGGCTCGCTAATCTCAGGCAAGATTCATACGGTGGGTACAGGTCATCGATGCCAGATCCAGCCGCGCTATATGATCGTCTACCGAACAGGCGATGAACGCTGCGTCCTGATCGGGTAGGAAGGCGATGTGCGAGGAGCCACGCCCGACTTCGACTCTTGCGCTTTCAGCTTGAGACTGTGTGTCGTAGACACGTACATAGTCGGAGGAAAACCCCGTCGCGACGACCCAGCGTCCGTTTGGAGAGATGCCGAGTCCGTGCGGATAGGCCTCGGTTTTAAGAGTCGCGATCTTGTCCATGCTCTCGGTGTCGAATATCGACAGCGTGTCATCGAGAAAATTAGCGACGTAGAGCGAGCGGCCGTCCGGCGAGATCTCCGGCTGGTGCGCCCAGGGTCCGCTGGCGACCTGTGCTAGCAAATCGCCCTCTATCGACAGGCAACTTACCGTGCCGTCGAAAGTATTCGCCGAGTAGAGTTTGCCGCCATCCGGATGGAGCACTAGATGCGACGGCCCGTCCCCTACGCGAAAGCGACCAAGTATCCTGCCATCCTCGAGATCTACGCTGACGATGTTGCCGTCGCCGGCGCAGGGCACGAACACGCACCTGCCGTCCGGCGTAAGCAAGGGATCGTGGGGGCAGGCGCCGACGTCCAGCGTCTGTACTTCGTAATCCTGGGTCCGCGGCCGCACGATGGTCAGCGTACCGGTGCCGCCCCCTGTGACGCAGACGATGCCGTCGTCGGTTACCGCGGGCAGCTGTGGGGCTCCGGGCGCGGGCCACGCATGTTGTACCGAAAGGTCTGCGGTCGAGACCGCGAGCAGCTCGTTCGCTCCCGGGTCCGCGAGGAATACCCACTCTCCGGCACGATCAACCGCGAAGTGGGACGCTTTGGTCGCGATTTCGGCGACCTGGATGACCTCGCCCGTCACGGCGTCGAACTGGACCAGGCGCTTGGATCGCTCGCAGGCCCAAACGCCGGCTGATCCTGCCGCGGTCACGTGATGGAGCCCGGGGATCGTGCCCTGCCCCGGCGACAGACCGCGGCGAACCGTCAGCAGCCAGCCGCCGCCCTCATCTTCGTGAATGCGGTGCTTGGCGCCGGCCTCGATGAGCCAGATACGCAGGCTCGCGTCCACGGAGTCGAGGAGTACCGGGAATTCGGCGCCATCCTCAGCCGCATTGTAGGCACCGAGAATGGCGAGGCCCGCCTCGCGGGCCGGCATATCTCGACAGTCTAGTGTTTGCGGGTGCATGGTGGGCTAGTTTAAGGTAGACGCGCTATGGGTTCCTCTGCCACAGGACCAGCAGACCAACCGGAGCTATCGGGACACGGCCTGTTCGTCATCCTCGCCTCCACGGCCCTCGCGCTGCTGGCGACGCCGCTAGCGTCACCGGCGATGCCGGAGATCGCAAGAATATTCGCCGAGCAGGCGCAAACGGAAGCATTCGCGAGAATGGTCCTAGCCTCGATCAGCTTCCTGCCCGGTGAGCCGAACGCGATCTTCCTCGTCAAGTTCGTGCTGCTCTCGGTTCCCGCGCTGTTCATTATTATCGGCGCGCCGTTTATGGGCTGGATCAGCGACAACTGGGGCCGCAAGGGTCTACTCAATACGTCCTTGCTGATTTTTGGCATCGCGGGCGTGTCCGGCTATTTCGCCGAAAGCTTCGTGTTCATGTTCGCCGGGCGCGCTGTGCTAGGGCTCGCGATCGCCGGTATCAAAACTGCGACGATCTCGATGATCGGCGACTACTACGAAGGCACAAAACGGCAGAAGGTCATCAGCTGGCAGGGTTCGGCGACGAAAGTCGGCGGCTTCGTCTTCATGTTCCTCGGCGGATATCTCGCCAACGTCAGCTGGCAAGCACCGTTCCTGGGCTATGCGCTCGCGTTCTTGATACTTCCCAGCGCGCTGATCGCGCTCGGCGAGAGTCTGCCGAAAACGGAGGTCGTCGCCGGCCCGAAGGAGGTCAGCGCGGTGCCGTTCTGGCCATGCACCTATGTGTTCATTTCCGCGACACTGGCTTCGGGTTTGTTCTTTATAACGCCAGTCCAACTGCCTTTCTATCTCACGTCGGCGTTCGACGCGTCGCCGCTGCAAACGGGATCCGCGGTCGGTGCCGGCAATACCGTCGGCGCGATCATCGCGTTGACGTACTACCGCTTCAAACTTCGCCTCAACTACGTGGCGATTTACGCCATAATTTTTCTGTCGATGTCGATCGGCTATTACGTCCTGACGCTGATGCCGACATACGGAACGTCGCTGATCGCCATGGTCATCGGCGGGATCGGCTTCGGGCTGTACATACCCAACCACAGTTCGTGGATTCTCTCCGTCGTCGGTCCCGAGCGGCGCGGCTACGGCGTCGGCCTGGTGACGACGGCGATGTTCCTGGGCCAGTTTCTGGCACCGATCGTCGCGGAACCGTTGATCGAACTGGACGACCCGGGCGCCGTGTGGCGGAAACTCAGCGGCTTGCTGCTCGGACTAGCGGTAGTGTATTTCGTGCTCGCGAGGAAGGGCGGGCAGGCGAACCCGGTGGGGCAGTCGGCGGCCGAGGGCGCTGCGAGATAACTCCCGGAAGGGGTTAATCGACGAACCCCAGCCTGCTCCGCATCTCGACGAACTCGGGTCGCTCAAGAACCGAATCCCCCAAAAGGCCTAGGCTCTATCGCTTCAGTATCCTCGCGACATGATGACCTCAGGGGAAACGCATCTGCCAGAGCACCATACTATGGTATGTATAAATTGCAATATATTTAGCCATACAATATAACGTGCGCGAGGTAACATTCAGCTGGGACGCTGCCACGGAAGCGGCGAATCGATCCGACTATTTGGCGCGGGCTACTGGAGAAAAGGCAGACGAATCTATGAGCAAAAAAATTACTTACACTGACGGGCCGATAGGAGAGGTAGAAATTGTCAAAGATTCCTTACCTCCACCCGAAGACCTAGTGTTCAAAGAGGATACTGTCAAGATAACGATCGCGCTCAGCAGAAAGAGCGTCGACTTTTTTAAGGAGAAGGCCGCGGAACTCGATACGTCGTATCAGAAAATGATCCGGCGGCTGCTCGACTCGTACGCAAGAGCACATCAGTACGACAAAGTGTCAGGAACGAAGCAAGATCGATAGCCTCTATTGGCGATATGATCGGCACACGAATACCAGCAACAACAATCGATCGGGGGGTCTGATGAATAACTCGAGCAGAATTGCGTGCACGCTGGCCGGCGGGCTGATACTCGCGACCGCGTTGGCACAGGACGACGTACTCATCATCGGCCGGGAAGGCGGTCGCTGTGCCGAAGACACGGCCTGCTTCAACCGTATCCATCCGGACATTCCGATGGCGGCGCAGGCCGCACCCGACCAGACCATTATTTTCAGGACCCGAAACGCGGGCGATTACGATGCGAATCCTGCCAGTACGTACGAGGACCCGCGGGGCGAGCAGCCTTACACTTCCGCCGTTCACCCACTGACCGGGCCGGTCTATATCGAGGGCGCGGCTGCGGGCGACGTGCTCGCGGTCACGATTCTCGACATCGATCCGGCCGACTATGGCTACACACGCATCGTATCGATCGGCTTTATCACCGATCTGATCGAAGGACCGGCGCAGGCGCTATGGCGTCTGAATCGTCAGGAGGCAGTCTCCGACGACATCCCGGGCGTGCGCATTCCGAACGCTAGCTTCCCCGGAATCGTGACCACATTGCCCGGGCCCGACGAACATGCGGTGATGCTCGCGCGGGAAACGGAGCTCCTCGCCGCAGGTGGCACGGTCAATCCGCCGAATCCCCAATTCGCGGTCCCCACGTCGCTCTGTGGACGGGAAGGCAGTCAGCGCGAAGCATGCCTGCGCACGGGCCCGCCGCGTGAGCACGGCGGCAATATGGATATTCGCTATCTGGGCGTCGGCGTAACGATTTATCTGCCGTGCTACATCGACGGCTGCGGACTCGCCATCGGCGACCTGCACTTCGCGCAGGGCGACGGTGAAGTGTCGGGCACGGCAATCGAGATGGATGCCGACGTGACGTTGACCACACGCGTAATCAAGGGCGGCCCCGGACTGTCGCGCGGACCGCACTACGAGGGACCGTCGCGCCTACTGGACATCCCGT
>CAUZMW010000004.1:0-40869 GCA_963581225.1 Gammaproteobacteria bacterium
GCCCCTCGACCGGTGGCAATCAGGAGTTGCATCAGAAATAACAGTCCGAAGGTGACTGCAGCCCCAATGCCGATGGAAGTAGCGTATCGAGCAATCATGCGTTCTCCCCGGTGTCTATAAATCTACGAGATCATCCAGAGTCTATCATGAAGCGCATTTTCTCAGGGAATGGCTGCGGCAATCGTGACATCGTCGATACCCGCCGCTTTCGCGGCATCCATTACGTTAATTACGAATTCGTTGGCAGCCTCGCCGTCCGCCTGAATGACGACGCCGCCCTCCGGATTCTCCGTATGCAGGCGCTCGATCGCGGCTCTGACGCCTTCAGGGCCCACGCTGCGCTTGTCGACCCAGATCTCGTTCTGTGCGGTGACCGCGATGAAGATACTGCCCTTCTCCGGGATGAATGCTGTCACGGCGGTGGGTCGTGTAATCTGAACGCCGGGATCTTTAACGAAGACGGCCGTCACAATGAAGAAGATCAGCATGATAAACACCACGTCCAGCATCGGCGTGAGGTTGATCTCTACCTCTTCGTCCTGTTGCAGTTGTTCGATGACCGATTCTCTCATAGCTTAAGTCCTTTCCCCGTGTTCGCTTCGCTGGAGATTATTCCGGTGCCGACGCGATCGAGATATTGAAGACACTGGCTTGACGTGCTGCGTCCATGATCGTCACGAGTGTGTCGGCGCTGGATGCTTTAGCGACCTGAATGACGACTGGCCGGTCCGGATCTTCGGCGTGCATTCTCTCGATATTAGGTCGAACGGCTCGGGCATCAACGATACGATTATCGATCCAGATATCGTCGGTCGAGTCGATGATGACAAGAATCGCACCGTCCTCTTGAACGACCTGAGCTTCATTGTCGTCGGGACGATTGACCTCCAGGCCGGTCTCGCGAATAAACGTCGCGGTGACGATGAAGAAGATCAGCATGATGAACACCACGTCCAGCATCGGCGTGAGATTGATCTCGGCCTCGTCATCTTCGCTTTTTAAGTTGGCAATGTGCTTTCGCAAAACCTTATCCTCTGCACAGTCCCGCCAGGCGCGAGCGTACCTCGTTGTTCAAGGTATTCGCAAGCATCCTAGTGGTCCATGGTCAATTCGTCTTCCAGCGAGGCGGTATTCCGTTTAGCCGTGCGGGTCAGGATGGTAACCAGGAAGACGCCCGAGAGCGCCCCGACCATGCCGGCCATCGTCGGAACTGTTGCCCTGGAGACGCCGGCAGCCATCGATCGGGCATTACTCGTGCCCGAGATCGCCATGACTTCAAAGACCGAGATCATACCCGTTACCGTGCCCATCAGGCCCAACAATGGGCACAAGGCGACCAGGGTCTGGATCATTGGCAGATTGTAGTCGGCGGCGATCTTGACGCGTGAAATAATCCCGTCTCGGATCTGGTGGGCGTGCCAGGACTTTCGTTCCGGCCGACTCTCCCACTCAGCAAGGGCGTCCCGCATCAGAGATCTCAGTCCGGTGCGAAAATAGATCAACCGTTCCAGGATCAAGATCCACAGGATCAGAATGTTGACGCCGATGATGCGTAGTACAGGCCCACCCAATTCCAGGAAATCCCGAATGGCTTCGAAGGCATCTATCAGAAATTGCATTGGTTGTCTCCACAAGGATCGTCTCGACGGTTGCCCGCCGAGACTCAATGCCCTGTTCTTGCACTTATGCCGATTGAGTTTTCTCGGACTGATCCGCGACAATGCCCGCGGTCTGCTCCAGAAGAATCTGCGTGATGGTTTTGCTGCGTCCGCTTACGATTGTGTGCAGCAGGACCGTCGGGATAGCGACCGTCAGGCCGAGTACCGTCGTCACCAGCGCTTGTGAGATACCGCCGGCCATCGTCTTCGGATCGCCGGTACCGAACAATGTAATGGCCTGGAAGGTATTGATCATTCCCGTGACGGTGCCCAGAAGGCCCAATAGTGGCGCGACAACTGATATGACCTTGATAAACAAAATGCCGCGCTGCAGCGCGGGTGTTTCCTTCAGTATCGCCTCGCCGAGTTTCAACTCGAGCGTCTCCGTGTCCGCTTCGCGGTTGTTGTGGTAGACCTGCAATACGCGACCGAGGGCGTTGCCGTCGGACGGCGTGTTGCTCTCGAGCTGTGCTTTCACCTTGCGTCCGGCGATGGTCAGGCTGATGAGGCGCTCCGCCGACAGCAGAACGCCCAGAATACCTAAGGCGATAATAACGTAGCCGACGATACCGCCCTGGTTGATTCGTTCCGTGATATTAGGTGTTTCCACCAGCGCCGACAGAATCACGCCGCTGGTCGGGTCGAGACCGAAACGCACGACGCCACTTCCGGGCGCCGCTCTGACCAGATCGGACGTGCTGCCCGTGAAGCGCCCGCCTTCGGGCTGACGCTGTAGCTCGGATAAGGAGTTCGTCTCCGGGTTGTGGCTCAGATAGCGGCCGTCCGCAACGACATTGAATGTGCCGACGCGAATGACGTCCTCGAAGCTCTCCTGTCCATCCGTGGTAATGACTCGGTAGTCGGGGATCCGCTTGACCTTACCCTGCTCCGTGGCTTCCCGCTGTAATTCGAACCAAAGGCGCTCGATCTCCTCGATGGAGGCCAGCTGGCTGCTGGAGCCCATTTTTGCTGCGAGATCGGTTAGAAATGTCGCTCGGTCGGGGTATTCGACATTCGTGAACGAATTTTCGAATTGCGCTCTGGCATCGCCGGCTACCTGTTGCAGGACACCGAAGAGTTCGCGTAACGAACCCAGGCGCGCGTCCAACTGCTCGGTCACGTCGGCGATGAGCAGCTCGTTTTCCTCGAACGTGGTCTCGAGCTGATCGCTGCGCCGTTCCTGGGCGGCCTGCTCGTTACGACCGTCCTGCAGAAGCTGCTCCTGCTGGGCTTGATTCTGCTCGAATCTCTGTGTGCGTTCTTCTTCTGCCCGATTATCCGTAGCGCTGCCTTGTGCGACCAGGTCGAGCAGTTGATTGAGAGTCATCTCGTCGTCCTGGGCCGCTACGGGTCCAGAAACGATGAGTGTGGTCAGCACTGCTACCGGTAGTATGCGAAAGTATTTCATTATCCTTCCTCCGGCGCGGCGATCGGTAACAGCAGCAAGTCCGGACTGATCTGGTTACGCGCCAGTCTCAGTCCCTGCCGAATCGAGTTGCGGTATTCGTTGCCCAGCACTACCCACTGGCGGTTGCTCTGGTCCCAGACGCCCGAGTTCACGCCGTCCGGGGTCTGGTAGACCAACGAAACTCGCCCGACCTGCAGAAAATCGACTTCACGATTCGTGCCGCCGATCTCCAGTTCGCCTGTGTACGCGAAGATGGTACGGCCATAATCGTTCTCGATCTGCCAGGCTTCCATGACCACGCGAAACTTCTCGGCGGCCGTTACGTCCGCTCGGCCGAGCAAATCGCGGAGACCGACGACTCGCTCACGACGCTCCTCGGCGAGGAACGGAACGTCCAAAGCCACGAAGCGATCCAGGCCATCGATCATCCGTGTTAACAGCGGCAGAATCTGGCGCTCGATTTCTGTGACGCTGTCGATCGACGTAGCCAGGTTACTGAGTTCCTGCTCCTGATCGGCAATCTGTCGATCGAGGAGCGTGTTGTACACGATCAGCCCATCGACCTCTTTCATTACCGCTCGGTATTCTTCTACCGTATCTCTGGTTTCCTCAACGATGCCGTCAATGACATTTTGAGACGCCTGCGCCAGCTGAATGCGACGTTCCTCGGCAGCGACTATCTGATCGACTGCCTGGCCCGCGACAATTTCAGCGGTAAAGATCGCGCCGACTGTGCTAATTAGAAGCACTCCGTTACGTATCGCTCTCATGCCCACTCCTCAACTTAAATCTAAAACGATCAACTTAAACCAAAATTCCGGGTACCCGGATAACGTCTCCGAGTGTCTCGGCTGCCCGTTAAAGATCTTCTACAGGATCTTCTAAAACGCGCGAACACCGACTCCGATCCAAAGTCACATGGACCGCGTGGCGCCGACGCCGACCGAGGCTAATCTCGACATTGCCCCCAAAGGGCCCTCTTTTCCAGGTCAATCGGTCTCTCTATAATATTGCCCCACGTTCGGAACGTCTACGCACTCTTCGTGGGAGCGTCTCCCCATCGGGCACCAGGTGCCCGGGCGAGAGGATAGCGCGAAACGTTGGACGTGCGCTACAGCCGCGCAATGATAGACGAAAATTGGTCGCTCGACCCGCCCAGTGCACGCGGGTTGTCCGGCAGCGCTTCGCTCGGTCCCCAGACGCCGATTACTTCTCGGTATAATGACTTTATAAACATAGGGTTAGCGAAGGTACCTGATTTATTTTCTAGTATCCAGTTTAAGGCGTTGACAATAATGAGTGTTTTCTAGATCATGCGTGGTTCACAACGTAGCTGACTGAGATGACCCAAAACCACTACGCGCTGCTCCTTCCCGTACTGCTTAGCTACGGCAGGTGCGGGCGCGTGGGTTGACGACGATAAACGATGAAAACCCCGCACCCGAAAGGCTGCGGGGTTTTTTTTGAGCCGGGTTTGTGACGAAAATTTAATACTGAATTAAAGAATGACAGGAGTATTGACATGAAACTCTATGTGGAAGCCGATGTTCAACCCGAAGTGCTTAGCGGAGAAGTCATCGCTGTGCTCGGTTACGGTAGTCAGGGCCGTGCCCACGCGATGAATTTACGCGATTCCGGGTTCGAGGTCTTGATAGGCCTGAGACCGGGCGGCGCGACGACCGCCAAGGCTGAAAACGACGGCTTCGGCGTACTACCGCCCGACGAGGCTGTCGATAGCTCCGGTCTCGTTGCGTTCCTGGTTCCGGATATGGTTCAGGGCAAGCTCTACCAGAAGATCGAGCCGAAGCTTAAGAAGAACGCGACGGTATTGTTTGCGCATGGATTCAACATTCATTACGCTCTCGTCAAGCCGCGCGAGGATCTGGATGTCGTCTTGATCGCTCCAAAGGGGCCGGGCGACCTTGTTCGGCGACAGTACGAAGCGGGCCGAGGCGTTCCCTGCCTAGTTGCCGTCGCCCAGGATGCGACCGGCAAGGCGCATGCGCGCGCGCTGGCCTACGCGGACGGCATTGGCGGCACCCGCGGCGGCGTTCTCGATACCACCTTCGCAGAAGAGACGGAGACCGATCTATTCGGTGAGCAAGCGGTGTTGTGCGGTGGTCTCTCCGAACTCATCGTCCGGGGATTCGGGACGCTGGTCGAAGCCGGATATCAACCTGAGGTGGCCTACTTCGAGTGTATGCATGAGGTGAAGCTGATTGTGGATCTGCTCCACGAAGGCGGCCTGAAGAAGATGCACGAGTTCGTCAGTGAGACCGCGAAGTACGGCGACCTGACTCAGGGTCCGCGAGTCGTTGACGATCATACCGGCGAGCGTATGAAGGAAGTCTTGAAAGATATTCAGGACGGTACGTTTGCGAAGAACTGGGTTTCCGAGTACGACGCCGGTCTACCGGAATACAACCGGCTGCTCGAAGAGGATCTTCATAGCCAGATAGAGACAGTGGGCAAGGAGCTTAGAGGCCGTATGAGCTGGTTGCAGGAGTAATTCGACGGAGGCATAACCTCGAATTTTGAGGAGAGAAATCATGAACGCAGCGGATGACAAACGAGTCGTCATATTCGACACGACATTGAGAGACGGGGAGCAAGCTCCCGGATGCAGCATGACTCTCAATGAGAAACTCCGTGTCGCCGCCGCGCTCCGAGAACTCAAGGTGGACATTATCGAGGCGGGGTTTCCCGCGGCTTCCCCGGGCGACTTCGAATCCGTGCAGACGATCGCGCGAACGATCGAAGGGCCGACCGTCTGCGGGCTGGCGCGATGTAACCCGAAGGATATCAAGCGTGCCTGGGACGCGCTGAAGGATGCGCCCTCGCCGCGTATTCATGTGTTCGTCGCGACCAGCCAGATCCATCGGGAGCATAAGCTGCAGATGGCGAAGGAAGAGATTATCAGGGTGGCCGTCGACAGTGTCACGCTGGCTCGATCGATGTGCGAGGACGTCGAGTTCTCGCCCGAAGATGCGGCGCGAACCGAGCCGGAATACCTGGCCGAGGTCGTTCAGGCCGTGATTGAGGCGGGCGCGACGACCGTGAATATCCCGGATACCGTTGGCTATACGGTGCCGGGGGAATTTTTCGAGTTGTTCCGCTACTTAACGGAAAACGTTGCGGGGATCGAGCGGATCCGGCTGAGCGCCCACTGTCACGATGATCTGGGCCTGGCGGTCGCCAATAGTCTGGCGGCGGTACAGGCCGGTGCGCGACAGATCGAGTGCACGATCAACGGCATCGGTGAACGTGCGGGCAACTGTTCGCTGGAAGAAGTGGTAATGGCCTTGCGAACCCGGCAGGAGTATTTCGGGCTCGAGACCGGCATTCAGACCCAGCGTCTGTATCCGACAAGCCGTATTGTCGCCAGCGTAACAGGCATGCATACACAACGTAACAAAGCCATCGTTGGGGAGAATGCATTTGCTCACGAAGCGGGCATTCACCAACACGGTATGCTCCAGCATCATACGACCTATGAAATTATGCGCCCTGAGGATGTGGGTTTGTTGCGTTCGAATCTGGTGTTGGGGAAACACAGCGGGCGCCATGCTTTCAGAGAGCGAGTCGAGCAACTCGGCTTTCAGCTGGATGACGTTGAGCTGAATCGCTGTTTCGAGGAATTCAAGGAACTCGCCGACCGGAAGAAAGACATGTACGACCGGGATATCGAGGCGATCATCATGAACGTCGATGTCGGTAAAACCGGGCCTTGGACGATCGAAGAGCTGCACATCACGGCAGGCACGGGTAGTATCGCTGCGGCAGCGCTGCGTATCAGTCATACCGACGGTCGGGAGCTACGCCAGGCTGCCGACGGGGACGGCCCGGTTGCCGCCACGTTCCGCGCATTGGAGCAGGCGACCGACGTAGCTCTGGTCCTGAAGAACTTCGAAGTTCACGGTGTCACGGTCGGAGACGATGCCCAAGGTGAGGTTACGGTAACCGTCGAATATAATGAGCAGAGTTATCGTGGGCATGCCGTCAGTACCGACATAGTCGAGTCGGCGGCTTTCGCCTATCTCGAGGTGATTAACCGGGTGCTACGTCATCGTCAAGCGACGGCCCAGGCGGCGAAAAAGAACGTCGCGCTCGGTAATCCGTAATTACGAGGATTCAAGGAATGCCCCTAAAGACCAGCAAGTACATCTGGCATGACGGTGAATTGGTCCCGTGGGAAGACGCTACGGTGCACGTGCTGACCCACGCGTTGCACTACGGTTCGTCCGTGTTCGAAGGCATTCGTGTCTACAAGAGCCCGGCCGGACCCGTCGGCTTTCGTCTCACGGATCATATTCGACGCATGTTCAATTCGGCCAAGGTTTATTACATGGATATCCCGTATACGCCCGACGTGCTCGTGGCCGCCTGTAAGGATGTCGTATTGAAGAATGGTTTGGACGATGGCGCCTATATCCGCCCGCTTGCGTACCGAGGTTATGGCGAGATGGGTGTCGCAGGAGATCCCGACGCACCGGCGAATTGCTCTATCGCCGCGTGGGAGTGGGGCTCTTATCTGGGTGACGGCGGCCTTGAGAACGGCGTCGATGTCTGCATCTCGTCGTGGCAGCGGATGGCGCCAAACACCGTGCCGGCACTGGCGAAGGCCGGTGGTAACTATCTTTCCAGTATTCTCGTGACACTGGAGGCGCGCCGCCTGGGATTCGCGGAAGGGATCGCGCTTAACACGGCGGGCTATGTCAGCGAGGGTGCCGGCGAGAACTTATTTCTCGTCCAGGATGGTGTGCTCTATACGCCGCCGGTTTCGGCCTCGATCCTCGCGGGCCTGACCCGCAATACCGTTCTCGCGCTGGCCGGGACGATGGGACTGACGGTTCTCGAGCAGAACATCCCGCGCGAGATGCTCTACATCGCCGATGAGGTCTTTCTTACCGGCAGCGCGGCTGAGATTACGCCGGTGCGGTCCGTGGATAAGATCACGGTTGGCAGCGGCAGTCGCGGCCCGGTCACGGCTGGTCTGCAGGAAAAATTCTTCGGTCTGTTCGATGGTTCAACACCCGATCAGTGGGGTTGGCTGGAACCGATCGACGCAGGTGGCGACGGTCAAGCGGACCGGACGCTCGCCGTCTGAATGGAGAGACAAATGATGAGATCCTTGTTCGAGAAAGTGTGGGACCAGCATGTGGTCGTAGCGGAGACAGATGAGACGCCCGCGATACTGTATATCGATCTGCATCTCGTTCATGAGGTGACGTCGCCGCAGGCGTTCAATCTACTCCGCGAAGTTGGACTGCCGGTCAGACGGCCCGAGCAGACGCTTGCGACGATGGATCATTCCACGCCGACTACGCCCGTGAGTTCGCTTGCCGATCTCGCCGTAGTCAGCGATACGCCCGCGACTCGACAACTCGTGCAGATGGAGAAGAACTGCAACGACTTCGGTATCAAGCTGCGCGGCTTCTCGAGCCCCGAGCGCGGTATTGTGCATATCATCGGGCCGGAACTCGGGGCGACGCAACCCGGCAGGACGATCGTCTGTGGAGACTCTCACACGAGTACCCACGGTGCGTTTGGCGCGTTGGCGTTCGGTATTGGCACGACCGAGGTCGGCCATGTGCTGGCAACACAGTGCATGTTGCAGCGGCGGCCGAAGACCTTTGCGGTGAATCTGGAGGGCAGCCTGTCCGCCGGCGTCACGGCTAAAGACATCGTGTTGAGCGTCATCGGCAAGACCGGCGTCGACGGTGGTACGGCCCACGCGATCGAGTATCGCGGTTCGGCTGTGGGAGCACTGTCGATGGAACAGCGCATGACGATCTGCAATATGGCGATCGAGGGCGGGGCGAGAGCCGGGATGTTTGCGCCGGACGATACAACCTACGAATATCTGGCCGGCCGACAATACGCGCCGTCAGGAGCAGATTGGGATCGTGCGCTCGCCGAGTGGCGACAGCTGCCCAGCGACCCCGATGCACGCTTCGATAAGCAAGTCACGCTGGATGTGACGACGATGACGCCGATGGTGACCTTCGGTACGAATCCCGGGATGGTGATTTCGATCGATGACCCGATCCCCTCCCCGGCAGGAAACGATAAGGCGTTTGCCAAGGCTCTGAACTACATGCAACTCGAGTCCGGTAAACCTCTGTCCGGCACGCCGGTGGACGTGGTATTCCTCGGCAGTTGCACCAACTCACGGCTCAGCGATCTACAGGACGCCGCCGGGCTACTCGACGGACGTCGGATCGCAGCGAACGTTCGCATGCTCGTCGTGCCGGGATCGCAGCAAATCAAAGTCGATGCCGAGGCGCGCGGCCTGGACGAAATCTTCAAGGCCGCCGGCGCGGAATGGCGTGAGCCCGGCTGCTCGATGTGTTTGGCCATGAACGGTGACTCTGTGCCGACCGGCAAGCTAGCCGTGAGTACAAGTAACCGCAACTTCGAAGGCCGACAGGGCCCCGGCGCGCGAACCGTTCTCGCGAGCCCGTTAACCGCTGCCGCTTCGGCGCTGACGGGGACCGTCAGCGACCCCAGACAATTTTTGGATTAAACGCTATGGACGCTGTAACGAAAATTACTGCTCGAACCGCCGTTCTTCCGTTGGATGACATCGACACGGACCAGATCATTCCTGCTCGATACCTGACGACAACGGTCAGGGAAGGACTCGGGCAGCATCTGTTCACGGATTGGCGGTACAACGCCGACGGGTCGGAGGTCGCCGATTTCATTCTTAATCAGCCGGAATCGGGAGGCGCTACGATACTGGTAGCCGGCCGCAATTTCGGTTGTGGTTCCTCCCGCGAGCATGCGCCGTGGGCCTTACTGGACTACGGATTCCAGGTCGTTATCAGTACCGAGATTGCCGACATTTTCTTTCACAACTCATTAAAAAACGGTTTCATACCCGTCATCGTGAACGATGAGATACATCGCTGGCTTCTCGATCACCCGGGTGTTGAGGTCTGTGTGGATATCGATACGCTCGCGCTGACGATTCCGGAGCATGAGCCGATCCCCTTCAATATCGATCGCTTTGCTCGTTACTGTCTGTTAAACGGCGTCGATCAACTTGGTTTCCTGCGCGAGCACAACGACGCCATAGACGCTTACGAAACCCGAACTCGATGAGTTCTGCCGTCGTTGTCCTGCCGGGAGACGGTATCGGGCCCGAAGTCACCGCCCAGGCGACTCGAGTTCTCGAGGCCGTAGCAGAGAAACTCGGATTCAGCCTGGAGATCCGTGAAGCGCTTCTCGGTGGTGCGGCATTCGACGCTGTCGGACAGCCCCTGCCAGAAGAGACGCTTGCTCTGTGTCGCGATGCCGATGCGATCTTTCTCGGCGCCGTCGGCGGGCCGCAATGGGATGACATCGCGGTCGAACTGCGCCCTGAGCAAGGGTTGCTCGGTCTGCGCCAGGCGCTAGGTCTGTTCGCGAACTTAAGGCCGGTTAAGACCCATCCGGAACTGGTCGCCGCGTCGCCACTGCGCCCCGAGCGGCTTGCCGGTGTGGATATCATCATCGTCCGCGAGCTGACCGGCGGGATCTACTTCGGCAAGCGCGGCCGGACCGAGACAACCGCATTCGACACCTGCGAGTATTCGGTAGCGGAAATCGAGCGTATCTGTCGTGTCGCGGGACGCCTGGCTCAGGAACGGCGGCAGAAAGTGACGTCGGTCGACAAGGCGAATGTGCTGGATACCTCACGACTGTGGCGTGAGACTGCGACCCGCGTCTTCACGACCGAATTTCCCGAAGTTCAACTCGAGCACCTTTATATCGACGCTGCCACGATGCACTTGCTGAGTCGCCCGGCAGACTTCGATGTCATGGTGATGGACAACATGTTCGGCGATATCCTCACGGATGAGGCATCGATGCTGGCCGGCTCTCTGGGCGTACTACCGTCCGCGTCCTTGAGCGCCTCGGGCCCCGGGCTTTTCGAACCGATTCACGGCTCGGCCCCCGATATCGCTGGCCGCGACGTGGCCAATCCGTGTGGCGCGATTCTCAGTATCGCGATGTTACTAAGGCATTCCCTGGCGCTTCCCGAGGCCGCCGATGCCGTGGAGCTTGCCGTGCGCAGCGCGCTGAAAGCCGGTGTCCGGACGGCCGACCTGGCCGCGACGGGCGGCGATCAGCCCGTCGGCACCGCTGGCTTCGGCGAGGCGGTCCTCCGTCATCTCTCAATCTGACTAGCACGCTGCTGATCGACGTCCTTGACGTTCGCGCGCGCGTGATATAATATACTAATACGTTAGTACATTAATACGTTATTAGCAGACGATGAAACTTCACCGCGGAATGACGGAGCAACAGGCAGCTGCAGCCGAAACCGGGTTGTACCAGGCAATTCTGAGTCTTCGCAGTGAGGAGGAATGCCGTCAATTTTTCACAGATCTATGCACCCCGGCCGAGCTCGAGGCGCTCGTAGATCGTTGGGCGGTCGTAGCCTATCTCAATGACGGACTTCCCTACCGACAGATTCATGCTCTAACCGGTGTGTCTGTGACAACCATCGGCCGCGTGGCTCGTTTCCTGACCGCCGGAAACGGCGGTTATAGCACCGCCTTAGAGCGGATCAACTCACCCAGATAGAGATTAAGGCAATGCAACAACCGTCCGCACGGATCAAGATAGCCGTGCAGAAATCCGGTCGCCTGGCCGAGCACTCGATAGAGTTACTGACTCGTTGCGGATTGAGCTATTCGAGAGGCCGCGATCAGCTCATCTGTTACGGCGAGAATATGCCCGTCGATGTGTTGCTGGTTCGTGACGACGATATCCCTAACCTGGTGCAGGAAGATGTCTGCGATCTCGGTATTGTGGGATTGAATGTCATCGAGGAATGCCGACTCGGCATCGAGGCGAGCGGCGCAACGTCGCTGTTTAGAAAGGTTAACTTACTGGACTTCGGTCACTGTCGCCTGTCCTTCGGCGTTCCCGACGGTACAAGTTTCGATGGCCCGGAATCTTTGGCCGGCAAGCGAATCGCGACCAGTTACCCGCGAATCGTCACGGACTATCTGCAGCGCGAAAACGTCGCTGCGACTGTCGTCGAGTTCGCCGGAGCAGTTGAAATTGCGCCGAGCCTCGGTAAAGCGGACATGATCTGCGATCTAGTCTCCAGCGGCTCAACGATGCGAGCCCACCAGCTCTATGAAGCTCAGACGATTCTCGAGAGCCGTGCCGCGCTGATTCAGACGCCTGTCCAGGTTCCCGATGAAAAGGCCGCGTGGATCGATCGCTTATTGCAACGCGTGGAGGGCGTACAACAGGTCCGCGAGAGCAAGTACATCATGTTGCACGCGCCACGATCGGCGTTGAAAGCAATACGTGCGCTGCTTCCCGGTAGCGAGGCGCCGACGATCATGCCGCTCGAGGGCCGTGACGACATCGTCGCTATGCACGCTGTCTGCCGCGAGAACGTCTTTTGGGAAACACTGGAGCAACTCAAGGAAGCGGGCGCGAGTTCGATTCTTGTCTTGCCCGTCGAGAAAATGCTGGCCTAGCAACAGCTCATGAAACAGGTCGTCTGGCAAGAACTGGATTCCGACGCACGCGAAGCGCTGCTTCGCCGGCCTGCGCTTGTTCAGGATGAACGCTTACAGACCGAGGTTGCGCGAATCCTGGATCGAGTCCGGCAGCACGGCGACCTGGCATTGATGGAGCTGACCCGGGAACTGGATGGGCTTGAGATTTCGGCTTTGGAGGTGACCGACGACGAGTTCGTCGCCGCCGAGGACGGGTTGAACTCACGCCAACGCGAAGCCCTGGCAGCGGCAGCGGCCAACATCAGGGCCTTCCACGAGGCGCAGTTACCGCAGCCGGTGGTCGTGGAGACCGTGCCCGGCGTCGTTTGCGAGCGAGTGTCTCGTCCGATACGGAGCGTCGGGCTCTACGTGCCGGCTGGAAGTGCACCCCTTCCCTCCACTGCTCTGATGCTCGCCATTCCAGCTGCTCTGGCCGGTTGCCAGACGCGGCTGCTGTGTACGCCACCACAGGCCGATGGCGGTGCGGATCCCGCCATTCTCGTCGCCGCACGATCGTGCGGTATTCACCGGGTCTTCAAACTGGGCGGTGCGCAGGCTATTGCGGCGATGGCTTTCGGCACGGAGACCGTGCCGAAGGTGGAGAAGGTATTCGGCCCCGGCAACTCATGGGTTACGGCCGCGAAAGCCCAGGTTGCCCAGGACCCGTCCGGCGCCGCACGCGATATGCCCGCAGGGCCGTCCGAGGTTCTCGTCATCGCCGATGACGCGGCGAATCCAGCGTTTGTCGCCGCCGATCTCCTCTCGCAAGCCGAGCACGGGCCAGACTCGCAAGTCATCCTCGTTACGACGAATGCGCCCGTCCGTGCGGCCGTGATGGAGGAGTTAGCCGCGCAGCGGGCGACCCTGTCACGACGCGATATCGTCGCGCAGTCGCTCGAGTCGTCTTGCGCCATCCTCGTCGAGGATCTCGATACGGCCGTACAGGTCGCGAATCGGTACGCCCCTGAACACCTGATCCTGCAGATTGAAAATCCGCGTGCCGTTCTCGATGACATCCAAGCCGCCGGCTCCGTGTTCCTCGGGCGCTGGGCGCCCGAGACCGTCGGCGATTACTGTAGTGGTACGAATCACGTCCTGCCGACCTATGGTTTCGCGCGTTCCTATTCGAGTTTGGGCGTCAACGATTTCTTGCGCTCGATGACAGTTCAGGAACTGACATCGGCGGGGTTGGCAGCCATCGGTCCGACGGCCGAGACGCTGGCGGCGATGGAGGGTCTAGACGCCCATGGCCGTGCTGTGCGGCGGCGCTTGGATTTTCTCGCGAGCCAAGACGCCGAGAGCCTTTCGTGAGCCGTCTGTTGAAGCTGGCACGTCCCGAGCTGACGAGCCTGCCACCTTATGTGCCGGGGGCTTACGAACCCGGGTTCATTCGTTTGAACGCGAACGAGTCGCCCTGGAAGGCGCCCGGCGATCCGACCGAGCGCGGCCTCAATATTTATCCGCCGCCACGCCCTGCTGCGATAACACAACGACTCAGCGAGCATTACGGCGTAGCGGCAAAGTCGCTTCTCGTGACACGCGGCACGAGTGAGGCCATCGACGTGCTGATTCGAGGGTTCTGCGCCGCGGGCCGCGATCAAGTCTTGATCTGTCCGCCGACATTCGACATGTACCGGCTCTACGCCGGTATCCAGGGCGCTGAAATTCTGCGCGTGCCGTTACTAAGGAGCGCCGACTCGAGCCGCGATTTCGCACTCGATGTTCCGGGCATCGTCGACAGGAGCAGTGAACGCACGAAGCTGATTTTTCTCTGCTCGCCCAACAATCCGACCGGACGGGTCATGGACCCTGCGGAAGTAGACAGGATCTGCCGTGCGGTCGAAGGCCGTTCACTGGTGGTTATCGATGAGGCTTATCAGGAGTTCTCCACAACACAGGGCTTTAGTGAATTGCAGGCGCGGCATGAACACGTCGTGTTGCTGCGCACATTGTCCAAATTCGTGTCCTTGGCAGGTGTTCGTTGCGGCGCCTTGCTCGGTCAGCCGGAGTTGATCGAGTTCCTCGGAAAGGTGCTGCCGCCGTATACATTCCCGACGCCCTCGATCGAGCTGGTGGAAGCAGCGCTCACGACCGATTCCCTGCAGATTTCCGCGGAGCGCACGGCGCTGCTGCGCGCTGAACGAACGCGATTGGCGACGGCACTAACGGTCAGCCCGCTGGTCGTCAAAGTCTGGCCGAGCGACGCCAATTTCGTTCTGGTAGAGACGACTGACGGCGAGAGGTTCACGAGTTCCGCCCGAAACGCCGGCATTCTGGTCAGGGTTTTTCCTGCCGATCCGGCGTTAACCGATTGTGTGCGGATAACGGTCGGCAGACCGGAAGACAATGACCGGCTTCTGCAAGCCGTCTCGAGCAAGGAAATCACAGATGGCGACTAAGGTGTTGCTTGTTGATCGTGACGGCACGTTGATAGAGGAACCGGGCGACGAGCAGGTCGACTCGACAGCCAAGGTTCGTTTGCTGCCAGGCGTGATTCCTGCGTTGCTGTCGCTGAAGGCTGCCGGCTACGAGTTCGTTATCGTTAGTAATCAGGATGGCCTGGGAACGGACTCGTTTCCGCAATCCGATTTCGATGCCGCGCACGCGCTTGTATTGCAGCTATTCAATTCGCAGGGCATCGAGTTTGCCGCCGAATTTTTCTGCCCTCACGTGATCGAGGACGGGTGCGCCTGCCGCAAACCGCGAGGGGGCCTCGTGCACGACTATCTTGCGTCCTGCGATCTCGATAGGGAGAACTCGGCCGTCGTCGGCGATCGAGAGACGGATCTTGAGCTTGCCGCCAACCTCGGTCTGAGGGGTTTCAGAGTCAGTTGCGACGGTACGGCCGCGGAGACTTGGGCGGAAATCGCTCACGTGTTGTTGGACCGGCCGCGCCGCGCGACGGTGACGCGGCGTACGAATGAAACGGCGATTCGCGTCGCGGTCGATCTCGACAGAGCGAGCACGCCGCAGGTACAGACAGGTATCGGTTTCTTCGACCACATGCTAGAGCAGCTTGGCAAACACGGCGGCTTCGGGCTACAGATCGAATGCGAAGGGGATCTCGAGGTCGATGAGCACCATACGGTGGAGGATGTAGCTTTGGCGCTCGGAGAAGCGCTGAAGAGCGCGTTGGGCGACAAGCGCGGCATTCAACGCTACGGCTTTCTGCTGCCGATGGACGAAGCCGCAGCACAGACCTCGATCGATCTGGGCGGTAGGCCGTATCTCGTGTTCGAAGGCGAGTTCACCAGAGATCGAGTGGGCGAGCTACCGACCGAATTGGTGCCCCATTTCTTTCGCTCGCTCAGCGAGACGCTCGGCGCCGCCGTTCATATCAGCGTTCAGGGAGACAACGCCCACCACATGGTCGAAGCGTGTTTCAAGGGCGTCGCACGAGCGCTGCGGCAGGCGTTCGTTCGTGAAGGTAACGAAATGCCATCGACCAAAGGCGTTTTATGAGTACATCACCCGTCATTATTGCCAGCGGTGGCGCGAATCTCGCGTCATTGCAATTCGCATTACAACGCCTTGGGGTCGATGCGCCAGTCACCGAGGATTCGGACCTGATTCGCGGCGCGAGCCATATCCTGCTTCCCGGCGTGGGCGCAGCACGGGATGCGATGACGCGTCTCGACGCGGCGAATCTCACGCCGGTAATACGTGAATTGCAGCAACCGGTCTTAGGCATTTGCTTGGGAATGCAGATCTTGTTCTCCGGTTCTGACGAAGATCAGGCCGAGTGTTTAGGCATCATCCCCGGCCAGGCGCACCGCTTCACACCGGACAGCACATTGCCGGTTCCGCAGATGGGTTGGAATCAGCTGCGCCTACGATCGGCATCGAAGTTGTTGGACGGTATCACGGAAGGCGGCTATGCCTACTTTATCCACAGTTATGCCCTGCCCGAAGGTGACTACACGCGAGCCACAGCCGAGTATGGCGCACCGTTCTCGGCGGTCGTCCAGCAGGACAATTTTTACGGTACGCAATTTCATCCGGAGCGATCCGCTACCCTGGGGGCTCGCCTGCTTGCCAATTTCCTGGAGCTGTAGCGGATGCAGCTGCTACCTGCCATCGATATACGCGGCGGTCGCTGTGTGCGTTTGCTGAAGGGTGATTTCGACCGGGAGACACGCTACGACGTCGATCCCGTAGAACTCGCGCAGCACTACGCCGATCTCGGCGCTGAATGGTTGCACGTCGTCGATCTGGACGGTGCCGCGAAGGGCGAGCCGGTGAATCTGAGTCTCATCGAATCGATGCGCGATGGCGCCGGCATCAAGATTCAATTGGGCGGCGGCGTCCGCAACCGAGACAGCCTCGTACGCGCGCTTGCGGTGGCGCAACGGGTCGTTATCGGCAGTCTGGCTGTGACCGCTCCGGACCAAGTCGCGGCCTGGCTCAACGAGTTTGGGGCGGAGCGCTTTACTCTCGCCCTGGACGTACGGTTGGACGACGACGGTACGCCGTACATCACGACCCACGGTTGGCAGAAGGTGTCCGAGACGACCCTCTGGGATGCGCTCGCCCGTTTTCAACCGAGCGGAATCGAGCATGTGTTGTGCACCGACGTCAGCAAAGACGGCGCAATGGAAGGGCCGAATCTTGCGTTGTACCGAGACTGTGTCGAGCGCTGGCCGGCGATCGCTTTTCAGGCGTCTGGGGGTGTGCGCAACGCCGCCGATCTCGCTGCGCTGGCACAGATCGGCATGCGTCGCGCCGTCTCAGGAAAGGCTCTGCTGGAAGGCCGGTTGTCGGAGACGGAGATAAGCTCATTCTTGCCAAACGCATAATTCCCTGCCTCGACGTGCGCGATGGCGTCGTCGTGAAGGGCGTCCAGTTTCGCAATCACCGCGTGATGGGCGGTATTCTCGAGCTAGCGGCACGGTATAGAGATGAGGGCGCCGATGAACTGGTGTTCTACGACATCACGGCAAGCCCGGACGGTCGCACAGTCGATCGCAGCTGGGTGAACCGGGTGGCGTCGATTCTGGATATTCCGTTCTGTGTCGCGGGTGGCATTCGCAGCTTGGCCGACGCGGAGACGATCCTGAATCTGGGCGCGGACAAGATCTCTATCAATTCGCCGGCGCTTGAGGATCCGGCGTTGATCGAGACGCTGGCGCGGCGATTCGGCTCTCAGTGCGTCGTCGTTGGAGTCGACAGTTCCGCCGAGGACGACGAGTACTCGGTTTACCAATACACCGGTGATCCGGAACGCAGTCGATCCAGTCAGCGTAAGACGTTGGAGTGGATCCGCGAGGCGCAGGATCGCGGCGCCGGAGAGATCGTTTTGAACTGCATGAACCAGGACGGGGTCCGGCAGGGCTACGATCTGCAACAGCTAAGTCAGGTACGTTCCATTTGCGACGTGCCGTTGATCGCTTCCGGAGGAGCCGGAGAAGTCGAACACTTCAAAGATGTCTTCGAGACCGCCGGCGTCGACGGCGCGCTCGCGGCAACTGTGTTTCATTCAGCGGCGATCCCGATTCCTGCACTGAAGCGTTATCTGATCGACGCTCAAATCGCCATTCGCCCCCCCGAAACCGAGGAGTAGTCGTGAAACAGTTAGATTTTCTGGCGACGCTTGAAGCCGTCATCCAGGACCGCCTGAGTAACCCGAAGGCGGGGAGTTACACGGCCGAGCTTGCTGCCGGCGGGCGGCTCAAGGTCGCCCAGAAATTCGGCGAGGAAGCGGTTGAGACCGTTGTGGCGGCTGTCGCCGAAGATGACGTGCGGCTGACTGCCGAGGCTGCCGATCTGATCTATCACTTTCTGGTGTTGCTGAATCTGCGCGGCCTCGGTCTCGCCGACGTTGCCGCAGAACTCGAGCGACGCTACCGTAAGGGGCGCGGCCCCGATAATCTGGTTAGATGAGAACTTCGGCGGCCGGATCGCGCAGGTTGTAGTGAGAACTCATGACGTAGCCGTAGGCGCCGACATTCGCGATCAGAATCACGTCGCCCTCCTGCGTCACCGGCATGAGCCGATCCGATCCCAGCCGGTCGCCGGTCTCGCACACGGGCCCGACGATTGTCACGACCTCCGTCGCGGGCTCGTGTAGACGAGAAAGGTTGAAAATCTCGTGATAGGCGCCATACAGCGCCGGCCGAATCAGGCTGTTCATCCCGGTGTTGACTCCCACGTACTGCATCCCGCCCTTACCTTTTGTCTGCGTCACGCGAGTGATCAGGACGCCGGCCTGCGCCACGACGAACCGGCCTGGCTCCAGCCACAGCTCCGTGGATCCGACGGCGGCCTTTACTGAACCGACGGCCTCGTCCAGGCCGTTCATGTCGAACGGCTTCTCCCCGGGTCGCTCGGGTATCCCGATACCGCCCCCCAGATCCATGTAGCGAACCGCTGGGAAACGAGCGCGCAACGAATCCAACTGCTCACCGGTCTGTTGCCAATTGTCTGTTGTCAGAATGCCGCTGCCGGTATGCGCATGCAGGCCGACCACTGTGGCATCAGCAGCCTCTATCAAGTCTCCCAATTCGTCAAGCTCGAACAGCGGAATGCCGAATTTGGAATGTACTCCGGCGGTTCTTACATGCTCGTGGTATCCCCGCCCCTGCCCCGTGTCGATGCGAACGAAGAGCTCTCGACCGGCGAATAGTTCGGGCCAGTGCTTGAGCGGGTACAGATTGTCGAGTGTTACCCACACGCCTTGCTCGAACGCCCATTCGTATTCCGGTCTGGGAGCGAAGTTCGGCGTAAATAGAATTCGATCACGCCGAATGTCGGGTACTAACTTCAGCACCCGCTGAATTTCCCCAGGAGAGACGCACTCGAAATTGACGCTTTGCTCATCGACAATACGCAGAAGTTCCGGATGCGAATTTGCTTTCATCGCATAGTAGACTGCATCGATCGACTTCAAGGAGTTGAGGGCACTCAGTGCTTCGCGAACCGTGTCGCGATCGTAGACGTAGGCAGCCTCGCGTTCCTCGGCGATGGCCAGTAGCTCATCACGTTTAGAATCCCACCACGGTAACGGTAATGATATCGATGTCGGCGTTGGCGGCGGCTCGACGAGCTCTTCCCACGTCGGGCCAAATACCCCTCCTTCCTGGAACCTGTTCACGAACAGTCCATGCAGGCGCTGTACGATTCGGTACGCATGTTCCGAGTCGACGACGAATGTGAAGTTCAGATCGTTCGACGCCTGCGTCACGAGGTGGACCTTGTATTCCTCGAATACTTCCATGACGGGGCTCAGCTCGTGTAAAATTGCGCGTATTCTGCGGCCGACGAGAGTCACGGCGGCACAATCTTCGATAACGTCTACCCGGCAGAGTTGGCCGAGTTCGGCTGCCAGCGCCGAAATGGCAGACTGGTCGGTGACGTTGGCACCGACGTCGATCGACACGGTGACGTTACTCTCCGACGTCGAGATCAGATCGACCGAGAACCCGTGAGCGCGAAATATCTGAAACACATCCGCGAGAAAGCCAACCTGATGCCACATTTCCATGGACTCCATGGCAATCAGCGTCAGACCACTGCGCTGCGAGATCGCCTTGAGCTGAGGCGTATCGTCCCCCTCGGCGCTGGAGATCAAGGTACCTTGCCAATCCGGGCGGGAAGTGCACTTGAGAAACAATGGAATCCCGGCCTTTCGAACCGGCGAGATACTGCGCGGATGAAGTATCCCGCCGCCTGCTGAGGCAATTTCCTGAGCTTCGCGATAATGCAGACGACGTAACAGCCGCGCTGAAGGAACGGCTTTCGGATCCGAGCTGAAGAAGCCCGGCACATCGGTCCAGATTTCCAGTCGGCGAGCTTCAAGCTTCGCTGCTAAATAAGCGCTCGACGTGTCCGAACCCCCGCGGCCCAATAGGACCGTGTCACCGCCGTTCCCACGCGCGATGAAACCTTGAGTCACGATAAAATTTTCGCTGTCGGATAGCGCAGTTTGCACCTTTTTACTTGGCGAGAAATCGCAAGTCGCGGCTAGAAATCGGGAACGCTCGGTCTGATCTCCCTGCGTGTCGCTTTCCAGTAGCTCACGCGCATCTTGCCAGCGTGCGGGTAAACCCTGTGATTGTAGGTAAGCGACCCCCAGCGTCGTGGCCGCCAGCTCTCCCGTTGCCATGACTCGCGCATGCACGCGCGGACTTACTTCGCCGACAAGCCGAACGCCTTCGATCAGTTGCCGAAGACTCTGAAACTCTATGTCCAGTAGTTGCGGATCGACGCCGAGGTCCGCTGCGACTCGTTCATGATGATCCTGGATCGCGTTTAGCTCTGCGGCGGTGTCGTCGGTGGCCGCGTTCCTCAGGAGATTTTCGAGCTCATTGGAGATGCCCGCCAGTGCCGAGTGAACCACGATCGGCGTCAAGCCCTCATCGAGACGTTGGCGCAGAAGCCGCGCTATGGTCGCCCAGTTCTCGGCCGTCGCTACGCTGCGGCCGCCGAACTTCATCACGACAAAACGCGATTCGGGAAAAGGTGTCTCCACCTCTTCGACCCCGAGACCAACGTGCACTTGCTCACTCATCTAAAATTCGCTCCTTAAAAAAAAACCCGCTGGAGAGTTACTCAGCGGGTTTTTCTTGGTGACCGTGGTGTGATGGAGGTTACCACATGGGCACAAGTATCCCGCTGCTGGTCCGCTTACGCATGACCATCCGACCGAATGCCTGTTTATTATCCTTGTAATCCATGGCGCGCAACTTAAAGCCTGCCTACGCCTACGTCAAGGAACTTCGGTTGGGGCCGCATCGGTAATGGCGCCCACCGATGCCGAACTGACGAGCCGGGCGTACTTGGCCAGCAGACCCCGGGTCTCCCTGGGTTCCGGCCGTTGCCAGTTACGCAGCCGGCGGTCCATCTCCTCGTCAGAGAGTTGCACGTCGACACGCTTCGTCTGGCTGTCGATCGTAATTTGGTCACCGTCCTCGACGGCAGCCAGTGGTCCTCCGACGAAGGCCTCTGGTGTCACGTGACCCACCACGAAGCCGTGGCTACCGCCCGAGAAGCGGCCATCCGTAATCAGTGCGACCTTGTCTCCCAGGCCTCGGCCGATGATCGCCGCGGTCGGGCTTAACATCTCGCGCATGCCCGGGCCGCCTTTCGGCCCTTCGTAACGCACGACGAGAACGTCTCCGGCAACCACGGTGCCGTCGAGGATCGCGTTCAGTGCAAGTTCTTCGGAATGGAACACGCGTGCCTGGCCGCTGAACCGGGTGCCTTCCTTACCGGAAATCTTCGCCACGGCGCCCTGGGGAGCCAGATTCCCGTAGAGCACGGCCAGATGGCTGTCGGGCTTGATGGGGTTATCGAGAGGGCGCACGATATCCTGTCCCTCCGGATAGGCGGCAACGTCTGCGAGGTTCTCAGCGAGCGTCTTGCCGGTCACCGTCAGGCACTCGCCATGAAGTAGCCCGGCGTCCAGCAGCATCTTCATGAGCGGCTGTATGCCGCCGATCCGGATCAGTTCGGACATCATGTAACGGCCGCTCGGCCGGAGATCGCCGAGTACCGGCACGCGGGCACCGACGCGTGTGAAATCATCCAACGCCAGTTCGATCTGTGCATCGTTCGCGATCGCCAGAAGATGCAGCACGGCGTTAGTCGAGCCGCCCAGAGCGATTGCGACAGTGATCGCGTTCTCGAACGCTTCTTTCGAGAGGATGTCCGACGGCTTGATGCCGCGTTGTATCAAGTTTACGACTGCTTGCCCGGCTCGTTCGCAGTCTGTTTGTTTTGCACCCGATACGGCCTCCTGAGCGGAGCTATTGGCCAGGCTTAGACCCAGGGCTTCAATCGCTGATGCCATCGTGTTCGCCGTGTACATTCCGGCACAGGATCCTGGACCGGGAACGGCCGTGGACTCTACCTCCTTGAGTTCGGCCTCACTAACGGTACCCGCCGCCACGCCGCCGACCGCTTCGAAGACCGATACGACGTCGCGATTCTTGGGGCCGGGCCGAATGGTGCCGCCGTACACGAATACCGATGGGCGATCGAGGCGGGCCATCGCCATAGCGCAGCCCGGCATATTCTTGTCGCAGCCGCCGATGGCTACGAGTCCGTCGAAGCCCTCGGCGGCGACGACCGCCTCGATCGAGTCGGCAATGACCTCGCGCGAGATAAGCGAATAGCGCATGCCCGCCGTTCCCATGGAGATTCCGTCTGAGACCGTAATCGTGTTAAAGATGATGCTCTTGCCGCCAGCCGCATCGGCGCCAGATGCCGTTACCTTCGCGAGTTCATTGATGTGCATGTTGCAGGGCGTCACCATACTGCCGGTCGACGCGATCCCGACTTGCGGTTTGGAAAAATCTTCTTCGGTAAAGCCCACTGCCCTCAGCATGGCTCGGCTCGGGGCCTGCTTCAGCCCGTCGACCACCAAGCGCGAGTGCTGGCGCGGATCGATTTTGTCATTGTTGCTCAACGGTCGCTTTCCTGGTGTCTGTCGTGAAGATTGCGAGGAATCCCGTATAGTATCATTCGACTAACGCGTGACGATTTTGACTATGGTGTCTGACGTCAGCGCCTATGGGACAGACATAGATCTGGTTTAAGAGAGTGTTTTTGTTCATCCTAACCAGAGGAGTTGAGATGAGACAGAAACCAGCAGGACGTGACCGGCGCTGTGGCCGCTACCGGATTCGTCATCGCGGTCCCTCGCGTAGCGCATTAAGGTGCCGGCAAGGCCGGGTTCGAGACTAAGCTGGACTTTAACCCGTTCGCCCCGGAGAAAACGTTAACTATGTCTCCGGAATTTAGCGTAACCCATGTGCCCGGAATGGACCTCAGATCTGATTGGTCGGGGCGAGAGGATTCGAACCTCCGACCCCTTGCACCCCATGCAAGTGCGCTACCAGGCTGCGCCACGCCCCGACCGGGGTTGCAAGTTTAACGAAAACGAACGGTCTCAGGGGATTTAATACTGCGACGAGACTAGAGTCGCAAAAGTTTCAGAATATCTTCAAGCTCGACGCGGACCTGCTTGATGATCTGCTGGCTCTGACTCGTGTCAGTCCGGGCTTCGGTACCCGTCAGCTTCTGGCGGGCACCGCCGATCGTAAATCCGTCCTCGTAGAGAAGACTCCGGATCTGGCGAATAATCAGCACGTCCTGACGTTGATAGTAGCGCCGATTTCCGCGCCGCTTGACAGGTTTGAGCTGCGGAAACTCCTGCTCCCAATATCTGAGAACATGAGGTTTCACTCCGCACAGGTCGCTTACCTCACCGATCGTGAAATAGCGCTTACCTGGTATCGGTGGCAGCTCGTCGTTATTCCCGGGTTCCAGCATAGGCCTCTACACGTGCCTTTAATTTTTGTCCTGGCCGGAAAGTAACAACTCGTCGGGCGGTAATTGGGATTTCCACGCCTGTCTTCGGGTTGCGTCCAGGGCGTTGGTTTTTGTCGCGAAGGTCGAAGTTTCCGAATCCAGAGAGTTTGACTTGCTCACCGGACGCCAACGCCGCGCGTAAGTCCTCGTAGAAACAATTTACCAGCTCACGCGCTTCGCGTTTATTCAGACCGAGTTCGTTAAACAGCGACTCGGCCATGTCTGCTTTGGTGAGTGCCATAAATGGATCTACGTTTGTTAGATTCTTATTGTCGCGCCAAGCGCACGCCCCAGATGCTCCGTGACGGATGACACAACCTTGTCCACATCCGTGTCTGGCAGCGTGCGGGATGTATCTTGAAAAATCAACCCTAAGGCGACGCTTTTTTGCCTTGAACCTATCCCCTTTCCGCGGTAAACGTCGAAGATGATGACATTTTTTAAGATGTCGCCGGCGCTCTCGCGGACATTTTCTATGACGTCGTCTACGCTGATGTTTTCTTCAATGATCAGTGAAAGATCTCTTCGGATCGACGGGTATTTCGAGTACGTCTGATACTTCGGTATCGACGATTGCAACGAGTCTTCCAAGCGCAGGGCGAATAAAATTACGTTCGTCTGCAGCTCCAAACGATGTTCCAAGACCGGATGTAACGCGCCCAACCAACCGATACTTTTTTCACTGAGTTCAACGCGAGCCGTCTGCCCCGGTCGTAGCGCCGGATGTTCGGCCGGTGAGAATCGCAGTTCGTTTCGTCTTCCCGTGAGCTTAAACAGTGCTTCGATATCCGACTTCACGTCGAATAAATCTGCCGCTGTGGCCTCGAAATCCCAGTGCTCTGGCCAGCGAGTCCCCGCTACAAGACCCGCCAGTACGGCAGTTTCTTCGATTTCTCCGGTTGCGGTCGAAAATTGCCCGCCGATCTCGAATAATCTCATGCGGCTCTGTTGGCGGCTCAGATTTTGACCGGCCGTTGTTAGTAACCCGGGCCAGAGAGAGCGGCGCATGACACTCAAATCTTTGGAGATCGGGTTCACCAATTTTGCCATTGGTGTTCCCGGGTTGATCGCGTCTTCCAGTTCTTCGTCGACGAAACTGTAGGAAATTATTTCTGAGTAACCACGCGCGACTAAAAGATCGGCGAATCGTTCTGCCGTTACGACGTTTTCAGGTGCCGTCCCGAGATGGCCCGCGCTCAGTTCCGGTGTTACTGGAATATTGTCGTAGCCGATCATACGCGCGATTTCTTCGATCAAATCTTCCTCGATGCTTAGATCGAAGCGATAGCTCGGTGGCGTTACGAGCCAAACGTTTTTCTCTCGAACGACATCCATCGCGAGAATCTTCAAAATGCGTTCCACATCCGCAGGATCTGCATTTAGACCGAGTATAGATTGCAAGCGATCATGCCGTAGCGGGATTGCCTCGTTGGAAACCAGGTGTTCGGTCAGCGTGGTCTCGGTTAGCGGGCCTGCTTCACCACCAGTGATTTCAATCAACAATGCCGTAGCCCTCTCGATCGCGCGCGCCTGATGTTCAGGATCGACGCCGCGTTCGAAACGCATGGACGCGTCGGTGTGCACTCCGAATCGCCTTGCTCTACCGGCCATCGCGGACGGGGAAAAATACGCCGCCTCCAGAAAAATGTCCTGGGTCTGCCCATCGACGGCCGAACTCGCGCCGCCCATTACGCCGGCCAGCCCGATCGTGCCAGAACCATCTGCGATCACCATGACGTCTGGCTCGAGATCGATCTCTCGGCCGTTCAGCAAAATAAGTTTTTCGCCTGGCCGTGCGAGGCGCACGACTATCCCGGAATCGAGTTTTCTCACGTCATAGCTATGCAGGGGCTGGCCAAGTTCAAGCATCACGTAGTTGGTCACATCCACCACGGGATGGATTGCTCGCAGCCCTGCTCGGCGCAGGCGCTCGGCAAGCCACGCGGGCGTCGAGACTGTCGTAGAGAGTCCGCGGATGACACGCCCGACGAATCTTGGGCAACCGGCCTCGGCTTCAAGCGTAACGCCGAAACTCTCCGCGCTCTGCACGGCAACCGGAGCCACTGTTGGATTTACGGGTTCCAGACCCTGAGTCGCTGCGATTTCACGCGCGATGCCGAGGACAGAAAAACAGTCGCCGCGATTCGGGGTTAGATCGATATCCAGGATCGCGTCGTCCAGCTGCAGAAAATCTCTGACGGACTGACCCAGTGGCGCGTCCGGTGACAGTTCCAGGAGGCCGTCGGACTCGTTCGATAGCCCGAGATCTTGCCCCGAACAGAGCATGCCGTTGGAGGTGACACCTCTGAGCTTGGCTCGCCTGATCTTCACTTCGTCGGGCAGAACCGCTCCGACCGGCGCGAACGGCGCCCTGAGCCCGCTGGTGGCGTTAGGAGCGCCACAGACAACCGTATGCTGCTCCTGACCGTCGTTGACCTGGCAGACGACGAGCCGGTCTGCGTTGGAGTGCGGCTCCACCGCCGTGATCTCCGCCACGACGACTCCTTCGAAATCGGGTGCCGCGGCTTCTACCGAGTCGACTTCGAGCCCGGCAACGGTGAGCCGCTCCGCGAGCTTGTCGGCCTCGAGATCGATGCTGACCCAGTCGCGAAGCCATTCGATATTTACGCGCACGGCAGACTCCTCACGCGAACTGCTCGAGAAAACGCAGGTCGTTCTCGAAGAAGAGCCGTAGGTCGTCGACGCCATAGCGCAACATAGCGAGCCGTTCGACGCCGAAGCCAAGTGCGTATCCGGAATATTTCTCAGGGTCCACGCCGACGCCCTTCAAGACGTTCGGATGCACCATACCGCAGCCCAGAACCTCCAACCAACGTCCGGTCTCGGACAGCACATCCACCTCGGCGGACGGCTCCGTGAACGGAAAATAGGACGGGCGAAAACGCAGCTCGACTTCACGCTCGAAGAAGCTCGACAGAAATTCGTAGAGGAACGACTTCAGGTTCGCAAAGCTGATCCCGTGGTCGACGGCCAGGACTTCCACCTGGGTAAACATCGGCGTGTGCGTCATGTCGGAGTCGCATCGGTACACGCGGCCCGGCGCGATCAGACGAATCGGTACGCCGTGCTCCTCCATCGCCCGGATCTGTACGGGCGAGGTATGCGTTCTGAGCAAGAGTCCCGACTCCAGATAGAACGTATCGTGCATGGCGCGGGCCGGGTGGTTGTCGGGAATGTTCAGCGCCGTGAAGTTGTAGTAGTCATTCTCGATTTCCGGGCCTGTATGCACCTCGAAGCCGGCATGCGCGAAGATGCGCTGCATGCGGCGTAATGTTCGTGTGACGGGATGTAATGTGCCGGCGGTATGACCGCGGCCCGGTAGCGAAACATCCAGGCTGTCCGCCGCCAGGGTCGCCTGAAGCCGATCGGCCTCCAACGCGTCCTGGCGCGACTTGATCGCGGCTGTCAGCGCTTGCTTTGCCTCGTTGATCACTTGGCCCGCCGCCGGACGTTCGGCGGCAGGGAGCGTGCCGAGTTCCTTCAGTTGAACGGTCAGCAAGCCCTTGCGACCGAGGTACTTCACGCGCACGGCATCCAGCTCGTCCAAGGCGGAGGCGCCTTCGACGGCAGTTCGAGCTTGCTCGAGCAGTTGAGCAGTCTGGCTCACCGCAGAATCTCCTACCAGATCCGTCTCGATCTAAGCCGCGAGTGCTTCTTTAGCAGCCTCTGCGATCGCGGCGAACGCCTCTTGGTCGTGTACTGCGATGTCGGCTAGGATCTTCCGGTCGATTTCGATCTCTGCACGATTAAGACCGTTGATGAGCCGACTGTAGGACAATCCATGCAGCCGTGCCGCCGCGTTAATGCGTGTAATCCATAACGCACGGAATTGTCGTTTACGCTGGCGTCGATCGCGGTAAGCGTACTGCCCAGCCTTGATTACTGCTTGCTTCGCGACCCGAAAGATTTTGCGGCGGGCACCATAGTAACCCTTCGCCTGGTCAAGCACTTTCTTGTGACGAGCTTTAGCTATCACTCCACGTTTTACTCTGGCCATCGTGCGTCCTCAGCTGTAGGGTAATAGTTTGCGAACGGCTTTCACATCGGCGGCAGCGACTTGCAGTGTCGCTCCGAGCTGCCGCTTTCTCTTCGGACTCTTCTTCGTCAGAATATGGCTCCGAAAAGACTGGCCGCGTTTATAGCCGCCCTTTCCGGTACGGGAGAACCGCTTCGCGGCACCCCGGTTACTCTTTAGCTTCGGCATTTCTCTCTCCTCATGTGCAGCCCGATGGAGTATTGCCTGAGACTCGTCGGGCGGCTCAGACTCAATCGCGATGACGTATTCGTCTGCGATGGACCAAGCACTTCTTGGGTACTGTTTTCGACTATCCAGCCGGGCGCTTTTTAGGCGCCAGGATCATGATCATCTGGCGGCCTTCCAGCTGCGGGAGCTGTTCGACAACGCCGTATTCCTCCAGGTCCGCTCGCACTCGCTTCAATAAATCAGTGCCGACTTCCTGGTGGGCCATTTCTCTGCCTCGAAATCGAAGCGTCACCTTAGTCTTGTCACCGGCGGTCAGGAACTTGATCAGATTGCGCAATTTGATCTGATAATCGCCCTCCTCCGTGCCCGGTCGAAACTTTATCTCCTTAACGTGGATCTGTTTCTGCTTCCGTCGCGCGGATTGAGCTTTCTTGCTCTGCTCGAACACGAATTTGCCGTAGTCCATCACGCGGCATACCGGCGGATCGGAATTCGGAGCCACCTCTACCAGGTCCATACCCGCGGTCTTAGCTTGTTCCAGGGCCTCAGCGATCGGCATGACCCCGACCTGCTCTCCGGTCGCATCGATGACTCGGACATCGGGCGTTGTAATCTCGTCATTGCGTCTTACACGCTTTGCGTGGGCGATACTGGGCTCCTTCCAACTTCAGACTCATAATGCATAGCGGCCGTCGCTCGCGTCCCCAGTGGCAGTTATGCCACAGCGTCCAACGTGCCGACGGCCGTCTAATCCGCGTTCACCCGCAACTCAGGGGCAAAACCCGTGCGGATGAAGCGGGATTGTAAGCCCGAGTCCCGGCGGACACAAGGGTTCTCCGCGGCCAAAGACCTTGAATATCATAGGCTTCGAGCGTCTCGGGCGTCGACGGGACATCTGGTAGGCGCGAGTGGGATCGAACCACCGACCCCCACCATGTCACGGTGGTGCTCTACCACTGAGCTACGCGCCTGAATCGGTCGCCACGATACCTAGTTCTGGCACACGAACTCAAGTAGTTGGCGTAATTTTTTCCCCGGCTCTCGTCTTTTCGGGCAACCCTAGACCTTCCTGGCGCACGTAGGCAATCTCGTCTCGTACCTGCGCCGCCTGCTCGAACTCCAGATCGCGCGCGTGCTGATACATCTTTTTCTCCAGCACCTGGATACGCTTCGAGATCTGTTCCGGTGTCATCCGCCGGTAGTTCTCGTTATCGCGGCGCGGACGTTTCTGCCTGCCACGCGGCGAAGACCGTGCTCCCTCCATGATGTCCTGGACGCTTTTACGGATCGTCCGGGGTTCGATGCCATGTTCCTCGTTATAGGCGAGTTGCTTCTGACGCCGGCGGTTCGTCTCGTCGATCGCGCGCTCCATCGAGCCGGTTATCCGGTCCGCATACAGAATCGCCTTACCGCGAAGATTCCTCGCGGCACGCCCGACGGTCTGAATCAGAGCGCCTTCAGACCTTAAAAAGCCTTCTTTATCGGCGTCGAAGATCGCCACGAGCGATACCTCCGGCATATCGAGACCCTCGCGTAGCAGATTGATGCCGACGAGCACATCGAACTCGCCAAGACGCAGATCGCGGATTATCTCGGTGCGCTCGACCGTCTCGATATCCGAGTGCAGATAGCGAACGCGCACACCGCACTCCTGAAGATAGTCGGTGAGATCCTCCGCCATGCGCTTAGTGAGCGTCGTAATCAATACACGTTCGTCACGAGCGGCGCGGTCGCTGATCTCCGATAAGACGTCGTCGACTTGTATGCCGACCGGGCGGATCTCCACTTCCGGATCGACGAGCCCGGTTGGGCGTACTACTTGCTCCACCAGCTGATCGGAGTGCTCGTGCTCATAGGCACGCGGCGTTGCCGAGACAAAGACAGTCTGCGGCGCCAGTCGCTCGAATTCATCAAATCGCAGCGGCCGGTTATCCAGCGCCGACGGCAGGCGAAAACCATACGCCACGAGAGTTTCCTTGCGGGAGCGATCGCCTCGATACATGCCGCCCAGCTGGGGGATGGTCGCGTGACTTTCATCAATGAACAGCAATGCGTCATCCGGAAGATAATCGAACAGTGTGGGGGGTGGCTCACCGGGCCGGCGTCCAGACAGGTAGCGGGAGTAGTTCTCGATACCGGCGCAGTAACCGATCTCCATAATCATTTCGATGTCGAAGCGGGTGCGCTGCTCCAGCCGCTGCGCTTCGACGAGTTTATTAGCCTCGCGGAGCTCTTTGAGCCGAATGTCGAGATCTCCCCGAATCTGATCCACGGCGGCGATCAGGATCTCGCGCGGTGTGACGTAGTGAGTTTTCGGATAGATGGTTGCGCGCGGCACCTTGCGGGAGACTTCGCCGGTCAACGGATCGAAGTGACTGATCGCCTCGATTTCATCGTCGAACAACTCGATGCGGACGGCTTCGCGTTCGGATTCGGCGGGGAAGATATCGATCACGTCTCCCCGGACCCTGTAGGTACCCCGCGCAAGATCCATCGGATTACGCGTGTACTGTAGCTCGGCGAGGCGTCGGAGAATCTCGCGTTGATCGATGGTCTCGCCGCGAACGAGGTGTAACACCATTCCCAGATAAGCCTGCGGGTCGCCCAGCCCGTAGATTGCCGACACCGTCGCGACAATGATTGTATCGTGTCGCTCGAGAAGTGCCTTGGTGGCCGATAGCCGCATCTGCTCGATATGACTATTGATTGACGCGTCTTTCTCGATGTAGGTGTCCGAAGAAGGTACGTAAGCCTCGGGCTGGTAATAGTCGTAGTAGGAGACGAAATACTCGACCGAGTTCTTTGGAAAAAACTCTCGCATTTCACCGTAGAGCTGAGCCGCCAGCGTTTTGTTGTGAGCCAGGATCAGGGTCGGCCGGCGTAGCTCCGCCACGATGTTGGCCATCGTATAGGTCTTGCCCGAGCCCGTGACGCCGAGCAGCGTCTGCTTCGCGAAACCGTCCCGAATGCCATCCACCAGCTTGCGGATCGCCTGAGGTTGATCGCCCGATGGGCGGAAGTCTGCTTGAAGTTCGAAGCTGCGATCAGGCATCTGGATAGAAATCGAATGTTTGGACGTTGCGAGGCGGCGCTTTAAGATAGACAGTCACCCAGCTCTAATGAAGGTCGCGACAGATGAGCCTCCGCTTGGCCCAGCGAGTTCAGCGAATTCGCCCATCTCCCACAGTGTCCATTACGGCGCTGGCCGGGCAGTTGCGCGAGGAAGGCAAGGATATCATCGGCCTCAGCGCGGGTGAACCTGACTTTCCTACACCCGAATATATTCAGGAAGCGGCTTGCGATGCGATTCGAGGCGGCGACACGAAGTACACGGCTGTCGCAGGCGTGCGATCGCTTAGAGCGGCCATCCAGGAGAAATTCAGGCGGGACAACGACCTCGATTTTCTGTTGGAAGAGATTATGGTCTCGAGCGGCGCGAAACAGTCCTGTTATAACGCCTGCCAGGCATTACTCCAAGCGGGCGACGAAGTCATCATACCGGCACCCTACTGGGTCTCTTATCCCGACATGGTGCGTCTGACTAATGCCGAACCCGTCATAATCCATGCGACGGCCGATCGGTCTTATCGAATATCTCCCGAGCAACTCCAGGCGGCGATAACCGAGCAGACTCGCGCCCTGATTATTAATAGCCCATGCAATCCGACCGGTGCCGCCTACGCTCGTGCGGAATGGTTAGCGCTTGGCGAGGTTCTGCGTGAGCATCCGCGAATTTTCATCATCACGGACGATATCTACGAGCATATCCACTGGGCCGATAAGCCGTTCTGCAGTTTGCTCACAGCTTGTCCCAACCTGCGCGAACGGGTGTTAACGGTGAACGGCGTCTCCAAGTGCTATGCGATGACCGGCTGGCGGGTCGGATATGCGGCCGGTCCCGTGGAGCTTATTCGAGCCATGACAACCATTCAGAGCCAGAGCACGACCAACGCATCCAGCATATCGCAGGCAGCGGCGCGCGCCGCACTGACGGGCGATCAGAGCTTCGTTGCGGAAGCCTGTACGATTTATAAAGAGCGTCACGATTTTGTCATCGAGCGACTCAACCAGATTCCAGGTTTCGAATGTCGTCCCGGTGATGGCGCGTTCTATGCGTTCCCGGATGTCACCGGCGCCATCGAACGTCGAGACGTCGTCGATGACACCGCACTCTGTGAAATACTTATGGCAGAAGCCGGTGTCGCGCTGGTGCCGGGGGCTGCATTCGGTGCGCCCGGACATTTGCGGTTATCGTTCGCCGCGGATATCGAGACGTTAACAACGGCGCTTCGTCGGATCGAGGAGTTCATGGCCCCTTAATTGGCGTTTGCGATACAACCGAACCAGCCCCTGTCTCGAATCCCGCTAGAGCATGCCGCGCTGAGGCACGCGCACTAATTTAATGTAAATTATTAGGTATTCATATTAAACTATTGATAAAACAGGATAATTTATCAAGGCAGTGTTGACTTGCCCGGTACGTTCTTTCAGAATGCGCCTGCCAATTTCGACGCGGTTCCCCGGTAGCTCAGTTGGTAGAGCGGTTGACTGTTAATCAACTTGTCGCTGGTTCGAGTCCGGCCCGGGGAGCCAATTTTTCTCATCTAATTCAGATAGCTACCCTACTCCACCCGTTTCCTCATGTCGCGGCCTGTAGCAATGTCGTCAGTTCCTGGTGCCTCTCCGGCATGGCAGGGACTTTACAGGTTCTGCCGCTTGCCCAATTGATCTTCCGAAAAGAAATCGATGAGTAAACTTCTCTTGACCTCCATTCGCCAATCCAATCGCAGCCGTAACCAACTTCACGACGCCTCCAGCAGACCGTCCGTTAGTCCTTCGTAAGTTACATCAATGGCGTGCCCGCGCCACAGCTTCCCGGGGCCTCCGCCCCCCGGTGTGAGCGAAGCCTCGTCGCTTGCAAACGCGACGGCCGCAAAGTGTCCAATTTCGCTAAGCCTTGCGCAGCTTTAAGCGATAGTATTCCAGTTACTGGGGCGTTTTGCGTCTTTCGATGGATAGCGTGCCGCCCGTACTACGACCCATTCGGGTTCCTTACTGTCGCCGATGAACCACATTGACCGGGATCCTTAGAATTCGGACGCCGATGGCGATAAGCCGGTGAAGATGAGCCGCTGAAATCCAGCGCCGGTAGCCGCGATATAGAGATTGCCCAGCGAGTCGGTTTGAATCTGGTGACCAGGCCCGATCACGCCATCGCCGCCGATCGTCGTAAGCACCTCGAGCGTGCGACGATCGAGCACCATGATTCCGGCGCCCCCTCCGACGTACAGGAACCGCTGTTCCGGGTCGGGCGACAGGGCCAGATTCCGTGCGAACGGCACGTCACCGCGGATTATCTGGTCGATGAACTCGCCGTCGAGCGTGAAGACCTGAACGCGTCTATTTTCACGATCCGCCACATACACCATCCCGTCGTTCGACACACGAATAGCATGAACGACGCTCAGCTGCGGTGGACCGGGACCATCGGGCACCGAGTCGAGCGAAATGTTGGGGCAATGGTCGTCGTCTTCGGGTACGTTGCCGAATGCGCCCCACATGCGTTTGAAAACACCGGTGTCCGCGTCGAAGACGGCTACGCGGTGATTGCCGTATCCATCAGCGACGAACAGTTCGTTTGTATCCGGGTGAACAAATGCGTCCGCCGGCTCGTGTAGATTGTCCGAATCCGAGTTGCCGCCACTCGCGTTGCTACGCCCGAGTTGCATGATGAATTCGCCGTCCAGTGTGAACTTCAGCAACTGGTCATCGGCCACCGGCTCCAGTCCCGGTAGGTTTCTGGCAGGACAGTTGTTTCCGCCAAGCCAGGCGAATCCCCGATAGTCGATGTGGAGACCGTGTTCTCGCTGGGGCCATTCATAACCGTCCCCCGCTCCCCCCCAGGCATCGAGGAAATTGCCTTCGCTGTCGAAACCCAGCACCGCCGGCGCGGCCATCCCGGCTTCGTCGGGGGGAAGCGTTCGGGGGCGATGCAGCAGCCACGCGTTGTCCTGTGCATCGATGGCGATGCTGGAAACGTCGCCAAGTCGCCACTGCGCCGGTACCTGGGGCCAGTCGTGGTCCACGCGGAATGTCGGGATGCCCGCGGCTGAGTTCTCCTCTACCTGGGCCGCGACGTTCGTCTCGGAGGACTGTCCGCATCCGACGCCGGTCAGCGTAATCGATGCGATCAGGACGACACTATACGAATTGCCAAACTTCATAGATTCTCCCGCCCGGTTAGCGGCATCACTGGACGAACGTCGCTATCGCGGAAATTCAAATGTCACGATCAAGAGTGAAGGATCGAATTCCGTAACCTGGTGCGGCACACCCTCGGGTATCAGCAAAAAGTCGCCCTTGGACACCGCGTGTACGGTACCTCCCTCGATCCGTCTCCCAACCGTCTGGCCGTCTTCGACGACGTCGACGATTCGGCCGTCCGTCGTGATGGCCCCGCTTCCGTTCACGATCGCCCAAAGTTCCGCTTCGGCAGCGTGTTGAGCCGCCCGCTGCGGAGGTGTTCGGCGGTCGACCGCGAGCCGATACGCCAAGCCCGTCGACGAGGCTGGATCGGCTCGCTCGAGCACGGTTGTATTGGCATAGGCCACGTTCGCATCCAGTTGGGCCGCGCGTGCCGCAACATCTCCGGCCGAGAGCAGAAACGCGCGCGTCGGATCGTTCGTGGGCTCCGCTTGCTGGCTCCAGGCGTGCACCGGGAAGAGGAGAAAGAAGGCGGCTGCGATAGTAATTATTCTCATGCTGGTCTCCTAAGGAGATAATCAATTGGGGAAGACGATTTCCGCATATCTAGAATCGACTGCTGGATCGCCGCCAGTAGTCGTCGAGTTGATCCTCGAGATCCAGGCTACGGTAAAAGGAATGCGGATCGCACGCCGACTCATTCAGCTCGGCGCTTGCGCTTCGTTCCCGGTAGGCGTGGCGATAGACAGGTCGGTTGAAGTTGACCGAATCGTGCAAGGTGTAATCGGTATGCAGTCGCCCTGCCCCATCTAGGTATTTTCGTTCGATGACGACGGCCGAGGGCGAAGTTGGCATCCCGGCGGCATCCCATACCGTCGGCTTCATTCCGCGCGTTTCAATGACAAATGTAGCGCCTTCCCAATGCCCGGTGGAATAGCCCATCGACAAGTAAGCGTCTTCAATGTCCTCGGGAAAATCGCGACCATCCGTCCAGACGCGCCGGACTTCATGGAAGTATTCGTACAAGATCAGTACGTGATCATGCCGTTGAATGATCTCATAACCGAAAGGGCCATCTTCCATCCGAATGACGCCGCCTGTCACGCAACGAAGATGCGGATCGTCAAAAGTTGGATCGTAGGCCACATTGGCGGCGTCACCGTTCGGCGTCAAGTCGAACGTATCTTTGTGCGTACCGCGCGACAGGCTCAACCAAAGACCAGAGATGTCGACGGGGGTCGGCGCTGCGCCGGTGTCGGCGTGCTCGGCCCATGGCGATGCGTGCCAGATTCCGCGCTTCTGCCCGTTCTCTGTCGTGCTACCCGTGAACGCACCGTCCGCGAATATGCCCTCCAGTTTCGCGATGTGCAGGACGTCGCCGCTGTCCGTCCAGTCAAAGTCGAAGACGATCCGGTCGCCATTCAGGCTCAGCAAATTAACCGGACCACCGTCGATAAAAACGCGCCACTGGGTGTCCGAGTGACTTATTTCCAGTATGCCGTAGTCGATATCGGGACTGGGATCCAGGCCCAGGATTCGGAGTTCCAGCGTCTCGTCGCCAGCGCTTGGACTACCGTCCAGAGCGAGTATCCATTTGCCGGTCATCTCTGCGATTTGTGCAGCGGCGACATCCGCTGCCAGGCCCAACAAGGTGAGAGCCGTAATCCGAAGACTGAATCTGGAAGTGGACATAGCTGGCCTCTAACGACCTACGGCGCAAACCAAGAACGATACTCGGCGAATACTAGCGAACGGGGCTGCCATCTGCCCAGAAGACTTCGGCGGCCCAGATTCTACGTCGGCCGTCGCGGCCCATGCTGCCGGAGATCCTGATCTTATCGCCGACGCTGATCGTATTCCGGTTCCATCCGCGGCGTGACATGCCGGTCAGATTCGAGTCTTCCGCGTCCCAAAGTTCATTGGAGCCGTCCTGGTTCGTGACGCGAACGTAGAAATGAACATGTGGATTAGCCCAGAAAACCTCTTCCACGACGCCCTCGATAGAACCCTTCTCATTTACATCGTAGTTAGCTGAGAACGCGTGATGCGCAGACGCGAGAAGCGGCAGGAATGACACACCCACAGTCGCTAGGACGAGTCTCATGATCTTCCTGTTAGTCGGGTCCTCGACGCGCTAGTTATCCATGAGTCCTTGGTAAGTGCCCTGGACATTCATTTCTCGCCAAGCGTCGTATTGAATCCAGTCCGCATAGTCCTCCATCAGAATACTCTGCTGCATCTCTTCGAGATTCTGGCCCGCCGCGATGCCTGCCGTCACGGCGGCCAGGAGGTCCTCAAGATACTGCGTCGAATCATCTACATCGGATTTTTCACCGACCGGGCCGTGACCCGGCGCGACGATAGCGTAGTCTACGGTCGCTTGAAGATGCTTGTTGGCGACGATCCAAGGCGCGACCGGGCCACCGCCGAAATTCTGAAAGGGGATCCGGCGAACGTTGACGAAGTCCACTACGAATATTGTCTCCTCGTCGTTAAAGCGAATGATGGAGGAGTCGTCGCTGTGGCTCGGTAACGCGTGAATCATATCTACGGTCTTACCGCCGAGCGTGACAGTCATACGATCCGAATAGGTCACATCCGGTGCGCGGACTTCGGCGAATATTTCGTTACCCGCCTCGCGCGCCAGGTTCGGAAGCATGTTCTCGTGACCGACAAACGTAGCCGTATCCGCGAACACGTCCCCACCTGACGCATGATCGTCATGATAATGACTATAGAGAACATATCTGACTGGAACATCGTAACGCTCAGCCAGTTCAGCCTTCAGCCAGACCGAAAAATCTGTGCTGATCGGGTCCGTGAGGATGATTCCTTCGGGCGTGACTAGAAACACCGTGTTGTGGGCGTCGTTCTGTACGGTATAGAGATCGCCCGTGACGTTGGTTATTGCGCGCGTCGGTTCTTGGGCGGCTACAAGCGTCGACAGGCTCAAGGCCGCCATCGAAAGTACATATGCGGTCAGTTTATTATTCTTCATTGTTATCTCCTTCGTACCGAATTATCGGACTCCGATTCTACCTAACTCGAGCCAGCTCGGCCGCTGCACCGACCAGAAAATCCGGATTCGCGCCGTTTCGGGGCCGAAATTTTTGTACGCGGCCGTTATCGACTTCGGCCACGTAGAAATTTCCGTCCTGATCGACACTCATCGCGTGCACGCCCCACATGCCCCCGGGGAAGTCACCTGAAGTCCCCCACGAGTACAACAGATTTCCATTGAGATCATACTTGAGGATCTTGTTGGTACCTCGATCGGCTGCCCAGATGTTGCCGTCCGTCGAAATAATGAACATATGCAGATCCGCCGGTGCCGCGCCGATGCTCCACTCGTCGAGGTAAGTGCCCTCCTCGTCGAATACCTGGATCCGATGGTTCTCTCGGTCATTGACGAAGACGCGCCGCGTCTCAGGGTCTACTGCGATACCGTGAACGTTATTGAAGTACCCGCGCCGGGATTCGTTGGGCGGTACACCCTCCTGACCCCAGTCGAGCAGATAATTGCCGTTGCGGTCGAACTTGACGACGCGCGCGCCGAGAGGCCGGTCCGGATTGAAGAAATCTCCGCCGTCGGCGACGTAGAAACTGCCGTCAGGAAGCCACGCCATATAGCTCGGCCAGAAGAGATGCGCCTCGTCTATACCCCCTTTGTTCGGTACACCGATGGTCTGGACGAGCTCTTCACCGTCGTTCGTGAACTTGAAGATGGCGTGCCGGCCGTCGTCGACCACCCAAACGTGTCTCTGGTCATCATAAGGGCTGATGTAGATCGCATGGGGTCGAACGAGAACTGAGTCCCACTGTCGCCATTCCTCGATGACTGCGCCGTCCCCGTCAATGACGAAGATGTAGTGCCCCGAGCGGAAATCGATGCCGGCGCGCGCCCCGCCTCCGTCCATCTGCGCCGCATTCCCGCCCATGGCGCTGCGGAAGCTACGCCACGGCGCTCGCGCGACCGGAAAACCGATTCCCGGCCCCACTTCGGGCAGGAGCCGCGGCTCGGGCCGCTCGATATCCGGCAGCTCACCCATCTGGATGGCAAATATCCGATCGGGGCTTTCGGCGAAGACTCCGCGTACGGCCGCAAATGTCCAGTTGCCGTGCTCCGGGATCGCCGCGAAGCCCTTGGGCCAGTCCGCCACGATCTCATAAGGCCCGAAGATATCCTGACCTCCTTTCTCTCCCGGGACGGCGGCGAAACCGGCGCCGGGTTGTACAGCGTCCTGTGCCCCGCTCGCGCTCCAGACGGCCATTAGTAGGATCGGGACAATGAATCTTCTCATCTGAAATTTCCTGAGCTGCACTGGGGTTATCGATCTCGTTGGTAATACAGAATACTAGCCCGAACATCGACCGGATGTCTGCTCGGCGACATCGCTCGCTGGATAAGATTCTCGCTATTCGGGCGTGTTTCTGACGTCGATCTCACTGCCGTCGGGGACTATCACGCGGCTGACCCACATCGAGTAACGCTCCGGCCGTTGGTCAGGGTTGCCGACGATCGTAATCTCGTCGCCGGGCTGAAACGTCTTCTGATTCCATTGAAAGAATCGATAGAGATCCTGAATGCTCTGAAATTCTCCGGCCCACTCGTGGACGTCGCCTGCTTCGTCGGTGACCTTCAGCCAGATCCCGGCATGCGGGTTGATGAACTGCCATTTGGTGACGGTACCGGATACGGAAATCGTCTTCTCCCGGTCGTACGCGGAGTTGGCGTGGTGGGCCGCTATCGAACTCGCCGGCAGCAGTAATACCGAGAGTACGCAAGCGACGACGGCGTAATGACTCGAGATCGGAGGAAACATCAGCATTGGCGGGTCAGATCACTCTTGCCCCGGTCGCATTTCCGGTAACTCAGAGAGCATGAGTTCCTGGCAGATAAACTCCGCGAGTTCGAAATTTCTGGTCCTGAACGTCAGCGTGCCGGTCCACGGTTCCGAATACGCGATTGGATCGTCGATCGTCACCTGATTCTCCATCGTTCCATCTTCGACGCGGCGAATTCGTTCAGTGAGCCGTAACTCATCACTAAATGGATAGCCGAGCCGGTCCAGCCAGCGCTGATTCTGTTCCGATTGCCAGCCAATGAATTGGCGCGTCTCGACAACGAGCGTGTCGCCGTCGTAGTGTCCGATCGAGTAGCCGTTCCAACTGTGAAGCGGAATTTCGGGAAATTCGCGACCGTCCATGTAAATGATGCGCCAGAAGTGATCGACTTCGAAAAGCATCATTACGCGGTCAGGCAGTTGGATGATCTCGAACGGGCGTGGCCGATAATAGGTAGCGGGTATGCCCATCGGGAGGCACTGCAGCTCCGCCGCATTCGCTTCTGTCGCAGAAGTGGTTCTTGGTCCATGGATGGGTTTTGCTAAGTCGAAACGTTCTTGCCCCCACGCCGTGAGCGGTGGTTCTGCAACCAATGGATCTGAGTTCGAGAATGTCTTCTGCCAGACTCCGGAAATATCAGGCAACGCGTCGGATGCGGATTGCCCGTATGTCGCAGAAGCCCCGAGCAGTATGCTCAGCAGTGCCGATATCCGTAGTCCGCGATTTACCACTGTAAAATGTCCCTATCTAATCAATCAGGTGCGCTGCGTACGTCGACTACGTCGCCATCCGCAAAGCCGACGAGCCTAACGGCCATCGTCGTGTCGCCATTTCGAGCCGGAAAACCCGTCAATGTGATCTCGTCGCCCGGCGAGAAGGTATCCTTGTTCCAGCTGTAGTAACGATACAGATCCAGCGTGCCCTGGAATTCACCAGACCAGCTTTCCGCGTCCCCCTGTTCATTTATGACATCGATCCAGATGCCGGCATGAGGATTAATAAACTGCCACTTCGTCACCGTGCCCGACACCGACACTGAATCGTCCCTGTCGAACGCAGAAATTGCGTGATGGGCAAACAGCGGCGCGGAGAGTAAGGGCAACATCAGGACGACGCCTCGCAATACGCGGAATGTATTTTTTTCGATTCTCATGGAGTGCTCTCTCGCAGAATTCGCCGCTACTTTCTCTCCCAATCCGATCTCGGGAACATCCGGTTCCCTAATCAAGGGGGATCATACCGATGTTGGCGAGAGTTTTCTCTAACGCGGCGAGCCAGTGTACGTAATATCCCGAATTGCTCAGGTCGGTGTTTTCCAGGCTGTTGTCGCGAGCGGCGATCGAAGCGATCAGCTCCTTACGGAACTCATCCCACCGGAAATGGCCTTGTTCGCACAACGTGACGGCCAATGCGAATACGCGGCGTTCCCAGTCATCATGAAAGACCAGCTCGCCGTTTCGACGCGGGAGCGCCACCGTCCCGTGCATGTTGGCGATCTGCTGATCGGGTTGGCGGTCCATCGGCTCGAAGCTATTTATGCGGCGGCTCGACTAACGCGACGCCGATCATGGCATCGCGGCTAACGAGTGCAGCGAGTCCTGCTTCTGAGTAACGCTCCGTCCCCTCGGGGCGCTCGGGTAGCACGAGGTAGCGGATTTCAGCGCTGCTATCCCATACCCTCACCTCGGTAGATTCGGCCAGTTCCAGACC
>CAUZMW010000005.1:0-38497 GCA_963581225.1 Gammaproteobacteria bacterium
GAACTCCGAGAGTGCGATGAGTCCGAGCCATACCTCGGACTGAGTCAGCTCCCAGGCGAGCCAACCAACGGCCACGCGTTGAATCCATAGGCCATGCAACGAGAACGCGCTACCGGTGAGATAGATCACAAAATTCCGACTCGATAGGACTCGAGAGATCATGGGTGACTCTTCCGGGGGAAAGTGACTGCGCGGTATCGTGCAGGCCATCGTCCGGCACGCTGCCGCGCGAAACCATACACCACGACCGGCACCTGCAACAGCCGCGTCCAGCGTTACAACATTAACGCCTGTTCAGATCGCCCCCCCGAACTGCTCGCGAACTTCCGCGAGCCGCTTCGGTGTCCCAACGTCGTGCCAGATGCCCGGGTAGCGAAATCCTCTGAGCGAACCGCGTGCGATTGCCGCATCGAGGATCGGACGAAGCCGTCGGTGCCCTGGATCGAAACCGTCGAAGAGCGCTGGCGTGAAAGCTGCGACTCCCGCATAAGTGAGAAACGGCGGCATCGCGGTGACGACACCGGGTGGCGCGAGACCAAAGTCACCGTGCTCATGGTGCGGGGGATTCGGCACCAACATTAGGCGCCCCTCACACTGCTCACATGACAGCGTTGCGAAATCGACGTCGCTATAAACATCCGCGTTGACGACGATAAACGGGCCGGGCCGAAGATAGGGCAGCGCGTTGATGATACCGCCGCCTGTCTCGAGCGCGGGCGCGTTCTCTTCACTGTAACGCAGCGTCTGCCCCCACGACGAGACGTCTCCAAGTGCGGACCGGATCTGCTCGCCGCGATAAGAGACGTTGATGACAATCTCCGCCACATCCGCCTCGTGCAGACGCCTGAGGTGTCGCTCGATCAAAGTTTCGCCTGCGATTTTCAGTAACGGTTTAGGTATCGCCGTCGTCAGATCGCCTAGACGTTCACCGCGGCCGGCAGCCAAAATCATTGCCTTCATTGCGGCTGCTCGAGGAACGAACGGAGCGGAAATCGCGTGGTCGGACACTGCTCATCCAGCACTTTCGGTCTCCTGCCCAACTTGTTGAAGCCACACAATAACTATGCCATTGTAGTCGTTTGCCCCGCCCGAACCTTGTGCTCCCCCAAAAAAGTCTAGCCTTCCTCACTTGGTTGATAATCTCCGCGCCCACGGTAGTGTGGGGACAGGACTTGATGTGTGCGCCGCCTGCCGCCCTTCCGCCGCAAGAATCCGGCCAGGACGACGCAGCCGAAGACGCGACCGAACCGGACAGAATCGAAATTACCGCTGGCCAGGTCGACTTATCCAGCGAAGAAGGCGTGGAATTTTTCGATCAGGTCGAGTTTCGTTACGGCGATCGGAGTATCACCGCTGAGAACGCAACCTACAATCGCGCGCAACAAAATATCACGGCGAGCGGCACGGTCGCTTATACCGATCCCGACGTGACCGTATTCGGCAAAGACGCCGAGATTAATACCGAGAGCCGAGAGATTCGATTCACGAGTGCCGGCTTCAATATTCCACAGCGGCCTGCGCGCGGCTCGGCCGATGAGATCAACATTCGCGGCGACCAGACGATGGCTCTGTCAGCGGTGACTTTTACGACCTGTCCCGAGGGGCAGACCGACTGGGAACTGATGGCAGCGGAGATCAGTTTGGACATCGATGAAGGCTTCGGTACGGCCCGCGGTGTCAGACTCGGATTTAAGGGCGTTCCCATTATCTATGCGCCGTATATGACCTTCCCGATCGACGATCGGCGCAAGAGCGGGCTACTCACGCCGAGATTCTCCCAACGGGATAGAATCGGGCTCGACATATCGGCTCCGTATTACCTGAATCTCGCGCCGAATTACGACATGACTTTGGAGCCGCGCTACATGAGCAAACGCGGCGTGCAGCTAAAAACGGAGTTCCGGTATCTGCTGCCTCGTAGTGACGGACGAGTGAACTTCGAGTATTTACCGGATGATTCCGAGACGGACTCGCGGCGCAGCTACCTGACCTACGATCACCAGACAGTGTTCGAGCGTGGCTGGCGAATCGTCGCGAGCCTTGCCGACGTCTCTGACGACACCTACTTCGAGGATCTCGGCAACAGTCAGACGGTAGCCAGTCAAACGAATCTGAATCGTTTCGTAGACGTCGGTTATCGAGCCACGAACTGGTCGTTTCTCGGGCGATTTCAGTCCTACCAGACGATCGATCCCCTCATCGAGGCGGAAGATCGACCCTATGAACGTTTGCCGCAACTCTTGTTTAATGGTCGATGGTCGGGAGACTTCTTTCAGTTCGAATCGACGAACGAACTCGTACGATTCGATCGCGATGTCGGCGCGACCGGCTGGCGAATGGACTCTACGGAAGAGCTCAGTGTTACTTTAGCGAAGCCCGGCATGTATCTGACACCGGCTCTCGCGCTGCGGCAGACAGACTACTGGTTGGACAGCGTCGCCCCAGGATCATCGGACACGTTCTCACGAACGCTGCCGGTCGCAAGCGTCGACGCGGGACTCACTTTCGAACGCAGACCGGAGCAGAACTCGAGCTGGATTCAAACGATCGAGCCTCGAATACTCTACGTCCATATCCCGTTTGAGGATCAGGCGGGCATTCCGATCTTTGACACGATCGAACCCGATTTCAATCTCGTCCAGCTATTTCGAAAATATCAGTATCTCGGCGCGGATCGAATTGCCGATACCGATCAATTCAGCTTCGGGGTCACGGCCCGACTGGTTGATCGTCAGAGCGGCCGGGAAAGAGTAACCGCGACATTAGGGCAAACGCGTTATTTGAATCCACAACGCGTTAGTCTGCCGGATAGCTCGCCGACTGACTCGAATGCGTCGGACTATATTGCCGAGGTGTCCATCGACGTGTCAGACGCGTGGCGACTGGATGTCGACTATCAGTGGGATAGCGAGACGAACGCCACGGTCCGAGCGGAGACCAGCATTCGATATTCACCACAGGAGGACCGCTACGCCGGCTTCTCTTATCGTCGACGCGAGGGACTGTTGGAGCAGGGCGACATCTCACTGGTCTGGCCAATCGGTCAGAGCTGGCGAGTTATCGGGCACTACAGTTATTCCTTCCTCGACGAGCAAGCCCTCGACCGTTTCCTCGGCTGGGAGTACGAGGCCTGCTGCTGGCGGCTGCGCCTGGTCGGCAGACGCTATATCAGCCGCCGAACCGGAGAGTCGGATAGCTCCATCTCCGTACAGCTCCAGCTCAGAGGGTTCTCGGATGACGGCGGCTCTCCGGAAGAGTTTCTGGATCGTGGTATTCTTGGCTATCAAGAACTCGATAATAGTCCGTAACCAATTGAAAAATATACTTTATTCTGCGGCATTATTTGCGGCCCTGACGATATCGGCCACTCAGGCCTGGGCGCAAACGCGAGAACTGGGCGGGACGGGCAGCCTGCTCGATGGCGTGGCCGCGATAGTCGACGATGGCGTCGTCCTCAAGAGCGAACTCACGCTGCGCGTGGCCGTCGTTCTCAACAATATGCGTGTGTCACAACTCGACGCTCCGCCGGAGCAGCGGCGGCCCCTGCCCCCTGTGTCGGTCCTTGAGGAGCAGGTGCTGGAGCAACTGATCCTCCGGCAGATACAACTTCAGCGCGCCGAGGGATTCGGCATCGTCGTCAACGATGAGATGCTGAACCAAGCGCTGACTACGCTGTCGCAAGACATCGGTCTGACGCTCGAAACGCTTCCCCCCGCGCTCGCATCCGAGGGCATCGACTATGCGATGTACCGTCAGGACACACGTGAGCAGATGATTCTAGACCAGCTCCAGCAGCGAGAAGTGTATTCCACCATCGTCATTTCGCCCCGCGAGATGAATCTCTGCCTCGGACGCAGTACCACGAGCCTCGCCGAGGATGTCGACTACGACATTTCGCACATTCTCATCGGCTTGCCCTCAGACGCGACGCAAGATGAGGTCGACGAAGCCAACGCGCGGATCGCGGACCTGTTTGCGAAACTCGATTCCGGCGAGGAGTTCTCTCAGTTGGCAGTTACTTTCTCGGATGGCCAGAACGCATTAGAGGGTGGCGCACTCGGTTGGCGTAAAGGCTACCAGCTGCCGACGTTATTCGCCGATGTCGTCATCGGCATGGAGCCGGAAGAGGTCTCAGATCCTATACAGAGCGGCAGCGGCTTTCACATCGTACAGCTGAATGAGACCCGTGGTGCTCAGACCGTTATTGTTGATCAACTCCGAGTCCGACATATTCTTTTGCGCCCGAACGAGATCATGGATAACGATGCCGTGCAACAGAGACTCGCAGGGATACGGGAACAGATTCTGGACGGTGACGAGTTCGGGCCTATCGCTCAGTCCGTTTCCGAAGACCCGACCTCGGCAGCGGACAACGGAGATCTTGGTTGGGTCGAGGCCGGTATCTTCGTGCCCGAATTCGAAGAGATGCTGAACTCGTTAGAGATCAACAAGCTGAGCGAACCGTTTCAGACTCGCTTCGGCTGGCATCTTGCCGAAGTCACGGACAGTCGATCCTACGATACAACAGAAGAGGTCAAGGAGCAGCGATGCGCCGATCAGATCCGTGCCAGCAAGGTCGAGGAGGAACGGGAGCTTTGGCTGCGACGACTTAGGGACGAAGCTTTCGTCGAGAACCGCATATAGCAGACCTCCTGGAGGTCTAAATCTCACAACCTCCGATAATTTTCCTAAGCTCCGGCGAGCCGGCGGGCATAGGCCCCGATATCTGCGCCATGCTGGCCGCAGGAGTTCTCCCTGCACGGCTGCTGGTACTCGCCGATGCGAGACTGATTGCCGAGCGCATCGACGATCTTCGCCTGGATGTCACCGTGCGCACGGTCGCCGGTCCGCACGACGTTGAGTCTCAGGCCGCCGGAGTAATCCAGGTGCTCGATATACCTGCGCCGGCACCTGTCCGACCCGGGCGCCTGGAGCCGACGAATGCGCCCTATGTCCTGGAGCTGCTGCGGCAAGGCGTAGCGCTCTGCGCTAAAGAATCCAACGCAGCCTTGGTGACAGCTCCCGTGCACAAGAGCGTCATTAACGCCGCGGGAATTCCTTTCACCGGTCACACGGAATTCCTGGCGGCGGCAACCGGAGCGCCGACGCCCGTCATGATGCTTGCCGCTGGAAACCTTCGGGTCGCACTGGCGACCACACACCTCCCGCTCGCTGAAGTACCGACGCAGATCAGCCGCGAGCGGCTCGAGCAGGTACTTACCGTTCTCGATCGCGCGCTTCGAGAGCGCTTCCGGATCGGCGCTCCGCGAATCGCCGTACTCGGACTCAATCCCCACGCCGGCGAGAGCGGCGTACTCGGTCGTGAGGAACAGGACGTCATCGAACCCACCGTCCGGCTCCTCACGGATCGCGGCCTGTCTCTGCTCGGCCCGGTGCCGGCTGACACGGCGTTTACACCCGAAGCGCTCGCACGCTGCGACGCCGTGCTTGCGATGTATCACGATCAGGGGCTGCCGGTCATTAAAGCCCTCGCCTTCGGCGAGCTCGTCAACATCACCCTCGGTTTGCCGATCATACGTACGTCGGTCGATCACGGGACGGCACTCGACCTGGCGGGCACGGGCGAGGCGAAACCCGGAAGCCTGCGAGAAGCCATTCGCGTGGCCTGCGAGCTGACCGCAACGACGAACGACTGATGCCGCTTCGCGCCCGCAAAAGACTGGGACAGCACTTCCTGCACGATCCGGCAGTCATCGATAAATTGGTGCGAACGATCTCCCCGCAAAAAACTGACTGCATGATCGAGATTGGCGGCGGTAAAGGGGCGTTGACGTTTCCACTATTGCAGCAACTTCAACAGCTCCACGTGATCGAACTCGATGACCGCTTGGCTGACCATCTCGCCCGCGCGGCACCGACGCCGCAGAAATTGATTATCCATCGCGGCGACGCGTTAAAGTTCGATTTTTCCTCGTTGGCGTCGGCACCTGAGTCGCTGCGCATTGTGGGTAATCTGCCCTACAACATCTCAACTCCCCTGCTGTTCCATCTACTTGAACACCGCGCGGCGATCAAAGATATGCATCTGATGTTGCAAAAAGAGGTCGCGCATAGAATGGCCGCAACTCCTGGTAGCAAAGACTACGGTCGCCTGACCGTGATGCTCGCACTTTGGGCGCAAACGGAGGCCTGCTTCGAGATTGGGCCCGGCGCTTTCTCGCCCGCGCCACGGGTTCGCTCGACGCTCGTCCGAATGACAACGCAGTTAGAACCAAGATTCCCGGTAACCGATATCGATCGCTTCGCCGATGTCGTCGCCCTGACATTCTCGATGCGACGAAAGACGCTCGCGCGATCGCTGAAGGGACACCTGAGTCGAGATCAGATTGAATCGGTTGGAATCGACCCGGGTGCCCGCCCGGAGACGCTGCGCCCGGAAGAGTTCGCCGCGCTGGCAAACCTACAGTGATCCAACTGTGACACTCTACGCGATCGGCGACATACAAGGCTGCGCTCAAGCGTTTGCCGATCTGTTAGGCGCCATCTCATTCAAACCGGAGCGCGATCATCTATGGCTGGTCGGAGATCTCGTCAATCGTGGCCCCGAATCGCTCGACGTGTTACGCGAAGTAATCAGCCTCCGCGATAGCGCAACCTCGGTATTGGGTAATCACGATCTGCATCTGCTCGCGACCGCAGCCGGCGTACGCAAGCCGGACAAGGGCGACACATTTCAGTCTGTCCTCACGGCACCCGACGCCGAAAACATTCTCGACTGGTTGAGATATCGCCCGCTGCTCCACTACGACAAGACGCGCTGTCGGCTCCTGGTCCACGCCGGCTTGCCTGCTAACTGGTCGGCCACTGACGCTGAGGCGTGTGCCGAGGAAATTACGGAGCGTCTGCGGGGGGCGCAATGGACCGGAGCGCTGGAAAAAATGTATGGCGACGAACCGCGTGCCTGGTCAACCGATCTACGCGGCGCGGACCGGGCTCGCTTCATCGTTAATGCCCTAACGCGCATTCGCTACTGCGACGAGTACGGCGACCTCGACTTCGACCACAAGGGCCCGCCCGGCACCCAGCCCGCTCATCTGACGCCATGGTTCGAGTTCCCAGGCCGGCTCAGCGAGAACACCCATGTCGTATTCGGCCACTGGGCGTCCCTGGGGCTGCTTCGTCGCACCAACATAACGGCGTTGGACAGCGGCTGCGTCTGGGGTGGCACACTCACGGCTCTGCCTCTAGAGCCCGCAGGGGAACCGATCGCCGTCGCTTGCACAACAACTGCGAGCCCCGATACGGGCACTTAGCCGGCTGTTGAAGAAAGCGCGGCGAGATCCCGGCCGGCCGCCAGTCTTCTTAGATGGCTACCGGCGCCCGAATGTGAGCGTGCGAACGATACTCAATGAGTTCGAAGTCTTCGAAACGATAATCGAACAGCGATTTCGGAAGACGCTTGATGACCAGCGTAGGCAGCGGCAGCGGTTCCCGGGTCAGCTGCTGTTCGGCCTGTGCTAGATGATTGAGATACAGATGGCAGTCGCCACCCGTCCAGATGAGTTCTCCCGGCTGCAACTTCGTCTGCTGTGCCATCAGCATGACCAGCAGCGCGTAGGACGCGATATTGAACGGTAGGCCGAGAAACACGTCCGCGCTTCGTTGATAGAGTTGACAGGAGAGCCTGCCGTCCGCCACATAGAACTGAAACAACGCGTGGCAGGGCGATAGCGCCATCTCTCCGAGTTGGGCGACGTTCCATGCGCTGACGATGATACGCCGCGAAGTTGGATCGGTCTTGATCAGATGAAGCGCTTGCTCAATCTGATCGATGTGCTGACCGTCAGCTGTAGGCCAGGCGCGCCATTGGGCACCGTAGATCGGTCCCAACTCGCCGTCGGAATCAGCCCACTCATCCCAGATAGAAACACCATTGTCATTCAGATACCTGACATTCGTGTCGCCGCTCAAAAGCCACAGAAGTTCGTAGACGATCGAACGCAGGTGCAGTTTCTTCGTCGTCAGCAGCGGAAAGCCCGCGCCCAGGTCACAGCGCAGCTGATGGCCAAAGACGCTGAGCGTCCCGGTGCCGGTGCGGTCGGACTTGCGTGAACCATGGTCGCGAATCTCCCGGAGTAAATCCAAGTACTGCTTCATTCAGACCGTCTCTCAACAAAAGATTGCTCTCGATAGGCGAGCCAGAACAAAACGACGCCTGCCAGAATCATGGGTATAGACAACACCTGGCCCATCGTGAGCCAACCGAACGCGAGGTAACCCTCCGTGGCCTCGTTCAAATGGGTGTCGGGTAAACGAACGAATTCGACCGACACCCGAAAGATCCCGTAGCAGATAAGAAACAGCCCGGAGACGGCCCGTATCGGTCGCGGCCGCAACGAGAATGTCCACAGAATCAGAAACATCAGGAGCCCTTCGAGAGCGGCTTCGTACAACTGCGAGGCGTGCCGCGGTACTCCGTCCACAATGACGGCCCAGAATGCGTCGGGACTCGTCTCTGCTCCCCACAACTCGCCGTTGATAAAATTTCCGACACGGCCGAGACCCAACCCCGGCGCGACCCAGGTAGCAATGAAGTCGGTGACGGCGAAATAGGGTTGCCGGACGCGCCGCGCGAATAAGCCCATCGCGATGAGAACGCCCAATAGCCCGCCGTGAAAGGACATGCCGCCCTCCCAGACCTTGAAGAGATTGAGCGGATTCTCAAGGAGGCTGCCGAAGTTATAGAACAACATATAGCCGACTCGGCCGCCGACAATGACGCCGAGCGCGACATAAAAAACCAGGTCGTCTATCAACGCAGGGGAGACCGGGCTGCTCGGGCGCCTGGCCCTGACCCGCATCCCTAACCAGCCCAACAGGAATCCGCCCAGATACATCAATCCATACCAGCGCACCTGCAGCGGACCGAAGCCGAACGCGATTGGGTCGATATCAGGATAGGTAAACACGAAGACGGTAGTGTAGTTGCGGACCCTGGCCGGGGCTAGCCGCGCGTACTGCTATAGTCGATGAATGGCGAACAGACTGGCGAAAGAGACCAGCCCTTACCTTCTGCAGCACGCCGAGAATCCGGTCGACTGGTTCGCCTGGAACGAAGAAGCACTGCAGCTCGCGCGGCAGAAAAACAAACCGATCCTGCTCTCGATCGGCTACTCCGCGTGTCACTGGTGCCATGTCATGGCGCATGAATGCTTCGAGGATGAGGACACCGCAAAGCTCATGAACCGTCTGTTCGTCAATATCAAGGTCGACCGGGAAGAACGCCCGGACCTGGACAAGATCTACCAGAGCGCTCATCACCTGATCTCGCGCAGCCCGGGCGGTTGGCCTCTGACGGTGTTTTTGACGGCCGACGGCCACTTGCCGATCTTCACCGGCACGTACTTCCCACGAAAGGTTTTCACGGATGTCCTGACGCGTGTCGAGTCATTCTCCCGCACCCACGACGGTGACATCAGGAGCCAGGGAAAAATTCTGCGGGACGTCCTCGCGAATCTCGACGCTTCTGCCAGGGCCGGCGACTCGGCCGAGTTGACGGAGCAGCCGATACGACTGGCGCGGCAACAACTCGAAGCGTCCTTCGACTCTGACTACGGCGGCTTCGGTGCGGCCCCAAAATTCCCGCACCCGACTCATATTGAATCCCTGCTCTCGACCTGGCGTGCGACGGCGGAAGCGAAAAACCCGGACCTGCACGCGCTCTATATGGCAACGCTGTCGCTATCGCGCATGGCGACGGGCGGACTCTATGATCAGCTCGGCGGAGGCTTCTATCGATACTCCGTGGACCAACGCTGGGCGATCCCTCACTTCGAGAAGATGCTCTATGACAATGCAGCGCTACTCACAGTCTATAGCGACAGCTTTGCGGCGACTGGCGAGTCCTTGTTCGGCCGCATCGTGGGTGAGACAGCAGACTGGATCTGTAGAGATATGCAGGACCCGAGCGGCGGATATTACGCCACGCTGGATGCTGATTCCGAGGGAGAAGAGGGTCGTTTCTATCTCTGGACGCGCGACCAATTTGACGAACTATTAACGGCGCAAGAGAGCGCCGTCGCACGCGAGCATTATGGCCTGGACCTCGACGCAAACTTCGAAGGAGAGGCATGGCACCTCCACGCCGCCGTGCCGATCGACGATCTCAGCACCGCGACGTCGCGAACTCGTGCGCAGGAGACTTTAGACTCGGCACGCGACAAATTGCTGACGAGTCGAGAAACGCGAGTGTGGCCCGGACGGGACGAGAAAGTTCTCGTCTCCTGGAACGGCTTGATGATCAAAGCCATGGCCCGTGCCGCTCGCGTGCTGGGCAGAAACGACTTGGCCGAGTCCGCCTGTCGCTCAGCGGACTTCATTCACGCGCAACTCTGGCTCGACGAGCGACTGCTCGCGAGCTTTAAGGACCAACGGGCGCGCTTTCCGGCTTACCTCGATGACTATGCCTTCCTCGCGGACGGTCTGGTGGAACTCCTACGATACCGCTGGCGGTCCGAGTACCTCACGTTCGCCTGCCAGCTCCTCGATGTGCTGCTGGCGCGATTCGAGGACCCGAACGGGGGCTTCTTCTTCACGGCCGACGATCACGAGACCCTGATTCATCGACCGAAACCGTTCTCGGACGATGCGACACCGTCCGGTAACGGCATCGCGGCACAGGTTCTGCTGCAGCTCGGGCATCTGTTGGGTGAGACCCGCTACATCGACGCGGCAGAGCGAACCCTTCGCGCCGCCTGGCCCGCACTCCGGGAGCATCCGCAAGCACACGGCACACTGTTGCAGGCGCTACGGGGGTTTTTAGCGCCGCCGGAGAACGTTGTTATTCGTGGCGATCCCGATGAGTTAGCGGACTGGCAGCGATACGTCAGCGCCGGCTACAACCCCGGCCGGTCGAGCTTCGTGATACCGGCCGATGCCAAACAACTGCCGGGCCTGCTCGCGGAGCGCGCGCCGCAGGGCGACGGTGTCGCCTATATCTGCCAGGGGATGAAGTGCCGCGCGCCCGTCTCGAACCTTGAGGAGCTGGCCGCGACGTTGAGGTCGGTAGCCTAATCGGCTAAGAAGCGACTCGTGGCTTCCGGGTCGCAGTTGAACTGGAATCTCTGCATATGCGGTGAATACACCAATTCCCGTGCGTGGGTCATTGGCTCGGCAAGGTACTCCGGGTCTTCAAGGAAGAATTCCAACTCGATTCGCGTACCGTCCTCTGTCAGCCGGTATCTCTCCACGACGTGCTTCTGGGCGCCCGCCGGGACGCCAATCTGATAGGGCGACCGATGATCCGTAAAATTTGTCGTGTCGACGACCAGCACGTCTCCTTCCCAGCGACCGATCGAGTGACCTGTCACCAGTCGCTGGCCGGCATCGGGATGGGACCGCCCGTCCATATAGACCGTTCGCACTTCGTCAAAGTACTCGCTACGAATCACGATAGTCTCGTCGTCTTCATTGATTTCGATCTCAAGTAAATAGAGGCTCGACGACACCAACGCGGCGGGTGTCGCTCGGCCGATGCAGGTCGACTCGGGGTTCTCGGCGGAAAGCGGATCGTAGTCGGCCTGGGCGGCCTTCGCCTTGTCGGTTAACACCAGCTGGGCATGAAAAAATCCGTCGTAGCCGCCCGGATAGCTGACGAGTTTCGAACGGTCCGCCAGCCATCTGCCGGACAGCGTGTCTGTACGGGCGGACAGGTTCGGTACAGCGGCGATGCTCGCCAAGGCAAGCCCGCCTTCCTTCTCGATCGACTCCACGATGGCATAAGGTCGGCCATCCTGCGCCGGATGTCCCCGAACGGTCACTCGATCTCCGCTCGACAGCGAATCACTCGTCCAACCCCTGCGTGACAAGCCGTTTGCGGTACCCATTTGCAGTGCCCATTCAACCGCCTCGCCGTCTGCGCCGATCATCTCGACGATGACGTAGACATGCGGATTGCGCCAGTTGAACTCAGTGACCGTGCCCTCGAGGGCTACCACGGCAGTCATATCCATACCGGCGTCGCTGTGATGGCCCGACGCCGGTGACACGACCACGAGCATGGCAGCGATGATTAGTGTGTGTTTCACGAGCGATCCCCCTGGGACTAGTTTCTAAAAGTGATCCTACTAGAATCTCCACTCAGCTGATGACCTGATCGTGACTCAAACAAATACGGGGACGGTCTACCTAACTCACGAGCCCTGTCGAAATGTCTAGATAGTTAGGTAGACCGTCCCCGTATTTGGGTCGTATCTGTGTCCTACAAAGATCCACAGATACGCTGTACGAGTGCGTAGGTGTAGGCGTGCGCGCCGGGCCACTTGCTCGCGCGCGGCCCGGCAACGTTCAATATCATAATATTATTGTCGCGAATAAATTCTCCTAGCGCATCGACAGAGTCCGTTCGGCTCCGAGTTGCCGCATCGATCAGTAGATGCGGTTTACTCTCCCGAGCGCAGAGCCCTACCGTCAGCCGAGTGCCACCCTCGAGATCCGTGTTGAAGATGATCGCCGTGCCGTCGGAATCGACGACATTCTGCAGGGTACGCTCCCGGTAACCCGAACCGATGAGTTCACGGACCGGGTAGCGCGCGGGAATCTTCCCGTCTTCACTTCGACGCCCGTCTGGACACCAACCCCCGCAACTCACGCCGCAGGCTAACGCCGCGTCGAGTGCCCCCTGGTCGACGCCTGTCTGACCGCCTGAAACGATCGACAAAGGCTGTTGCTGCGGTGCGGCTCTCACGGCCATCAATACGCCGTTCGGCTTTCTCCGGCGCGCAGCGTCACGGCCGCGCCGTCGATTTCGGCAAACTGGATTGGAACCGAGACGATGGAGCCGCCGGAATTTCTCTGCACCGCAAAGTGTAGATGAGCCCGGTGCTGAACCCTGTGTTACCCGAGTCGGCCAGATACTCACCGCGCTCGACTCGCTGGCCCGGTACCACGCGAATCAAGTTCCAGTTCAGATGGCCGTACAGACTCATCGTGCCATCGTCGTGATGGACGCGAACAACGTTCGCTCGAGGCCCATCAACCGTGAGGTCCGTTCCCGACTGAAAAAAATCGCTGGCGACTTCGATTACGATGCCGCTCCGCGCGGCGTAAACGCCGGTACCGACCGGCATCTAAAAATCGATCGCGTGCTGACTGGAGGGGTCTGTATGAGTGATCTGATCCGGGTAAGCCTGCGATACTTTAAAACTCTCGGCCGACGCGTAAGGCAGCCGATACAAACTCTCAGGCTCGTGGCGCGCTTCTGGATCTCCCGGTATGAATTGGAACTGGTATTCGAACCGCATAGGCATTGTTATGTCGCCGCGACTGACGGTTATCAGTTCCGCCTGGCTTCGCGCAGGCACGACGGTGAGACCTTGCGCCGCGGTGTCCGCCGCCACGTTTTCCATAGACCCCAGCTGGTAGGCGATCTGGACGGGGCCGAAATAGGAATTCTCGGCGATTAGGCGCAACCCATCTGCTGTCGGCTGCTCAGTCACCCGCACTTCGGGCGTATCTGCCGTACGCTGTAGCGCTTTCTCCTGGAATTCCCGGGTCCCTTCCGGCTGCCGATCGGAATAAACCCATACGCCGTCCGCATCCTGGTACTTGTACATGCGCTGAGCATGAGCGGAGCCCGTAAGACCGACGCTCAGGAGCAGCAACGCCAGTCGCGCCGTTAGTTCAGCTGATAACGCTGCCACCCGTCGCCTTCGCGCCGCAACTCGTAGCTCGGCCAGTAGTGAGTATCCAGCTTCAGCGTAATGACCTGCGGTACGCTGTTCCAGGTCATGGTATTGAGCCTGACCGAATCCCGGTTCTCCAGACCGTCCACCGCTCCCAGAAAACTGTCCAGATCCGGTGTCGGCTGCCCGTCAACGGCGACGATGCGTCGTCCGGCGAACAGCCCGGATCGACTAGCAGGGGAACCGAAACCGAAGTACGCAACGTAGACGCCTTGGGAATCGATTCCGCGTTGTGCGGAGATCGCGCGATGCGGAGCCTGTAACAGGGCTCCAGCCCACAGGACGACGCGTTGAATTCCTTCTCCGCTCAGCTCGACTGTATCGACGAGCTCGGTCAACTCCCGGCCGTCTCTAAATACGGTTACCTCAACCTCGGGACGTTGGGCGGCCAGCTCGGCCTCTCTAAACGTATTCAAGGGTTCGCCGTCGATACTTAAGAGAATATCGCCGGCGCGAAAGAAGTCGGCGGCCGGCGATCCCGCGACGGCACTCGTCACCGCCAACACTTGACGCCGGCGGGGATTATGCGACTCGTAACTCTCAACCCAAGCCTCCGGAAGGCCAAATTTTCTCGCCGACGCCAGCGGCATATAGCGCCATTCAACTTCCAGAGAGTGGAGAGGTTGGTCATCTCTCAGACGCGCAACCATATCGACGATCAGTTCGGCCGGTATTCCCATGTTGACCTGCGTCAGCTCGCGACCTGTCTGATAAGCGAAAGTCGCCCAGAGTGCGGCCACTCTGCCCTGGCGATTGACGATGACGCCGTCGAAATCGTCCGGTCCATTGACGAGCGTGATGCCTTCCATATTCGACTCGCGAAAACGCAACGTCCGAGACAATGGGAAGTTCGCCGCTTCAACCGCCGCGACCTCGCTGGATTGCGAAGACAGCTTATGGTCCGCCTTCAATCCAACTACCTCAAGGGCGTCGCCCGGCAGTACGTCGTCCGTTGTAAATGTCGCGCTACGCGTCGGCGTGCTGCCGATCAGCGCCGGATCGTAGGACACGATCGAGAGATTGTGCAGCGGGTGCACGTACTCTACTCGTCCCGGTATCTCCAGAGAGCCGGCGAAAGTAATACGAACGTCACCCATCGCGACCGGCACGGTGTTACGATCAACGACGACCAGGCCACGCTCAGCATCCGCTATCAGGCCCGTTCCGTAGTAATGACGATCAGAGACACCGGAAACTGTATACGGCATGTCGAAATTTACGAGCACCAAGGACGGAAGGATGCGTTGTATATACCGCTCCCCGGGCTGCGGCGGGAATGTCGTATCTTGAGCTTCCGTGACCTCTGCAACCGGTCCCGACGAGATATCCTGACAAGGCCAAAGCCCCGTTTCGTCGTCCCGTTTGCACCGTTGTGCCGGAAACCAGTCCCGATCGTTGGTGATGATGCGTTGCCGCTCTGTCTGTGGGTCATCGAACTGCGCGAATCGAACCGTCGTTCGTTGACCGTCTGGAAGCCGCTCTAACACGCGCTGCAGATCGTCGAGATCCTGCACGGCGTCGCCATCGACGCTCAACAGCAGGCTTGCCCGCGGGATCGCGGCCGAGCCGAATACGTAGCCGGGATTCGCCACGTAGACACCCGAGACCGGGCGATTATAGTGACGCGCCTGCTGGTAGGACAGGTTGTTAAAGACCCCCTCGCCGTAGTAAATAAACTCGTCGGGAGTTATTTTGTGTAAGTCGTCGACGATCAGCGCGCGCTCCAAGACCTCACCGCCGCGCTCAATCTGGAGCGTCACGCTGTTAGCGACGTTGTCGTCCAGCGTTGCCTCCACCGGCACGAAGCCTGCGATCAATTCACCGTTAACCCTCACGAGAATATCGCCCGGCCGGAGGAAATCGCCGGCTTCCGCTCCCGGGATCACGCGCTCGACGACCAGCAGCCCGGTCTGTTCCGGAAAGGCCTCTCGGACCTCGGCCTCAGTTCGTTCGGTCAGGCCGAGACGTCGCAGCTCCGCGAAGGGTTTGTGGACGAACTCGGTCTGCAGACTTCCTCTCGGCACCGGCAGCCCGTGTTGGACAAATTCCAATGCGCGCCGGACACGATCGAGAGGCAGAAAGAAGCTCGACGCCGCCTGGCTGCTCGCACCGGCGTTTAGCGCGACGACCTGACCTTCGATGTCCAGAACCGGCGAGCCAGACGATCCGCCGGATGAACCCGAAGCCGCCTGTATATAGAACGTATTGAAGTCGTTATAGTTACCACGCCCGTAATTCGGTGCCTGTCGGTCGAGCCGAGCGATCGTGCCGGAAAGTATGGACAGCTGCTCGCCGGCATCGTTACCGACGACGCGGATCTCGCGGCCAATTTGAGCCGCCTCCGGAACGAGAGGCAGTTCGGCCGGCTCGATGAACATCAGGTGTTCCGGGTCGTAACTAAAGAAACCGAAGTCATGAACCGGGTCACGGTAGACCGGCACGAGTGGCACTTCCTCCTGATTGGGGAAGATCGCCTGCGCCACGACCGGTCCCGGTGTCACGACATGGCGATTCGTTAAGATCAAGCCCCGCTCCGCGTCGACAACGAATCCGGTCGCCTGACTGGACTGATTGCGTCCGGTATCGAAAGCTCGAGTACTGTCCACTTGGATCGAGACGACCCCGGACGATATCTTGGCCAGGGTATCGTTCCAGGTCGGCTCTTGAGCCGCCGTCGCGAATGACAACAGGGCAGTGGCCGCGCACGCGGCAGAGGTAAGGTTCAGTTTCATAGGACTCGATTGTAAGGTTGGTACCGGAGTTGTGACCACAAAGACGAGTATTTTATCCCTAGTTAGGGCCTTAGGCGCGTCTACTTCTCGGCTACATCGGCTATTTGCGCGCTGCTGTGCGCCTCTGCGGCTGATATCGGACGTCCAGTTACCTGGCTGCGCGTACGTCATCCTCTGAGCCCGCTTCGGGTACGCCGTCGAGGTTCCCGCAGCGGAGTTCCTCCGGAATCTCATCGAACAGGGTGCTGATATCGTCGACTCCAATCGCCTGCAGCATCAGCTGCGTGTCATCGTCGGTGTGAGGAATAAACGGCACGGTCTCGTCCTCTGTATTAGTCGTGAAGCTCGGCGACGAAGCGTTCGTAGTCTTCGCTGGCCAGGAGCTCTTCCAACTGTGCTGGCGTGTCGAGTTTAAAGCGAAACAACCAGCCCTCACCGTACGGATCCGTATTCACGAGTTCCGGAGAATCCGCCAGTGCTTCATTCGCCTCGACTATCGTACCCGACAGCGGAAGGCAGACATCCGACGCCGCTTTAACGGATTCTACGACGGCGCAAGCGTCGCCGGCGTTGAGAACCGCATCCGTTTCGGGAAGCTCTACAAAAACCAAATCGCCCAGAGAGACTTGAGCGTGATCGGTAATACCAAGTATCACACTACCGTCGTCTTGCTCTCGAATCCATTCATGGTCTTTCGTATATCTCAGTTCAGCTGGAATTTCACTCATAGGTTGATCTCCTGGATGCGTATTGCTTCAACAATAGATTCTAATTTTTCCATTCCTGACGAAGGGCGGCATGACAATGCGCGCGGCATGGCTACGATTCCTGATAACTACTTCGCAGTCATTTCCTGCGCCAGCAGGCACCCTGGCAAGCGCGACCGAGCGAGCCAGCGTCGGTGAGTAGGTGCCGCTCGTCACCGACCCGTCGCCTTTCGACGTGTGTACAACGTAACCGGCTCTGAGAACGCCCTTGTCTTCGAGAATTAATCCCGCTTGCTCGGCCTCTACACCAGCGGCCGACAGACGTTCGATCGCTCTGCGGCCGATGAAATCGCGATCGGTTGTCGTATCGACCGTCCAGCTAAGCCCGCATTCCAACGGGCTAACGGTCTCGTCCATATCGAGGCCATAGAGATTGAACCCCGCTTCCAGACGGAGCGTGTCTCGCGCCCCCAAGCCACACGAGGCAATACCGAGAGCCTGCAGTTCGGCCCACAGACCCGGAGCCCGAGAACTAGGAAGGATAATCTCGAACCCATCCTCGCCGGTGTAACCGGCTCACGTTACTAAATTTTCGCCATCTCGGCGCGCGCTGAACAGCGCCAGCGCGAGTAGATCATCGCCGTGTGGCAGCGTCTGCGCCACCAGTTCGCGGGCATGCGGACCTTGCACCGCGATCATGGCCAGGTTCGGCTGTTCGAGCAGTTCGAGCAGTTCGAGCAGTTCGAGCAGTTCGACAGAGTGACTCCCGGCCTGCTCGAGTAACCACGCGAGATCTTTCTCGCGAGTCGCGGCGTTCACAACCAGCCGAAATTCGCAATCCGACAACCGGTAGACGATCAGATCGTCCAGGATCCCGCCATCGTCTCGCAGCATGCAGCTGTACAACGCGCGGCACTGCCCGTCGGCAGTCGAACGCAGCTTGCGGACATCGTTGGCAAGTAAGCCGCGGAGATAACGTTCGGCGTCGACGCCCACCACATCCACGACGGTCATGTGCGAGACATCGAATAACCCGGCGTGCTCTCGAACTGCATGATGCTCGTCCAGTTGCGACGCATAGTAGATCGGCATGCTCCAGCCACCGAGTTCCACCATGCGCGCCCCCAGGCCGACGTGGGTCTCGTGTAACGGTGTTTGCTTCACTCCGGTCATCTCTGACTCACGCAACCCGTGCGCGAGCCGACTTCGGCAGCTCGCCGGCGAGACCCAGCGCTTCTTTCATTAAGCGGCGCTTGGCGATCGGCGTTGTATCGATGGCCGACAGCCCTGCGGACCTCAGCGGCGCGAACAACGGGCCCGGCAGCCGGAACAGGCGATGCAGCGCATCCATCCCCAACAACGTCTTGAGATTTCCGCCTTTACGCTGACGCTCATAACGCCGCAGCACACGCAGATCGCCGGGGTCCTCCCCGCGATCCAATGCAGCAGCCAACGTGTCCGCTAATGCAGCCGCATCGAGAAGCCCGAGATTCATCCCTTGTCCGGCGAGGGGATGTATCGTATGTGCCGCATCGCCCACCAAAGCGACTCGCGCACAACTGTAACAATTTGCGTGCAGTGCCCGCAGCGGGAAGCTCGCCCGCGAGGCGCCGGATTGAATCGTACCGAGCACGCCGCCGCTCGCGGTCTGTAACTCGTCGATAAAGGATTGTTCAGCCGCCGCCGACAGGCGCCGCGCGTTTTCAGAACTCATCGACCAGACCACCGAACTCCGGCCATCGAGCAGCGGCAGAAACGCCAGCGGACCGTCAGGCAGGAACCGTTGCCACGCGGTCTCGGCGTGAGATTTTTCCGTCGTCACATGCGTGACCAAGGCGTCTTGCCCATAGGGCACGGCCGTCACGGGCAGATCCATGAGCTGACGCACCATGGACGTGCCGCCGTCGGCCGCGATTAATAGCGTCGCCTGGATTGTCTCGCCGGTCTGCGTGTCGATCTCGACAGCGCGCTTCCCTTGTCGGACTGCCGCGAGCTGGACGCCAATGCGCAAATCCACATTGTCGGACGCATTCAGCAGATGGAAAAGTCGATCCCTGATCAGTCGGTCCTCGACGATGTGGCCCAGATCGGGCTCGCCTACTTCGGCGCTGTCGAAGGACAACGATCCCAAGCGCCCAGCGTAGTCTCCCTCCCAGATGTGCATGCGCCGGTACGGACTCGCGCGAGCCGATGTGAGTTGTTGCCAAACACCCAGGTGTTCGAAAATGTGCTGCGACGCCCTGGACAGTGCATAGACCCTGAGGTCCATCTGTTTCGGATCCCAGGCAGGAGCGGCTCGAGGCTCCAGCACATGAATCCGCCATCGATCGGAATGTGAACTTGCAAGCAACAGTGCGGCGACCGTTAGTCCGACTGGACCGGCACCAACGATTACAACCGACACGCCCCTTAAATTCGCCATCTGCTTTTTGCCCGCGACATCTATCCCGATGGCATCAGTGGCAACCCACGCGCCAGGCGGGATAGTCGGCCGGAGAGTCCCATCGTTTGTTTCGCGAGTTCCGCTTTGGCGCCGGGCACCAAGTCGAAGGCCATCAATGCCAGTCCTCTCGAGGCGGCGAGCGGCGGTGCGCCGTACCCGAATAAGCGAATCAGTCCATGCGTAAGCGCCGCGACTTTTTTCTGATCCTGTTCCCGCCACTGCTGGTATCGATCCAGCGTGTCCCCAGCTCCCGGATCGCTCACGACGGAGCGATCGCCGAGTTGCTCTGTGAAGATCTCCGCCACCGAAGCGACATCTCGCAATGCGAGGTTGAACCCCTGCCCCGCGACGGGGTGGAGATTGACGGCCGCACTACCGATCAGCACCGCGCGCGGACCAATAACCGCAGCACTTCGAACACGCGCCAGCGGATAGGCGGTCCGAGTGCCCGTCCGAGTGATGCGGCCTAACCGATAGCCAAACGCGGCCTGTAGTTCGCTGCGGAACTCGCGCTCCTCGAGCGCTGAGACCCGCGCCGCTTGCTCGTGAGATAACGTCCACACGACAGCGACTCGGCCGGCGCTAAGCGGCAGAAACGCCAACGGTCCGTCGGGGGTGAATCGCTCGAACGCGCGGCCGGCGTGTAGCAATTCGGTGGCACAGTTCAGAATGACGGCCTGCTGCTCATAGCGATCTTCATGGGTCGCGATGGCAAGCTTCCGGCGGACGTCCGAATTCGTGCCGTCAGCAGCCACGACGACTTTTGCGACAATCGAGACGCGCTTCTCGGCGGCAGTTACTTCAGCCTCGACGCTGTTCTTACCGACTGTCAGCGAGGACAGCTCTGCAGGGGCGAAACAAGTAAACCCCTCTGCCGAATCCAACGCCTGCCACAGTACGCCACCGAGAATCCGGTTTTCGAGCGTATAACCGAGCGCGGCTACACCCTCCTCCTCCGCATGAATCCGCGCGGCGCCGAAGCGGCCACGTTCGGAAATATGAATCGACTGTATCGGCTCTGCGTCCGCCGCTACTCGATCCCACAGGCCGAGCGATTCCAGGATTCGCTGACTGCCGTTCGCGAGCACCGTGGCCCTGCCGTCGAAACTCGGTTGCTCGAGTTGCGACGGATCGCGCGTCTCCACCAGAACGGTCGATAGCGACGTCTGAGCCAGGGCATGCGCGAGCGTGGAACCCGCAAGTCCGCCGCCGACGATCAACACGTCCGTTTCTACGCGATCGCGATTCATCCGCCGCTGCCCATGAGTTGCTCGATCTCATCGGCTTGTAGAGGCAACCCTGCGGTCAGCACGACGGGGCCATCCTTGGACACATGGACGTCGTCCTCGAGGCGAATACCGATTCCCCTCCAGCGCTTCGAGACACCCTTCGCGTTCGGTGCGATGTAGATGCCTGGCTCGATGGTCGTGACCATGCCGGGTTCCAGCAACCGCCACTGCTCGGCGACTTTGTAGTCGCCAACATCATGAACATCCATACCGATCCAGTGGCCTGTCTTGTGCATGAAGAAAGGCCGGTAGGCCCCAGTCTTCAGTAAGGAGGGTAAGCGACCCGAGAGGATTCCGAGATCTCGTAACCCACGCGTAATTTCCTTGACCGCCGCGTCGTGAGGGTCATTCCAATGGTTACCCGGTCTGGCTTTTTCCGTCGCAGCGAGATTCGCAGCGTAGACGATCTCATAGAGATCTCTTTGAGGCGCCGAAAATTCGCCATTGACCGGAAATGTCCGAGTCACATCCGACGCGTAATATTCGACCTCACAACCAGCGTCGATCAATACCAGATCACCGTCATTTAAAACGGACTTATTCGCGTGATAGTGCAATACACAGGCGTTGTGACCAGAAGCGACGATGGGCTCGTAGGAACACTCAGCGCCGTGCCGCGCGAACTCGTAGCGAAACTCGGCCTCGAGTTCGTACTCGTACATTCCGGGCGTACACGCACGCAGCGCACGGCGATGGGCTTCAACCGCGATCCGTGCCGACCGTTTCATGACACTGACTTCTCGACGACTCTTGAAGAGCCGCATCTCATGCAGCAGATGGTCCATATCGACGAGTTCGTCAGGCGCATGACTGCTTTGTCTTTTCGCGTGCAACGCATGCATCCAACCGAGCAGCCGGTAATCGAACTCGCTGGAGACCCCCATGGAGTAGTAGACCCGCTCGCTTCGCTCCAACAGGCCCGGGAGAATTTCATCAATGTCGCTAATCGGGAACGCATCGTCCGCTCCATACTCGGCCACAAGTCCCTCGGGGCCCTCTCGTGGTCCATCCCATAGCTCCTTGTCTCGGTTGCGTTCGCGGCAGAAGACAATGAACTCACCGCGCGGGCGGCCCGGGATCAGTACCGCGACAGCTTCCGGTTCCTCGAAGCCGGTGACATAAAAAAAGTCACTGTCCGGACGATAGGAATACAACGTATCGCGGCTGCGTGTTCTTTCCGGGGCAGCTGGCAAAACTGCGATGCCGCCGGAACCGATGAGTTCCATTAGATGACGCCGACGTCTGGAGAATTCTTGTGGATGCATTAATGCTCGCTCATTGATGTCGTTAACCCAGCCTCGTTGCCGCGGGTATCCGCAATCTCTTCCAATACGATCTGGGCGCTGACGCGAACATACTCGACGATTTCCGCCAAAGCGAAGTCCGCGTCCGCTGGGTCGCTGAGCTCACCCGCACTGAGGCCGGCGCGACTGATCGCGGCAAAGTCCTTGGCGATCTCTTCAAGCGAAGACTCGGTCGCCGCTGCCGCGTCCGAGTCGACCGACAATCGCGTGGAACCTTCTGGTAGCGTCAGGCCGCCAAAGGCCAACCCCGAGAGAAAGGCGTGGCACCAGAGCGCCAGTTTCTCGACGCGATCATCCAGCGGCGAATCGTCTTCCGGCAACAACGGCGTAAACTCCAGATCCGCGCTGGCCAGCGCACGCGTGGTCTCTACCTCCATAACCCGAAAAATGACGAGTGCCTCCTCAGCTTCGTCCGCCGCTGCCTCGGTCTCCGCGACACACTCTTCGATCCAGGTCGAGGCGGCCGCAGCGCCGCCGGCGCACAACACACCGCAGAAGCCGCCGTGCAGCTCCGACACCGTCATCGCGCTGTCGAGCCCGTCCAGTGCCACACTCAATGTCGCGTAATCCGTGTGTGAGTCGGCCATTCCAAGAAAATTCGGTGGGCGAGAAGCCTCAATGCTAACACCGTCTCACGCTTGTTGACCCCCGAACGCTTGCGGTTCTATAGTCTGTGGCATGAGTGAGCGCGAAACCAATGAACGGGTCGACCTGGAACTGCAGCGCCTGGAGAAGCGGCTGGATGAACTGGTCGTTATCTGTAGGCAGCTCCAGGAGGAAAATCAGTCTCTGAAGCAGCGCCAGGATACCTTGATTGAGGACCGGGCAACGTTGCTGCAGAAGAATGAGCAGGTTCGGGGCCGCGTCGAAGCAATGATCGGTCGGCTCAAGGCAATGGAACAGGCACAATGAACGATATATATGCCCATGTCAGTATCCGGATACTGGAGAAAGAATATCAGGTTGCCTGCCCCGCCGGCGAAAAGGCCGACCTCGTCGCTTCGGCGGAACTTCTCAATCAGAAGATGCGCGAGATTCGCGACAGCGGCAAAGTAGTCGGGCTGGATCGAGTCGCCGTCATGGCAGCCCTAAACATGGCGAATGAACTGTTGCAGAGAACGGGTCAAGATCGCGAGCTACAGGACATCGTCGGCCTTCGCGTGAAGGCGATGCGCGAGAGATTGGATTCGGCGCTCGGCAGCAACGAGCAACAATTGAGTCTATAGTGTTATTGGCGCTCCCTGCGGTGTTCGATGCGGATTGGAGAGTCTTTCGGCCCTAAATCTTGATCTTGGGGTTGTGTCCTGTCGGTGGCGTTGTGCACATCCGGTTCTGCTGGATCGCCTGCAACTACCACGGCTTACCCCACCTATTGCTCTGAGTCGAGAGCAACCAACCGCAACGGCACAGGCGGGGAGCGTCATCTTCCTTCTTCGCGATCACACTTACAGAGGGATTAACCGCTCTCTTGTCCGACAGCTCACTTAGTCGCAGCGACAAGCGAATCGAACAGCGGCAGCGGATTCGCCTCGTTCGTGAGTCCGTCACGAAACGGCAGAAGACTCAAGCCGAACTACTGCTTGCACGACGCTTGTGGCGGCTAGCGCAAACTCAACGTGCCCAACACATCAGCATCTATCTGGCGGTCGACGGGGAGATCTCCCTCGCAGGATTTATGATGGGCGCCGCACGCCGAAATAAGCATCTGTACGCGCCCGTACTACGAGGAAACAGCCTGCGATTCGCTGCTCTTCGATCCGGCATGACACTGACACCGAACCGCTTCGGAATTCTCGAGCCGCTAGGCGAACCCTATATCGACGCACGATCCCTGGACCTCGTTCTGACGCCGGTCGTCGCGTTTGATGACCGCGGCGTGAGACTCGGCATGGGCGGCGGTTTCTACGACCGATGCTTTCAGTTTCTGGCCGCGCGAGAAAAGTGGTGGAAACCGAAGCTGGTCGGCGTAGGGTACGAACATCAACACGTAAAAAACATCGACGCGGAAGCGTGGGACGTCCGACTCTGGTGTGCCGTTACCGAGTCAGACAGCTATTATTTTTGACTGACAATCCGGTCGGAGTGTTTCGTGTAGGTTGATTTTCGTCACGAAGATGGGCGCACTACCCTTAAAGCGACAACCGGCCGGCGCGCAGTCGAATTGCATAGTTGCGCGAATCTTTGCGCAATTTCGAGAAAAAGCGAAATATTTACTTCTGGATTGCGCTTGTCGCACAACGTAGTAATTCACGCGAAGCACGAGCGAACGGCCAACTGCCCGCGATGATGACACTACGATCTAACCGCGAGAAACGTGTCGCAAACATAAACGAGAGTCGTGCAACCGGTTTCGCTAGCGCGTAACCATGACAGACCAGGAACCGCCGTCAACGTATCAGTCGATTCGGCCATTGCGGCACGCTGTGCGCAAGAACCCAGTAACCCAGCGGCTTTCCGCGCCATTACTTAGGCACTGTTGTTACCGGATTCCTTTCTAGTGATGAGATGCTTCTCGCGCATGAATGCAGTTCTGCGTTTCTATCGCCGGAATTTTTCTCACGTTACGAGAACTCGAATCGCCTTCTTCGATACGAGAGCAATTTTAGTTTTCGTTACTCATTTACCAAGAGTGTGCGGTCGTTCACACTCTTCGCGCTAGACGCGCTAAACCGCATGCGCAAAAAACTATAACTTGCTGGAATTTTTGATCCTTTTATATATACTCAACGCCGGTTAACACCGACACGGAGACTACCCATGGCTAAACGACCTGCTTCTAAGAAGCGAACATCTCGCAAGAAGGCGGGCGCCAAACGCAAGACAGTGCGGCGCAAGGTAGCTAAGAAGCGCGCCACCAAGAAAAAGGCGACGCGTAAGAAGGCTACTCGTAAGAAGGCGACGAAGAAAAAGGCAACACGTAAGAAAGCTAAGAAAAAGGCCAAGAAGAAGGCTTCTCGCAAGAAAGCCAAGAAGAAGGCTACTCGCAAGAAAGCCAAGAAGAAGGCTTCTCGCAAGAAAGCCAAGAAGAAGGCTACTCGCAAGAAAGCCAAGAAGAAGGCTTCTCGCAAGAAAGCCAAGAAGAAGGCTACTCGCAAGAAAGCCAAGAAGAAGGCTTCTCGCAAGAAACGGTAGTTTTTTTAGTGCCTTGTGTCAGCCTTCTGGTTCTGACATAAACGAAGTGCCCGCTATATGCGGGCATTTTTTTTTGGTGGTGTGAAATGGATCAAGATGCCAAGAAACGCTTGGCGGCAGCGGCAGCAATCGCAGAGATCGAGGTCGGGATGTCGCTGGGGGTCGGCACCGGTAGCACGGTGAACTTCTTTATCGACGCCTTGGCCGAGAAGGCCGGGCACCTGACGACGGTCGTCTCAAGCTCCGAGGCATCCACCGAGAGACTGCAGAATCTGGGCATCGAGGTATCAGATCTTGCCAGCGCCGGTGACCTGGATCTGTACGTCGATGGCGCGGATGAAGCGACAAAGCACCTGCATCTGATCAAAGGCGGAGGTGGAGCATTGACGCGCGAGAAAATTATTGCGGGCGCGTCGCGACGATTCATCTGCATCATTGACGACACCAAACTTGTCGGCATATTGGGCAAATTCCCGCTCCCCGTCGAGGTCATCCCGATGGCGCGTTCGTTCGTCGCCAGGCAGCTCGTCAAGGCGGGCGGTCAACCGATCTGGCGGGAGAATTTCTTGACCGATAACGGCAATCACATTCTGGACGTCCACAATCTGAAGATACCGAGTCCGCTGGAAGTCGAGAATAGTCTGAATCAGATCCCCGGCGTGGTCACGATCGGCCTATTCGCGCAGAGAAGTGCCGACGTATTGCTCGTCAGCACAGACGACGGTGTCAAAGAGATGCGCTAGCCCGGCCGGTGGCCCGGCAAACAAATGGCTGGGGGAGAGGGATTCGAACCCCCGCTGTCGGAGTCAGAGTCCGAAGTCCTACCACTAGACGATCCCCCAGTCGTGGGATCTATAACTACTAGCGCTTGGAGTACTGCGTCGCTTTGCGGGCCTTACGAAGGCCGACCTTCTTACGCTCGACTTCCCTAGCATCCCGCGTGACAAATCCGGCTTTGCGCAGCGGTTGGCGCAGCGACTCATCGTACTCCATCAGCGCCCGTGTAATACCATGCCGAATCGCACCGGCTTGTCCCGTGGTGCCGCCGCCGCGAACGCTTACCTGGATATCGAACTTGCTCTCGAGCTGCGAGAGTTCCAGCGGCTGGCGGACGATCATTCGTGCTGTTTCTCTGCTGAAGAAGACATCCAGCGGTCGTCCGTTTACCTTGATCTCCCCTTTCCCGGGTCGCAAGAAGACTCTTGCCGCCGAGGTCTTTCTTCGGCCTGTTCCGTAGTAGGTGTCGGTGGCCATACTCTTATAACTCCAGCGGATGAGGCTGTTGGGCCTGGTGCGGATGCTCGGTCCCACGAACGACTTTCAACTTCTTGAAAATTTGTCTTCCGAGCGAGTTCCGAGGCAGCATGCCTTTGACGGCACGCTCCAGTACCAGCTCTGGCGCACGCTCCAGGAGATGCTCGAGGGACTCGGACTTAAGATTACCGATATAGCCGGTATGCCGATAATAAATCTTATCTTGTAACTTGGCCCCGGTGACCCGGATTTTCTCAGCATTGATCACGACGATATAGTCGCCTGTGTCTACGTGTGGGGTGTACTCGGGCTTGTGCTTTCCTCGCAGGCGCCGGGCGATCTCCGACGCCAGCCGGCCAAGCGTTTTACCGCTCGCGTCTACGAGAAACCAGTCGTGCCGGACTTCTGCCGGCTTAGCCGAGAATGTCTTCATAAGCTGTTTGGGGTTCGGGCCAGACCGCCGACCAAAGAGGCGGGATATTACGCGCCTGTTCAGGCCCTTGCAAGGCGTTACCGGTAGCTATAATGGCCCCATGACCCGAAGAATCAGCTGGCAGGATCGGCTCGTCGCGGCCGCGGACCAGGCGTTGCGTACGCTGACCGATCCACCCGAGGCAGCGCGCCCATCGCCGGCGGAAGGCCTCGACGAGCCTGAGTTTTCCGCGGAGGAGCGGCGGATGAGCAGCGCCCTGATGCGCGTCAACCACGCAGGCGAGATCGCCGCGCAGGCGCTCTACAGCGGCCAATCGGTCATGGCCCGCGCAGCGAAGACGCGCGATCAACTGCTCGAGGCAGCGGCCGAGGAACAGGATCATCTCGCCTGGTGTGCGCAACGAATCTCTGAACTGGAAGGCCGTAGGAGCCTGCTCGATCCAGTCTGGTATGGAGGAAGCTTTCTGCTGGGCATGTTGGCTGGCAGCGCCGGGGACAAGGTGAGCTTAGGATTCATCGCCGAGACCGAACGCCAGGTCGAAGCGCATATAAAGGATCATCTGGGGCGACTGCCTGCCGAAGACGCAAGAAGTAAAGCCATTCTCGATAAGATGGCCACGGACGAGGCGCATCACGCGACGACCGCGAGGTTATCGGGAGGAATCGAGCTTCCTCGCCCGATCCGGTCTTTGATGGCACTGGGAGGCAAGTTTTTGCGTCGTACGGCGCTCTGGGTGTGAACTACGTCACAACCTGGACCCCTGAGCGAAATTCCCGCGATAAATCGCTTTCTAAGCTACTGTCGCGTACGCACAGTTCCCGCCAAGACCGTCATGATTCATGCCGGCGACCTGCCTGATGTGATGTATTACATCGTGTCCGGCTCCTTTGAGGTCATGATTTGAAGACGAGGACGGCAACGAAATGGTCTTGGCCTACCTGAACAAGGGCCAGTTCTTCGGCGAGATGGGCCTGTTCTACGAGCAACCGACTCGAAGTGCATGGGTCAGAACGCGGACCGGAAGCGAAATCGCCGAGATGACCTATCCACGCTTTCGACAGATCGCCTCTGAGAGTCCCGGACTGATCTTCGAACTGGCCACGCAACTTGCTTCGAGACTGGACAGGACGAGCCGAAAATTAGGCGACCTGGCATTTATCGATGTCACAGGCCGAGTCGCTCACGCGATCATGGATCTGTGCAATGAGCCCGACGCCATGACCCATCCGGACGGCATGCAGATAAAGGTGTCCCGCCAGGAGCTCTCCAGGCTGGTTGGCTGTTCCCGAGAGATGGCAGGCCGCGTATTGAAGGTGCTAAAGGAGCAAGGCCTCGTCAGCGCGAGCGGCAAAACGATCGTCGTCTTTAACGCGCGCAGAGAGTTGCCGAAACTCCGCAGAGAAGCCATACGCCGACCGGCTTGAGCTACTTGAAGCTTCGGTGGGTCTTGACCCGCTCATAGGCGGCACGGATCTCCTGGGTCTTTTCTTCGGCCACACGCTTCATCGACTGCGGTAAACCCCGGGCGACCAGCTTGTCGGGATGATGTTGATTCATCAGCCGTCTGTAAGCGCGCTTCACCTCTTGATTGGTCGCGCTGGAGTCCAGACCGAGAACCCGAAAGGCGTCCTCCAAGCCGACCTGCTTATCGTGCGCGCCGCCGGCGCGAAACTGCTGGGCGCGAATCAATGCTTCAATCTGGGCGAGCTCCACCCGGCCCATACCGAGAGATCTTGCCACAATCCATAGCAGCTCTCGCTTCTTCTTACTGATCGACCCGGTCATCAACGCGGCCTGCATCTGAATTTCCATGAAGGCTCTGATCAGCTCACGGTGGCCACGCAGTCGATCGTGCAGCGTCCCCAGGCTCTCAGACCGACGAAATGCCGCGCTCTTACCCGCCGTGAAATGCGCGATCGCCTGTTGAACCTGCTCGGGAGACAACGCCATGCTATGCATGATCCGGCGAGCTACCCGAACCTCCTCCTCTGAAACCCGTCCGTCGACCTTGGCGATGTGTCCCATCAACAGGAAGGTGGATTCGAAGAACAGTTGCTGAATTTTCGCCGAGCCGAATCCCACGCGCCCGCCAGCTGCCTGCCGGGCACCCAACCCGATATCGAACTGATGCCCGAGCATGACGCCCAGCGCCAAACCCACTAGACGGAACGGACCAGCCACGGCATAGCCCAGAACGCCTCCGACCGCCTTACCGATCCACTGCATATCGTTCGACGGAGATGCTACTCGGGCGAGGTTCTGAGTTGCCGTATTTCATACTGGAGTTGCTGACGGACCACTTGACGAGTCATTATCGCTTTTTACATCCCTACCGTTCATTTGCCAAGCCCCGAAAGACGCCATCGTTTATGACTGAGCTGCCAACTGATGCCGTGTCAGAGTCCAATCTGACGAGCCTAGATCTAGTCGCCCGTGGAAAGGTGCGCGACATCTACCGTGTCGATGACGACCATCTACTGATCGTCGCCAGTGACCGTATCTCCGCCTTCGATGTCGTACTCCCAGATCCGATTCCGGGCAAGGGTATCGCGCTAACGGCGATTTCGAATTTCTGGTTCGAGCGACTCGGGCACGTCGTGCCGAATCATCTGACCGGTATCGATCCGCTTAGCGTCCTGCAAGATACGCGGGACCACGCCGTCGTCGCGGGACGATCCGTCGTCGTGAAACGCCTCAACCCCCTGCCCGTGGAAGCAGTCGTTCGCGGCTATCTGATCGGCTCCGGCTGGAAGGACTACCGCGCATCGGGCAGCGTCAGCGGCATCCCCCTGCCCCCGGGCCTGGAGCTTGCAGAACAACTTCGCGAACCGATCTTTACGCCGAGCACGAAGGCGGCTGTAGGCGGGCATGACGAGAACATCTCTGCCGACGATGTCGACTCGTTGATAGGTAACGAGCTCAGACAACGCGTGTCCGACCTCTCACTGCAACTCTATTCAGAGGCGACGCAGTACGCTCGAGAATGCGGCATTATCATAGCGGACACGAAGTTCGAGTTCGGCCTCGATGACGACGGAGATCTGTATCTGATCGACGAGCTATTCACGCCCGACTCGTCACGATTCTGGCCGGTCGCGAGTTATGAACCGGGCTCTTCCCCGCAGAGTTTCGACAAGCAATACGTTCGCGACTATCTCGAAACATTGGACTGGGACAAGAACCCCCCAGGGCCCCATCTTCCGTCACTTGTAATCGAGCGAACTCGCGAGAAATACGGCGAAGCCTTCGATCGTCTGAACCGATGAGCTTGCGCCTGCATTTGCCGTAACGTGACGGAGTCCGCTAATGGAGCAGCTTAACCGGCGCATTCGAGCCTGGCTTTGGCTTCCGGATTTACCGGCAGTACTCTGGCGACGGAACCTACTGATCGTCGCGCGCTTCGTTTACGCCCTGATCAAAGAACTCGCATCGGGCGAACTCAGCCTGCGCGCGATAAGTTTAGTGTATACCACCATGCTCGCGATTGTGCCGTTGTTGGCGTTGAGCTTCTCGATTCTGAAGGGCCTCGGCTTCCACCGGCAAATGGAACCTCTGCTACAGAGCGTCCTCGCACCCCTTGGTCCACGCAGCGAGGAACTGACTGCCACGATCATCGGCTTCGTCGATAACGTGCAGGGCTCGGCGCTCGCGGGCGTGAGCCTGACGTTGCTACTCCTGACGGCCTTTTCCTTGGCGCAGAAAGTCGAGAATAGCTTTAATTTCGTGTGGCGAGTCGATCGCCCGCGCAGCTTTGGCCGCCGGTTCAGCGAGTACCTGAGCGTAATGCTCGCGGGCCCCGTGATCATGAGTATAGCCATGGGCATGCTGGCGACGATTTAGAATGCCTCGATCGTCGACCGGCTGCGCGCGGTGGAGCCGCTCGGGAGTCTGGTGGTCAGTGCGACGGAGCTCACACCCTATGTGCTGGTGATCGGTACATTCAGTTTTCTCTATGCCTTCGTACCGAATGCGAAAGTGCGGATTCGAACCACGCTGATCGGAGGAGTGCTCGCGGGTATCGTCTGGGTCGGCAGCGGCAAACTGTTCGCGGAATTCGTCGCCGGCACCGACCGTACCATCGTTATCTACTCTGGTTTCGCTATCGTGATCTTCGGCATGCTATGGCTCTACTTCTCCTGGTTGATTCTGCTGCTCGGCGCACAATTTACCTTCTACTATCAGAACCGCGATTACCTTCGTCTCGAGAGGCGCACACCGAACGTGTCGAACGAATTTACAGAGCGTTTGGCCATCAACGTGATGTTGCTCGTGGCGCAGAAGAAAGAGGAACCTGCCGATGGCTGGGGAGTTCTGGGCCTGGCGGCCCGAATCGGTGCCCCACGGCATCTGCTAGAGCCCGTTGTCGGCGCGCTACGGGGAAGCCCGACTGCTCGTCGAGACCACCGAGGAGCAGTTGATCCCTGCCAGGGATCTGCGCAGGATCGGCGCCGGTGAGATTCTCGCGGCCGTCCGTACATCGGCCGGGGACATACAATCGACGCACCCGACTCAGTGGAACGCTACGGTATAAGCCGTCGCCGAGCACGTCGATGCGGCCGTGTCCGAGGCGGTAAATTCTCGTTCTCTGGCTGACCTAGTCGATGAAGACGCCGCGCAAGCACAGGCGAAGTCGCCGTAGCGAAAACCGTTAGTGGCCGGCGACCGTCAGACCCTCGACGAGAACCGATCCACAGCGGACCGTCCCGCGAACATCGATGTCGGAACCGACCGCCTGGATACCCAGAAACAGATCCTTCAGGTTGCCCGCGATCGTAACTTCGTGGACCGGGTACACGATCTCACCGTTCTCAACCCAGAAGCCCGCTGCGCCGCGTGAGTAGTCTCCGGTGACCGTGTTGACGCCCTGCCCGAGCAGTTCCCCAACCAAGAAAACTCCCGGCAGATCGCCGAGCAGTTGCTGCAGCGAACCGGCTGTGGGTCTGACGACGAGATTATGAATGCCGCCTGCATTCGCGGTCGTCTCCAGCCCCAGGCGCCGAGCAGAGTAACTCGACAAGACGTAGCCTTGCAGAACCCCCGCGTCGATCAGTTTTCGCTGGCGAGTTGCGACGCCGTCGCTATCGAACGGTGCACTGGCCATCGCGCCGAGAATAAACGGATCCTCGTCGATCTCGATAAACTCAGGAAATATCCGATCACCGCATGCATCCAACAAGAAGGACGCTTCCCGGTATTGGCTCGTTCCCCGGATTGCAGAGATAAGATGACCGAACAGACCCCGCGCGACCTCCGCCGGATAGACGACCGGCACCTGCCTCGTTGAGAACTGCCTGGCTCCCAAGCGACGCAGCGTCCGTTGCGCCGCCTCCGTCCCGACGTGCTCCGGTGTTTCGAGAAACTCGGCGTTTCTTGCGGCCGTTACCCAGTAGTCGCGCTCCAATGCGTCCTCGCCCTCCGCAACAACGCCGCAGCTAAGGCTGTGACTGGTGGTCGGGTAACCGCCGCAGAAGCCGTGACTATTGGCGTAGACCTGCACTCCTGCGCCCGTCGCTACGGATGCTCCCTCCGAGTTTTTGATCCTGGGATCGATCGCCCGCGCCGTATCCTCCGCTCGTCGCGCGAGCTCCTCCGCCGCTTCGACTGTCAGTTCCCACGGGTGATAGAGGTCCAGATCACGTATTTCCGTCGTCATCAACTGCTCGTCCGCGAGGCCGGCGTATTCGTCTTCTGCTGTGAAGCTCGCGATGCTCAGCGCTTTACGTGCGGTCGCTTCGAGCGCTGCAGGAGAGGACTGTGTCGTGCTGGCGGTCCCCTTTCGTCCCCCGACATACACGGTTATCGCCAATGTGCGATCGCGCTGCCGCTCGATCGACTCCAACTCGCCCATGCGCACGGCCACCGACAGTCCCTCGTCAAAACTCAGGCCCGCTTCGACCTGATCGGCACCGAGTGACCGTGCAACCACGACGGCGTCCGCTGCCGTGACCTGAAGAGACTTTTGCAGCTCGTGTGCGTCCATAAATCGCCTACCTAGTGAGTGAGAAGCTGATTCTAACTGCTGTACAATGCCCCGATGAAACCCCTGGTCGGAATAATTATGGGCTCGATGTCGGATTGGGACATCATGCGCCATACGGTGGACACCTGCGACGAGCTGGGAATTCCCAATGAAGTCCGGATCATTTCGGCGCACCGAACACCGGATCTGCTGTTCGAGTACGCCTCGAGTGCGTCCGAGCGTGGGCTGGAAGTGCTGATCGCGGCTGCGGGAGGCGCAGCCCATCTCGCGGGCGTCACCGCCGCGAAAACACAGCTACCCGTACTCGGCGTTCCGATGCAATCGCAAGCGCTGAACGGCATCGACTCGCTACTCTCCATGGTTCAGATGCCGGCCGGTATTCCTGTCGGCACCCTGGCCATCGGCAAGCCCGGAGCAATCAACGCGGCTCTTCTGGCTGCCGCCATACTCGCTAATAAGCATGCCGCAATCTCGACGGCCCTGACCGAGTTCCGCGACAAGCAGACCGATCGCGGCCTGAACACACCGGATCCTACCGCTACATCCGGATCTACTGGCCAGTAAAAAATAGGCGTTTAACGCACGCCCATCGAGACAGCTGAGTCATCCGGATAGCCGACGTATTGCGAACTCTTCGAGCTGAATGAACTGCCGTTCCGGTTAAGTCCAGACCCGCAATTTTTCTTCGCGAGCACACAGCACGCTCGCGCCAAGGCGTACATGGAATCCTCCGTCTGGCTGGCGAACGGTTTCGTTATCCTGACCGGCGATATCGGCTGCGGAAAGACGACGCTGATCGAGAGCTTTATCGAATCATTGCCGAAAGATGTCGTGCTGGCGCACATATCTCAGACGCAGCTGTCCCCGGTCGAGTTTCTACAGTCCCGCTCGGCTTCAGACCGTTCGGCATGCGGAAGATAGAGCTGCTCACGCTGCTGAGAGAGTATCTCATCGAGCAGTACTCGGGCGGACGACGAGTGTTGATCGTCATCGACGAGGCTCAGAATCTGTCCCGCAAAATTCTGGAGGAGATTCGGCTGCTCTCCGGTGTCGAGGCGCAGAAGGAGAAAGTGCTGCGCATTATCTGGCCGGTCAGCCCGAGCTCGGGGAGACACTCGACTCACCGCGTCTTGAGCAGCTAAGCCAGCGAGTTAGGCTGCGCTTCTACATTGCCGCGCTGTCGAAACGCGAAACTCACGAATACATCGCCCACCGCCTCAAAATCTCCGGGGCGGCCCGTCGCAAGATCTTCGACGCCGAAGCGCTGCGGCTTGTGTTTCGCTACACAGGCGGCGTCCCCCAGCTCATTAACGTTCTGTGTGACTCAGCCATGCTGTGCGCTTTCGCTGACGAGAAGAACCGCGTCGACCAGGAGCTCCTTGAGGCGGCGGTGGACGAGTTGCAATGGGTGCCGTATATCGAACGATTACGCGAGCGAGAGCGGATACTCGACAATACCGACGAGCGCTACATCGGCGGTATCCCGCTTGCGAGACTTGAGATCCGCGAGAACAACCAGATCATCAGCAATTTCGAATTACCGGCAGGACGCGTGATTATCAGCAGAGGCAAAGGTAACGATCTGACGATTCCCAGCAAGGTAATCAGCAGGCATCACGCGCAAATCGTCACGGATCTGCAGCAATCAATGCTGGAGGATCTCAATAGCACGAACGGCATCTATGTGGGCTCCAAGCGGGTACGCCACCACCAGCTAAACGATGGGGACATCATCACGATCGGTAGACACGAGATCCTCTACCGTAGTCTTCGCGGCCGCGAACAAGAGCACGAGATTCAAGACGACCCCGAAGATACCGCGCGAGAACGAACGAAGCGCTAACTGTTCTTTTACCGTTGCGCTGAGTTGCCCACGGCTTGACGGCTGCGACTGTGACGATAATCCCGGCGTTTGAGCCAAACGACAAGTCCGGCGATCAAACTGGCGAGCCCGATACCGGCGCTAATGATCGGCCAGTACCAGTAGCTCAGAAAGAAGCTCCCTGCCAAGGCTATTAAGCCGACCGCAATATAATTATAGGGAAGAGACTCGTATAACGGTCTCGAGAGCCACATGATCATGAGTACGAATAGTCAGGCCGCGGTTCCGCCGACGGTTAGGGCGTCGATCCGTAGCGTCGGCTGCCCGACGCCGACGGGCACCGACTGACCTTCTTTGCCACAGACCCCAACGCCTGCATCGAGTTCGAGGTCCGAACCAACCATCGACACACGTGTTAATACTTCGGGCCCGTTGCCGATCAACATGACACCCTTCACGGGCGCGGTAATTTTTCCCTTCTCGATCAGATAAGCCTCGCTCGCGGAAAACACGAATTTTCCGGAAGTGATATCGACTTGCCCCCCGCCGAAGTTCGGCGCGTAGATCCCTTTATCCACGGATGCGATGACGTCTTCCGGCGCGTGCTTGCCCGGTAACATGTAAGTGTTCGTCATTCGCGGCATGGGCGGATATGCGAAGGACTCTCGGCGCCCGTTACCCGTCGACTTGGTCTTCATCAGGCCCGCATTCAGCTTATCGTGCAAATACCCCTTGAGTACTCCGTTTTCGATCAACGTGTTGCACTGCGTCGGCGATCCCTCATCGTCCATATTCAACGAGCCGCGGCGGCCTTCGAGCGTCCCATCGTCGACGACAGTACACTCAGGCGACGCGACGCGTTCGCCGATAAGCCCGGAAAAAGCCGAGGTGCCTTTGCGATTGAAATCGCCTTCGAGCCCGTGACCGATCGCTTCGTGTAACAGGATCCCAGGCCAACCCGCACCGAGGACGACCGGCATGACACCGGCAGGCGCAGGGATCGCATCCATGTTCACCGACGCCTGGCGAACCGCTTCCGCGGCCAGGTTGGTGACGGTATCCGTCGCCGTGAGCAAAGAAAGGTCTCCGCGACCGCCGCAACCGGCGTAGCCCTGTTCGCGGCGATCACCCTGCTGGGTGATGACTGAGACGTTGAGGCGTACGAGCGGCCTGATGTCCGCGCCGAGAACTCCATCCGAGCCTTGTACGAGTATCAACTCGTAGACGCTCGCAAGACTACCCATAACCTGGGTAACGCGCTCGTCCATCGCCCGGGTCTCACGATCCAGGCGCAGCAGCAATTCGATTTTGTCGGCATCGTCCAGACTCAGCGACGGGTCGTCGACGGGATACAAGTGATGCGCCGACGTCGCCCGAGGTACCTGTACGCGGCCGTCGCCGCGCGTTCGAACGATTCTCCGCGCGGCGTCCACGGCATCGTCAAGCGCCTCGGCGTCGAGTTGGTCGGAATAGGCGAACCCGGTTTTCTCAGCGGCAACGGCCCGTACACCGACGCCCTGATCGACACTGTGGACACCGTGTTTGACGATGCCGTCTTCGATGGCCCAGGTCTCGAAACGCGTGAACTGAAAGTAAATGTCGCCGTAGGTTAGCTGGCGGCTCATAAGCTTGCCCATGGCCCGATCCAACTGGCCGAGGTCAAGTCCCGCAGGCTGCAAGAGTTCACGGTCGACGATCGCCAGCGAGTCGACGGGCGGGCTGATATAGCTTTCGGGTCGCATAGCCGCATCATAGCCAGATCTGCCACGCTCGCGCCAGGGCCCGAGTCGCGTTCTGCGGGGATCTCGACCACCGACCAGCCGGAAACCGCGGCCAGCCGCTATGGTTGTGCTGGATTCAGCCCGCCCGGAGGAAGCTCGGCGCATAGCTCACCCGAAGCCAGATCCTCTGGAGTCAGCCGCTCAATAGACGGTTCACCCCAGGTGCCGGATATGCAATAGGAAGCGCGGCCAATGCCTTTCAGTGGTTCCTTGAATATCTGCGTAAAGATCAGCAACGCCGTCCCGATCCCCGGCCCCGCGAGAAACCCCATTGCCGGGAGTATCTTCCCGGGCTCGGCCGTCACAACAGCCTGTTGTTGGTAGGTCTGGTCCTTCAGGCCGGTCCGGCCGACGACACCGATGTCCGCCACCGGTCCCGTAAGCAGCAGATTGTCCGTGTAGGCGTTACCGTCGATGAGGACGAAGTTGCCGCTAACCTCATCGAAGACGAGGCCACGATTAAAGACGTCTCTGAAGTCCAGGGCTAGTCGTCGCGGCAATTCGGTAATACTCATCAGGCCCATCATGCGGCCTGCTCCGGGTTCCGCGTCGAGGAGGCTACCTTGCTCCAGTCGAATCGCGACATCGCCGCTGATACCCTGTCTCCAGTCCGCTGACGGTCCACCGGGCCAGTAGACGTTCGCTGTCACCTCGGCAACCTCGCCGTCGAGGACCGGATCGAGCGCAAGCTCGTCAAGCGCGATGGCGACGTTCTCACTCCTTAGCGTCAGTGCCACGCGGGTCGTGGATCCCGGCGCGCTGTCGAACCACTCACCACTACCGTCCAACGTGAAGCCCTCACTAACGGTCCGGAACGTAGCCAGACGAAGACCCGAAGGCACAGCCTGGACGTCGGCATCGAGTTCGCCGTAACGGCGCTGCCGGACGACGAAGTCAGTCGCACTCACAAGCAGTCCCGGCAAATCGCGCGGATCTGTTTGATCGGATTGATCGGGCTCGCCAGCAGAGAGATGTAGTTGCTGCATGTTCGCGACGATCTGGGCACCGCTGCCAAAGTCCAGCGGCACGACGAGCGTCCCCGCCATCGGCTCGCTGTCGATTTCCACAAGCCATTCCAGCGGCTGCCGCTCGATGACGAGTTTTGTCTGACCGAGATGCTGACCGAGGGCGGAGAAATCGGCGAGCTCCAGGTCCGCGGTCGACAGTAACGCATCCAATCCAGTCTGAGATGCGACATCCGCAAACACATCCAGCCAGCCATCCAAGTGCACCTCGCCGAGCGAGCCGCGAATATCCAGACCGTCCTGCGGAGGCAATAGCGGATACGAGCCACCGAAGCGAACACTTCCCTTGCGCAGCGACAATCCCTCGTCTCGATTCCATAGACTAAAGGCGAAACGATTCGCGGCGCCGAGATTGCCTTCAATGTCGAGCCGGTCGGACTGCAGAAATATGAAGTCAACCTGAAAGCTCGTGACCTCGGCCGGAGGCTTACTGAGCGGCTCAGGAAATTTGAGTGCGACACCGGAAAGATTCGAACTAACACTGACTTTCAACGGCGCTCTCGGTCCCGGCGCGCCAGGTGCCGGATTCTCGGGCAGCAGAAGCGTACCCTGCCAACGCGTCTGCCCTGCAAGGTAAGAGTTGAGCGGCAGATCGAACGCGTCTCCGACCGCCTCCGCCGCAACCTCTCCTTCGAAAGTGAGGCGCGACCGGTAGCCCGGCTCGTCCGCCGGCGGCGCAACGCTCGTGGTCACCGGGCCACCCATCAGGGTCGCCTCGATACCCGAACCGGTCACGCGGTCGTCGGTCATTCTCAGGACGCCGTTTATATCAGTCGCCGCCAAACCGAACCCCGCGACGGTAAGTTCACCGCCCTGCATACTCACTTGTGCATCGAGCTCGTAGGCAGCGAAGTCGGTCAACGGCAGTCTTAGTGCGAGTTCTACCTCCGCG
>CAUZMW010000006.1:0-37848 GCA_963581225.1 Gammaproteobacteria bacterium
ACTAGTCGAGCATCAACTCGTGACGGGGCCGGCGGATCTTTACCAACTTACCGTGGATCAACTCCAGGAACTCGAGCGAATGGGGCTGAAGTCTGCGGAAAATATTCTGAAGGCGCTCGAGAAGAGAAAAACGACGACATTCCAACGGTTTCTCTACGGTCTTGGAATCAGAGAAGTAGGGGAGGTGACCGCGCTCGCTCTGGCGGCAGATTTCGAGACTCTTGATCAGCTGATGGCGGCAGACGAAGAACGATTGCAACTTGTCGCCGACGTAGGACCGATCGTCGCCACCCATATCCGCGCGTTCTTCCATGAGAAACGCAATCGAGTAGTTATCGACCAACTGTTGGCCACGGGAGTCAATTGGCCTATCAGTTCGTCCAATAAAATTATCGACTCACCTTTGACTGGCAAAACCGTCGTTTTGACAGGAACGCTGTCGACCATGACTCGAGATGAGGCAAAGGCGCATCTGTCCTCTCTGGGCGCTAAAGTCACGGGCAGCGTATCGAAGGCAACTGACATCGTCATCGTCGGGAAGAACCCCGGCTCAAAATCTAAGCGGGCTGTAGCTCTGGGTATTACGATCTGGGACGAGGCGGAGTTCTTAAACGCCGTTAACTAGCTGAGAAATGAGATCCGAAATACAGAAAACTCTGCTGGTAGCTTTGGCGTCCATGCTACGCCCTATCGTTAGCCTACGCTAAGGTGTGAGCTTAGTAGTCAAGAGTTCGCCGAGATTGCGCGATCAGTGTTCATCTCTGTAGCAAGTGACGACTACGGTATTCGAGGTAGACCGACGAACATATCGCGGGTGGCAGCCATGACTGGCATATCGAGGAAAGAAATTAGAAAAATCCGAGAACAAGCCCACAACCCAAATTGGACACCGGAGATTGAGGCTAGGCCCGCCAGTAGGGTACTGCATCACTGGCATTACGATCCCGATTTTTCTGTATCCGCTGGTAAACCGAAACCACTTTCGCTAACCGGGCGGAAAAGTTTTTCAGAACTAGTACGTCGCTACGCCGGGGACATCCCCTAGATTCTACTCGCCAACGCTGATCTCCGCCGCCTCGCGCAAGGATTCCAAATACTCTTGGATTCGCCGCTGCTCAACGAAACTCCGGATTTCTTCCCGCACTGCATCCAGGCCTGGCGGCTGAGAAGCGTTCGCATCTTCGAGGAGGATGACGTGCCACCCGAAACGAGTCGCCACCGGCTCTGCGGTGAAGGTGCCGACCTCCATCGAAATGATCGCTTCAGAGAATGGAGCGACCATACTGTCGGCGGTGAACCAACCGAGATCACCGCCGCTCGGGCCTGAAGGACCGGTCGACCGCGTCTGTGCCAGTTCCTCAAAACTGGCGCCTTGCTGAAGCTCCTCGATAACTTCCAGAGCTTCATCTTCCGCATCTACAAGAATATGACGAGCTTTATACTGTGGCGCGGATAACTCGTCTAGATTCTGCTGATACGCGATCTGGAGCTCGGCGTTGGTTACAGGGTTCTCCTCAAGAATATGGGATGCCATTACTCGAAAAAGCGCCTGAAGCCGTTGAATCTCGAGCTGAGCTACTAGTTCCACATCGTCAGTGAGTCCCGCCGCATCTGCTGCGCGTGCAAACAACCGAAATTCGGTCAACTCCGTTATCAGCGCAGCGTATTCTTCATCGGTAAGAAGCTCTGGTTCTTTCTGCAATCGCCCTCGCGAGTAGTAATTAAAAAGTTCTGTCTGGATCGGCATCCCATCGATCATAGCGACGCTTGCCTCGCCGAGAGGATCAGGTCCCGTTTCTTGCTCTTGGCTGCAGCCCATCAGCATGGGGAATCCGAGCGCAGCGATCACGCCGATACATCCGTTGTTCATTACGATCCCTCTAATTTATTGCTTGACGTTGACGGGCGATCAGGTGCCGATGCGGCCACGCTAAGTGCGTGGATATCTGTCTGCATCATGTCCCCCAGCGCATGAAAAACCATCCGGTGACGATCAATAGGCCGCGTGTTCAGAAAGCGTTCAGAGACTATGTGGACGTGAAAGTGGCCTTTTCCCTCTTTCGCGCCTGCATGACCTTCATGCAGATGGCTATCATCTCGAACCTCCAACTCGTCGGGAACAAATTCAGCTTTGAGATACGCTCGAATCCGATCAACCCGATCCTTCGTCACGGGCAAACCTGTTTGAAAGGTTTGACGATCGAACGCTCGTAAACACCGGCCTTTACATAGGGGTCATCCTGAGCCCAGGCCTGAGCCGCCTCCAAGGAATCGAATTCCGCCACGAGTAAACTTCCCGTGAAACCTGCTTCGCCGGGCTCCGAGCTATCAATAGCCGGATGCGGCCCGCCGAGAACGATTCGACCCTGCGCCATGAGTTCATCCAGGCGCTTGATGTGATCCGGACGAGCTACTTTACGGCGTGGCAGACTATTCGGCACATCTTCACTAATGATCGCGTAGAGCATATCTCTCCTAACTCTCCTCAGGTTGCTGTCCGGATGTTCGTACGGCGATCCAAAGTGCCTGGCCGAGAGCCATCACCAGGGTCAATCCGAGCATGCCGAAGAGTTTGAAATTGACCCAGGTGGCCTCGTCGAAGTTATAGAGTACATATAAGTTGGCAATGCCGAGGAACAAGAAATTACCGACCCACATTAGATTCAGCTGCCGCCACATGGCCTGACCCAACTCCACCGCTTCGCCCATCATTCGTTCCGTAAGCGTCTTCTCGCCTATGAAACGGCTACCCAGGAACGCACCGGCGAATAACCAATTAACGATAGTCGGCTTCCATTGGATGAAGATCGGGTCTCGAAGTACGAGTGTGATTCCGCCGAAGACGCCTACCAATGCGCCGGAGACCAGCAGCATTTTACTAACCGTTCCCTCGCGAAACCATTGAATCGCTATATTGACGGCCATCGCAGCCATCAGTGCCCCGGTCGCCGCAAACATGCCTGCTAACTTATAGGTTACAAAAAAGACGACAATGGGGAAGAAATCTACCAGTATTTGCATGGAAATCAGGGCTGTTGCGAGGCGGAGCATCTTAACGCAACTGAGCTTCTAAAAGGGGAAAGCCCTATAAAATGTCGCTATGAGCCAGTTCTTCAGAATTCATTCGGAAAACCCACAGGGCCGGCTTCTCGAGCGCGCTGCAGAGATAATCCGCAATGGCGGGCTTTTGGTTTATCCCACCGATTCATGCTACGCACTGGGCTGCCAGATCGGCGACAAGGCCGCCGTGGAGCGCATCAGCCGAATTCGGCAAACAGGTAAGGACCATCATTACACACTGGTATGCCGTGATCTCTCCGAGATCGCGACGTACGCGAAGGTGGATAACTCCGCTTACCGCTTGCTGCGGTCGCTTACGCCCGGGGCGTATACCTTTATTCTCCGCGCTACCGGAGAAGTACCGCGGCGACTGCAGAATCCGAAACGGCGATCGATCGGAATCCGCATCCCGGATCACGCGATCGCCCAGGGAGTCCTAAAAGCCCTCGGCCAACCGATCATGAGTTCGACCTTACTGCTGCCAGACGACTCGATACCAATGACAGACGCTGAAGAGATTCGAGCTCGTCTAGAAAATCAAGTAGACGGAATTATCGACGGCGGCTCTTGCGGACTAGAGCCCACGACCATTCTCGATCTCAGTGAAGGGGAGGTCGTTATTCGGCGTGAGGGAAAGGGTTCGATTTCGCGCTTGGGCCACTGATCACGGCGCCGCTAATCGCCTAATGGCGGAATGCGTATAATGAACCGATGCTGGGAATGGACATCGACGTATTTCTCTACCGTCTCTCGGTCGCTATTATCCCGGTCCTATTTGCGATTACCGTGCACGAGGTCGCTCACGGCTGGACCGCACGCCAACTTGGCGATCCAACGGCAGAACGAGCCGGCAGGCTCACGTTGAATCCGATTAAGCACATCGACCCTGTCGGCACGGTGGCCGTCCCAATCCTATTGCTGATATTCAGCGGTGGCTCGATGGTGTTCGGATGGGCGAAGCCCGTACCCGTGATGTTTCAAAACCTAAGAAACCCGCGGCGAGACATGATTACCGTTGCAGCTGCGGGACCTGCCTCCAATCTCGTGATGGCGATGGGCTGGGCGCTCCTGGCCACCAGCCAGGAAATGTTGTTCGGGCTAGAAGGGCCAGCCGCCGCCTGGCTCAGCGGCGTCTGTGTCATGGGAATCCTCATTAACTCCGTGCTCGCAGTTTTCAACATGCTACCGGTGCCTCCGCTGGACGGCGGCCGGGTACTGGCCGGCCTTCTTCCGCCTCAGCAGGCTCACCTCCTGCACAGAATCGAGCCCTTCGGCTTCATGATTGTGGTGCTGCTGATGGTATCCGGGGTACTCTGGACCCTGCTGGAGCCATTCTTGTTCTTCTTTATCGATTTCTTCTGGTCGGTCGCTGGATTCGGTTAGTTGGTAGAGCCCACTCGACAATCTGGAAAACCTGAACTGACACTCGTCTCCACCGCGCCGCCGGTGACCGATGAGGCAGGTGTAATCGCCCAGGGTGAGATGCCGTTCGCGGTCGTATCCGGCGAACCGGTTACGCAGCTGCCGCGAGATCTTTACATTCCGCCGCACGCTTTGGAGGTTTTTCTCGAAGCCTTCGAAGGACCGTTAGACCTTCTGCTCTACCTCATCCGCCGCCAGAACCTGGATATTCTCGATATTCCGATCGCCGAGATCTCAAAGCAGTACGTGCACTACATCGATCTAATGACCGATATCCAATTCGAACTAGCGGGCGAGTATCTGGTGATGGCCGCGACGCTAGCGGAAATCAAATCGAGGATGCTGTTGCCTCGATCTACGGAGGGTGAAGCCGAAGAGAACGATCCGCGCGCTGAACTCGTACGTCGACTCCAGGAATACGAGCGCTACAAGCAAGCTGCCGGGGACATTGATGCGTTGGAACGCCTCGAGCGCGACGTCCTTCCGGCGGGTGCTGAAACTACCGACCGGCGCGTCGTCACGAAGCTACCGGATATCGCGCTCAAGGAGCTTTTGATCGCCTTTCGAGAGGCCGTCGAGCGCTCGGACATGTTCGCTCATCATCATATTCAACGTGAGCCGTTGTCGGTACGCGAGCGAATGTCGGCGATTCTGGTCTCACTGGAGGGCGAGCGGTACGCGGACTTCACCGGCCTATTCGACCCGACCGAGGGGAAAGGCGGCGTGACGGTTACGTTTCTTGCCATTCTAGAATTGCTCAAGGAATCGATGATCGACGTCGTACAGAACGAACTCTACGGTCCTATTCACGTGCGGGCGGCGCAAACCGGCACCCAAGATGTTAAAATTGAACCGGCGTGAGCACCTCCGATGGATGATACAGAAATTAAATATGTACTCGAGGCGGCATTGCTCGCCGCTGGCCGGCCGCTCACTCTGGATAGCTTAAGTGAGCTATTCGCAAAACGTTCGCGACCGGATAAACCGCACTTAAGACGCGTACTCGATATGCTCGCAGCGGACTACGCGGGTCGAGGTATTGAGCTGAAGGAGGTGGCGAGCGGCTACCGAATTCAGATCAAGCGGTCGATGAGCGAATGGCTAACGCCGCTGTGGGAAGAACGAGCCCCGCGCTATAGTCGCGCACTACTCGAAACGTTGGCGCTGATCGCCTATCGGCAGCCGATTACTCGGGGCGATATCGAAGAGGTCCGCGGCGTCGCCGTGACCACCAACATCGTCCGCACATTGCTGGAACGCGGCTGGATTCGCGTGGTGGGTCATCGCGATGTGCCCGGCAAACCGGCCATGTTCGGCACAACTCGAGAGTTTCTCGATTATTTTGGGCTGAAGAAGCTCGACGATCTTCCGCCGCTGTCGGAAATCAAGGATTTCGACAATTTTAATGTCACCCTTGATCTCCCGGAGCTGGATTCTCAGACCGATCTCGTCGAGGATCTGAAAATCGAGAAGACAGATCTCGCTCCACATTCGAGCGCCGAACATGAAGCTCTACCGCTAACCCAGAGCGATCCGAGCGACGGCTCTGCCGTGCCCGAATCTCATCCTGAGTCGGGCTGAAGCACGCTGACCTGGAACTCGGGCGATGCTCGAGTCACCGACTCCAAACGACGACAGAAGTGGCAGATCGAATCCAGAAGGTCCTGGCGAACGCCGGCGTAGCCTCACGTAGAGAGGTCGAGCGCTGGATTAAACAGGGCCGTATCGTCGTCGATGGGAAACCGGCCCAACTCGGCGATAGCCTGGCCGGTGGAGAAAGAATCTTGTTCGACGGGCGCCCGCTCCGGGTTGTCCCAAGCGAGCGAGAGCGCAAATACTATTGCCTCTACTACAAGCCGGCTGGGCAAGTAACAACCCGTAGCGATCCGGAAGGGCGGCGAACCATTTTCTCTGTGCTGAAGCCACCTCGACACGGGCGGTGGATCTCGGTCGGGCGGCTGGACATCAGCACGTCGGGCCTATTGTTACTGACGTCCGATGGCGATCTGGCCCATCGCCTGATGCACCCGAGCTATGAGGTGCCTCGGGAATACGCCGTGCGGCTCATGGGCGAGCTGACGGGAGAACAGCTAACGCTGCTAACACAAGGTGTGGAACTCGATGACGGCAAAGCGAAATTCGATCAAGTCGTCAAAGAGGGCGGCTCGGGGCGGAATATCTGGTATCGCGTGACATTGCATGAGGGCCGCAATCGCGAAATTCGACGGGTATTCGAAGCGCTTGGTATTGCCGTTAGCCGCCTGATTCGCGTGCGCTATGGCCCCGTGTCGCTTGGGGAAATGCATCGGGGCGACTCTCGGCCGTTGTCCAGCAAAGAGATCGAGGCTTTGTACAAGTCGGTAGGCCTGCAGGTGCCCTGAGGCGTTCGCGCGGCTACTCTTCGCCCAGATGAGCCGGCTTACTGCCCGGTCGGCATTCGAAACGCTCGCCGCTGACACCACGGCTATCGGGGCCCAGCAAGTAAAGATACGGGCTCGTAATACTCTCGGGCGTCGGCAGCTTTTCCGGATCCTCTGCCGGAAAAGCTTTGCGCCGCATACTGGTACGGGTCGAGCCCGGATTGATGCAGTTAACGCGAATCGAGGTGTTCTCGCATTCATCCGCCATGACCTGAGCCAGCCCCTCGGTGGCAAACTTCGAAGCACAATACGCCCCCCAATAGGCACGACCCACGTTGCCGACGCCGCTGGTCGTAAATAGAACGGAGGCATCGGCGGAGTTGCGGAGTAGGGGCAGCAGGCAGCGAGTGAGTATGAACGGCGCGTTGAGGTTCACGTGCATGACCCGCTGCCAGAGCCCGATGTTGTAGTGCTCGATTGGACTCAGATCGCCCAGAATGCCGGCGTTGTGGAGTAGGCCATCGACACGTTCGAAACGCGACTCGATCTGTTCCGTCAGGTGCTGGTATTCGTCGCCTTGAGCGCGTTCGAAGTCCAGCTGTGCGACGACGGGCTCCGGGCCGAGTTCTTTCAGTTCTTCGTAGACGGTTTCAAGCGCTGCGGCATTGCGACCGTGTAGTACGACCGTCGCACCATGCTGCGTCAGATCTCGAGCCACCGCCCGACCGATGCCAGAGGTCGCCCCCGTGACTAGAATTACTCGATCTCGGAATAAATCCTTAGCCGGCTCATAGTCATCCCAACTCTTCATGATTCGAGCCCAGACCCGATCGTGGAACTGATCGCGGCCTGCATCAACCTGACTGCCCCAGGTTCTCGTCAGGCGTCGCAGGAACGCCTCCGTCTCCCGACTCGGCAACAGGTTCGCGCGGTACTTCGTCGACTGCTTTCACTTTGTCTAAATGCTGCTTCGGATTGACGCCGAGTTCGGTAAATCGGCGTGCGCTGGGGAGGACTCGATGTTCGAGCGAACCGACCGCCTGGTTATACGCCTTGACGCTATTGCCGAGTTACTTACCCATCGTGCTCAGATGACCGGCGAAGACATTCAGGCGTTCGTACGGCTGTACCGCCAGCCCACGAATTTCGGCGGCGTTCTCCGTCAGCGCGGTCTGCTGCCAGCCATACGCGATCGCTTTCAGTAACGCGACGTAGCTCGTCGGCGTGGCGAGAATAACCTGCTGGCGCAGGGCATCGTCCAGCAGATCGGGACGCTGAGCGAGGGCGGCGCTTAGAAACTGATCGCCAGTAATAAACAGGATCACGAACTCTGGGCTATTTTTGAACTGCGCCCAGTACGTCTTGCTAGCGAGCTCCCTTACGCGTTGCGCGACATTGGCCGCGCGGCGCTCAAGAGCGGTGACTCGGCTCGCTTCGTCCTCCGTCTGTGTCGCGTCGAGATAGGCATCAAGCGGCGTCTTTACGTCGACGATCACCTGCCGGCGATCGGGCATGTTAATGATCATATCGGGCCGTATCGCGCCATCTTCCGTGGCGTGTGACTCTGTGTGACGAAGTCGCAGTGCTCCACCATGCCGGCGAGTTCGACCAGACGCTGCAGCGTAATCTCTCCCCACTGACCACGCACCTCGGGGCGTCTGAGCGCGTTAACCAGATTGCGTGTCTCAGCGCTGAGCGTCTTCTGGCCGGCCGCCATGGCCTCCAGTTGCGCCGTAATGCTGCCGTGCGCCTCGTGGCGAGTTTTTCCATCGAGCTGATATGCGCTTCAGTACGACTAAGCGCATCGCGGATCGGCTTGACGAGGTTCTCGACGGCCTGTTCGCGTGAGGCGAGCCCAGCCTTGGCGCGCTCATGGTGGATACCTAAACTCTCCTTGGCCAGTTTTAGAAACGTTTCCGAGTGACTCTGCAGTTGTGCGTTGGCGAGCTGGGAGAAAGCGCTGCTGAGCCGCTCTGCGGCGAGCGCCAGAGCCTGCTCACGCTCCGTGTCTAGATGCTCCTGGTTCTTGATCTCGACATTGCGCAGGTCGAGTTCGTGCCGGAGCTTCACGCTTCGGGATCGACCCAGACCGAATCCTGTCAACAGGCCGACGATGAGGCCCGCGATTCCGCCGCTCAGCAGGTACAACATCAGGCTCGGTTCAGCAGGCGGCATGGGTCTGCGGCACACTGTCTAGCTGTTTAATGGCATCCAAAAGCGCGCTCGGTTGGGTGATCACGGAATCTGCCCCCCAACTATACGGGTCCTGGTGGGGGCGAATGTACCCATAGGTCACCGCGATGGTCGCCATACCGGCGGCGCGGCCGGCCTCGATATCGCGCAGCGCATCGCCGACATAGACGCAGTGCCCGGCCGGCACACCGATTTCTTCTGCCGCAAGTAGTAAAGGCGCGGGGTGAGGTTTGCGCTGCGGCAGTCGATCACCGCTTATTACACATGCCGGCGCATGGGCCAACTCCAATGCCTCGAGCAGTGGCTGTGTCATCGCAGCCGGCTTATTCGTGACGATTCCCCAGACCAACCCGAATTTAGATATAGAATGAAGTACATCTTGTATACCATTAAAAATACGGGAATTAAGTGCCACATTACTGGTATAGAGCTTGAGAAATTCCTGGCGCAGGCCCTCCAGGCGGTCGGCAGAAAATGCCTCACCGAAGCCCAGCCTGATCAGGCCCAGCGCGCCGTTCGATACTTCATTACGCGCGATCGCGTAGGGTGCCAACGGCCGCCGGTGGCGGACCAGCAGTTGGTTCAATACAGCAACCAGGTCAGGCGCAGTATCGGCGAGCGTGCCATCAAGATCCAGCAGTACGGCCTGTATCTTCATGCGGCTGGTTCACGAACCGTATAGGCAAAGTAGTTCACGTCAGAATTACCGCCTAGCGAATAGCTCTGCGTGAGCGGATTGAAATGCAATCCGGTAACGTCCTGCAGCTCAAGATCGGCTCCGCGGCACCAGGAAGCGAGTTCGGCCGGGCGTACGAGCTTGAGATAGTCATGCGTCCCGCGGGGCACCATGCGTAGAACGTGTTCGGCGCCTACGATTGCTAGCAAAAAACTCTTTAAATTTCGGTTGATCGTAGAAAAGAAGACCGTCCCGCCGGGCCGCACAGCAACAGCGCAGGCTGCAACGAGCGCTTCGGGGTCTGGGACATGCTCCAGTAGCTCGAGACAGGTGACGACGTCGAATTGTCCTGGTTTCTCAGAAGCCAGTTCCGCGACGTCGATGCACCGGTACTCGAGCGTTGTGCCGGAATCGGCGGCGTGTCGACGGGCGATCTCAAGGCTGGCCTCGGCAAGATCGATCCCGAGGACATCCGCGTCTCGGGCCGCCAGGGCTTCGCTCAGAAGACCGCCGCCGCAACCTACGTCGAGGACGCGTGCGCCCTTCAGCATCACACGATCTTCGATGTAATCTACGCGCAACGGATTGATCTCGTGTAGCGTCTTCAACGGGCCGTCCGGATTCCACCAGTCCGCGGCAAGCGCATCGAACTTGGCGAGTTCTACGGGATCGACGTTCTGCGAGCTGTCGTTCATGCGTCGAGTATCCGCTTGCCCCATTGATCTGCGCGCTCCAGGATAACCTCGATGTCCATGCGTGTGAGTCGACCGGCTGACAGTAGATGTTCGCCCGCGACCCAGACGTCGGTCACATGCTCACGACCGCTGCAATAGACGAGTTGCGACAACGGATCCAGGACCGGGCGCACTGTCGGCGCCGTCAACTCGACGCAGATAACGTCAGCCGACTTGCCTGCAACCAGCGAGCCGATTTCATCGGCCAGCCCCAGGGCGCGGGCACCGTTGATCGTCGCCATCTCCAACACGACCGGAGCAGGAACGGCTTCGGCGTCGTGGGCAACGTGCTTACCTAATAGCGCGGCCATTTCCATCTCTGCCCACATATCTAAGCGGTTATTGCTGGCGGCGCCATCCGTTCCCAGTCCGACATTGATACCAGCAGCCAGCGCCTCGGCGACAGGGCAGGCGCCGCTGGCGAGTTTAAGATTGGATCGCGGACAGTGCGCGATACTCGAGCCGGCCGATCCCAAACGCTCCATCTCGTGACCGAGCAACTGCGTCGCGTGCACCGCAATCAATGCCGAATTCAGCAAACCTAACTCGTCCAGGCGTTGCAACGGTCGTTTCCCATACTCAGCGACACTGTCTTCCACTTCGTTAGCGGTCTCGTGGATATGCATCTGCACGGGGACCTCTAACTCGTCGGCGAGCTGCCGAATCCGCTGCAGAGTCGCATCTGAGACGCTATAGGGCGCATGTGGCGCGAAGAACGTACTAACGAGCGGGGCGCCCCTATAGGTATCGTGGACGTCCAAACCTTTGCTGATGTACTCATCCGGCGTGTCAGCCCAGGGCGATGGGAAGTCGAGTGCGATCATACCGACGGCAGCCCGGATCCCGGTCTCGGTTGCCACCTCCGCGACCTTGTCCGGAAAGAAATACATATCGGCGAAGCAGGTCGTTCCGGCTCGAAGCATCTCCGCCACGGCCAGTCGAGTACCGTCGGCGACGAAATCCGGGTTAGCGAGATTCAACTCGATCGGCCGAATTCGCTCCTCGAGCCACCGCGCGAGCGGCATATCGTCGCCATATCCTCGCATCAGCGTCATTGCCGCGTGCGTGTGCACATTGACGAGGCCTGGCAACAGCACGTGATCGGGCCGGTCGTGCAGCGCGTCGGGCTCGAATCGATCCATCGCCTCGGCACGCGGAAGCAGCGCCACGATGCGGCCCTTGTCGATCGCCACCACGAGATCTTCATGCACTTCGATATCAGGCTCCACGGCGATCGTCCAGCGGGGACAGATCAGTGCATCGATGCGTTGACTCACTACTGGATGACTCACTCTTGGGGGTTAGCTTGGTGGACTGTGCGACCGAATTAGGATGTGAAGTATAGCCGTTTGATCGGCCGGGAACGCTACGGAAAGAGGCTCCCTTATGGTAGAATTCACGCTGATTCTTGAGTACTCGGAACCTGATTTGTCGAGCTAATTTGGCCAGTCGTTTTCTACGGTCTCGGTGGCTTGACGGCCCGTTTCTCTCTCAGCGCGTTCTAACTCACCCGGCGTCTCCTTGCAGGCCGGGACGGGACAGTATTTGCGGTAAATAACATGGCTGAATTCGCAAAAGAAATAATTCTGGTCAATCTCGAAGACGAGATGAAGCGGTCGTATCTGGATTACGCCATGAGCGTAATCGTCGGACGCGCGTTGCCGGATATCAGAGACGGACTCAAGCCGGTTCACCGCCGAGTCCTGTTCGCCATGCGTGAGCTGGGCAACGACTACAACAAGGCGTACAAGAAGTCCGCCCGTGTGGTGGGCGATGTCATCGGTAAGTACCACCCCCACGGGGACAGTGCCGTGTACGAGACCATCGTTCGCATGGCGCAGCCCTTCTCCATGCGCTATCTGCTCATAGACGGCCAGGGTAACTTCGGTTCCGTCGATGGCGATGCGCCGGCCGCGATGCGCTACACCGAAATTCGCATGGCCCGGCTGGCCCAGGATTTGCTCTCCGATATCGATAAAGAGACGGTCGACTTCTCGGCGAACTACGACGAGAGCGAGCACGAACCGACGGTCCTGCCAACGCGTGTACCTAATCTGCTGGTCAACGGTTCGTCCGGAATTGCTGTGGGGATGGCCACCAATATTCCGCCGCATAATCTCGGCGAGGTTGTCGATGCGTGCCTGGCACTGCTGGACACGCCGGAACTCGGGATCAGCGACCTCATTAAGCTGATACCCGGCCCGGATTTTCCGACCGCGGGATTGATTCACGGCGCTCAAGGCATCGTAAACGCCTATACGACCGGGCGTGGCCGACTCTATATTCGCGCGAGACACCATATCGAGCCGCTAGCGACCGCTAATCGCGAAGCGATTGTGGTGACGGAGCTACCGTATCAGGTCAATAAAGCCAGGCTGATCGAAAAGATCGCCGAACTGGTACGAGACAAACGCCTGGAAGGAATAAGTGAGTTACGAGACGAGTCCGATAAAGACGGGATGCGTGTCGTGATTGAGTTGCGTCGCGGTGAGCTCTCGGACGTCGTCCTGAACAATCTCTACAAACAGACCCAGCTACAGAGCGTGTTCGGCATCAATATGGTCGGACTGGTCGACGGGCAACCCAAACTGCTGACGCTGAAGGAGATTCTGGAAGCCTTCCTTCGTCATCGGCGTGAAATCGTCACGAGGCGAACGCTATTCGAGCTTAGGAAGGCGCGCGAACGCGCGCACGTGTTGGAAGGGCAGACGGTGGCCCTCGCAAATATCGACGAGGTAATCGAGCTCATTCGGGCTTCCGCATCGCCGGCCGTTGCGCGAGCGAGCCTGATCGGTTGCGACTGGGCGCCGGGCGCCGTCGTCGGCATGCTGGAGCGCGCGGGCGCCGAGGCCACGCGCCCGGATGGGCTGGCGGAAGGCTGTGGTTTGAGTGCGACCGGCTATCGGCTGTCCGAAGTACAGGCGCAGGCAATCCTGGATCTTCGTCTGCACCGATTAACGGCCCTGGAACAGGAAAAAATACTGAAAGAATTCATGGAGTTAGTACATAAAATTCAAGGATATCAAGAGATCCTGGCAGAGCCAGAAAGGCTGCAAGCCGTGATCCGTGAGGAACTCATTGAGATCCGCGAGCGCTATGCGGATCCGCGCCGCACTGAGATTGTCGAGGACTACGCTGATCTAACCATCGAGGACTTAATTCCCGAGGAAGATGTCGTCGTGACACTGTCCCACGGCGGTTATGCCAAGGCGCAGCCCGTCGCCGCCTACCAGGCGCAGCGGCGCGGCGGTCGCGGCCGGGCGGCCGCACGGGTCAAAGACGAGGACTTTATCGATCAACTGTTCATCGCCAACACCCACGACACGCTATTGTGTTTTTCAAGCAGGGGGAAGGCGTATTGGCTCAAGGTTTATCAGGTTCCGCAGGCGGGGTCGGGATCGAGAGGACGCCCGATCGTCAATCTGCTGCCGCTGCAAGAAAACGAGCGTATCAATGCCGTCGTGCCAATCAAGGAGTTCGATGATGACCGGTTCGTGATCTTCGCCACGAAACAGGGCACGGTAAAGAAAACCCAGCTGAACGCGTACTCTCGCCCACGCGCGAACGGCATCATTGCCGTCGAATTACATGAGGACGACCGACTGGTCGGCGCGGCAGTCACGCTCGGCGATCAGGACGTCATGCTGTTCGCGGGCTCAGGAAAGGCCATTCGCTTCTCTGAGACCGATGTTCGAACGATGGGCAGAACGGCTGCCGGCGTGCGCGGCCTCCGCCTGGCGAGTAACGACGATGAGGTAATCGCGCTCAGCATTCCGGACAAAGAGTTCATGCTCATTGCCACCGAGAATGGCTATGGTAAGCGCACGCCGCTGAACGACTTTCCCGTGCAGGGCCGGGGCGGGCAGGGCGTTATCGCTATTCAGGTGTCCGATCGTAATGGCCGCGTCGTTGGCGCGCTGCAAGTCTCAACGGACGACGAGGTTATGCTGATTAGTTCGGCCGGCACGCTCGTAAGAACATCGACCTCTGAGATTTCCGTGATGGGCAGGAACACACAGGGAGTTCGGCTGATCCGGCTGGACACCAATGACAAACTCGTTGGGCTGGAGCGTGTGGAAGTCTTACAGGATGACGAGCCGGAATAACGGCTCGCTACGCAAAAGGGAGTAGTAGAGTAGAGATGGATCGCGTTTTTAATTTCAGCCCGGGCCCTGCAGTCTTGCCGCAGCAAGTCATGGCGCGAGCGCAGGCCGACTTTCTCGACTGGAAGGGCACAGGCATGTCGGTCATGGAGGTTAGCCACCGCAGCCCCGAATTTATGGACCTTGCCGCCCAATCGGAGGCCGATCTGCGGGAGCTATTGACGATTCCGGAGAATTACAAAGTGCTGTTTCTGCAGGGCGGCGCAACGCTGCAGTTCGCAGCCGTACCTCTGAATCTGGCGGCACCCGACGGCGTCCCCGATTACGTCGTAACGGGAAGTTGGGGCAAGAAAGCCAAGACGGAGGCATCGCGCATCGTCAAAGTGAATGTCGCAGCCGATGCCGCGGCGAGTCACTATACAACTGTGCCGGATCCAGCAAGCTGGCAGGTATCGGACGATGCAGCCTATTTGCATTACACGCCCAATGAAACCATCGGCGGCGTCGAGATGCACAGCATCCCCGAGGTGTCCAACGCACCCCTGGTCGCAGATATGTCATCGACAATTTTGTCGAGGCCGGTCGATGTGAAACGTTTCGGTCTCATCTACGCCGGCGCGCAGAAAAACATGGGCCAGGCCGGACTGACTCTCGTGATCGTGCGCGAAGATCTGATCGGGCGCGCCGCCGCACAGACGCCCGGTATAACCGATTACCGCGTCATGGCAGAGTCGGGCTCGATGTGGAATACGCCGGCAACATTCGCATGGTACATGGCGAGTCTGGTCTTCGCGTGGCTGAAGGAGCATGGGGGACTCGAAGCCATGGCGCAGCGCAATGACGCCAAGGTGCAGAAGCTCTACGCAGCGATCGACGTTTCAGATTTCTACACGAACCCCGTCGACTTGGACTACCGGTCTCGCATGAATATTCCATTCACGCTGCCGGACGCGGCACTGGATTCGGCTTTTCTGGCCGGGTCGAAAGTCGCCGGCCTGACCAACCTGAAAGGCCATAGATCGGTGGGAGGCCTCCGCGCCAGCCTATACAACGCAATGCCCGAGGCGGGTGTGGATGCTTTGATCGCATTCATGTCGGACTTCGAGGCTAGACACGGTTAAACGACATGACAGACTCATTCAAAGTTCTGACACTCAACAACATTGCGAGTGAAGGGCTGGATCGCTTTCCTCGCGAGCGCTACGAAGTTGGCGCGGACCTGGCCGATCCTCATGCGATCCTCCTGCGCTCCTACAAGATGCATGACATGGAGATTCCGGCCAGTCTGCGTGCCGTCGCGCGCGCGGGCGCCGGTGTGAATAACATCCCCGTGTCGAAGCTGAGTGAGTTGGGCATTCCCGTTTTCAACGCCCCCGGCGCGAACGCCAATGCAGTGAAGGAGTTGGTCATCGCCGGCGTTCTTCTGGCGGCGCGTAATCTAGTTTCAGCGTGGGACTACGTGCGTCACCTTGAAGGTAACGACGATGAACTCGCACGCGCTGTTGAAGCGACCAAGAAACAGTTTATCGGTTACGAATTACCGGGACGCACGCTCGGCGTTGTGGGGCTTGGCGCGATCGGCGTCCAAGTCGCGAATGCCGCGCTGGAACTCGGCATGAGCGTGATCGGCTACGATCAGAAGATTACCGTCAAACGTGCCTGGCAACTCTCATCGGGCGTCGAACAAGCATCCAACTTGGAAGAGTTGTGCTCACGCGCCAATATGCTGACCTTCCACATACCGTTTAATGAGCACACCCGAGGATTGCTGAATAGAGATCGGCTCGCGCTGTTACCCAAAGGCTCAGTCGTGTTGAATCTTGCACGCCAGGGTATTGTCGACGAGGACGCGTTGCTGGCGGCACTCGATAGCGGTGCGGTCAGCACTTACGTGACCGACTTTCCGTCGCGCGCGCTGATGAACGATGACCGCATTATCTGTTTACCGCACTTGGGTGCCGCGACTCGGGAAGCCGAGGAGAACTGTGCCGTGATGGTCGCCAATAACCTCCGGAACTTCCTGGAGAACGGCAACATTCGCCATTCGGTAAACTTTCCCGAAGCGCAGTTGCGACGTACGCGGCCTCACCGTCTCGCGATCACGAATTCGAATGTGCCGAATATGGTCGGCCAGGTATCGACCGCTCTGGCGGAAGAGAATATCAATATCGCGGATTTATTGAATGTGTCGAGAGACGAAGTCGCGCATACGCTCGTTGACCTGGACGGACCGGCAGGTGAGGCCACGCTACAGCGAATCCGGTCTATCGATGGCATACTCTCGCTACGCGTTCTTCCAATTATCGAATAACCGGCTAGCAACCCTCGTGAGTCCCCTGTCATGAACGAAAAGACCGGCTCCGACAACGACGCCGAGTTGGAGCAGCTGCGACAGCGAATCGATGAGATCGATGCCGAGATTCAGGCACTGATCGCAGATCGGGCCCGTTGCGCGAAAAAAGTCGGGGCTGCGAAAGGGCTGACTCAGACCGCAGATTTCTATCGGCCGGAGCGAGAAGCTCAGGTATTGCGCTCAGTCATGGAGCGCAACGAGGGGCCGCTGCGGGACGAAGAGCTCGTTCGCGTCTTCAGAGAACTGATGTCCGCCTGCCTTGCGCAGGAGGAACCGCTGAAAGTTGCTTTCCTCGGTCCGGAGGGGACGTTCACACAGTCTGCGGTGCTTAAACATTTCGGCCATTCGATACGAGCATTGCCTCTGACGACGATCGAGGAAGTTTTCCACGAAGTCGAAGCTGGCGTCGCGGACTTCGGTGTTGTTCCTGTGGAAAACTCGACGGAAGGCACGATCAATAGCACGCTCGATATGTTCCTGACTTCACCGCTGAAGATTTGCGGTGAAGTCGAGTTACGCATCTGCCAACACCTTATGGGACAGATGAAAGAGATCGGCCAGATAAAGCGAGTCTGCTCTCATCCTCAGTCGCTGGCGCAGTGTCGGGCCTGGCTGGCGCAATCCTTGCCGGGTATCGAGACCGTATCGGTGTCGAGCAACGCGGAAGCTGCACGGCGCGCTCGCGATGAAGATGGCACGGCGGCGATTGCCGGCGACGCCGCTGCCGAGGTCTACGGGCTAGGCATACTTTTTGCGAACATCGAAGATCACGCGGATAATACGACTCGTTTCCTGGTGATTGGACGCAGACTTTTTCCGCCGAGCGGCGAAGACAAGACGTCGTTGCTGTTATCCGCCAGCGGTACTGAAGGCCCTGGCGTCCTGCATCTCTTACTCGATCCGCTGGCGCGCAACGGCATCACGATGACGCGAATCGAATCCCGGCCATCCAGGCGCCGAAAATGGGACTACGTCTTTTTCGTCGATATCGGCGGTCACGCTGACGACGAGACGGTCAGCGAAGCGTTGCGGGAGATCGAAGCGCAGGCGAACTTGTTTCGCGTTCTCGGAGCCTACCCGAAGGCAGTTCTTTAGGATCGTAGAGACCTTAGTCGCGTGCCCCAGCACCCTCCAACGGCTTCTTCAGAAGCCTATATCGCACACCCGGCTGAAAGCGTCGGCGGGACGGTGGGCGTACCGGGCGATAAATCCATCTCACACCGGGCATTGCTGCTGGGCGCCGTAGCTAACGGTACGACAACAATCTCAGGCTTTCTACACAGCGAAGACTGCCTGGCGATGTTGGCCGCGCTGCGCGCCATGGGTGTCAACATAGAGGAGAGCGGGTCGCGCCTAACGATCGCGGGTGTGGGCGCATATGGGCTTCGCCAGCCGGCGGAATCATTGGACCTCGGTAATTCCGGCACCGCGATACGATTGTTGATGGGGCTGCTGGCCGCACAGCCGTTCGACTCGGTGCTGACGGGAGATGAATCTCTGCGGCAGCGCCCGATGGAGCGAGTCGCCGAGCCCCTGCGGGCGATGGGCGCTCAGATTGCCACAGATCGCGGACGAGCGCCGGTACGGATCCACGGCACGAGACCACTCAGTGGCATCGACTGCACATTACCCGTCGCCAGCGCTCAGCTGAAATCGGCCATCCTGTTGGCCGGCCTGTGGGGAGACGGACGGACGACGGTCAGGTCACCTGGACCCAGTCGCGACCATATGGAACGCATGCTTCTCACCATGGGTGTACCGCTAAAGCCGGAGGCGAACGGCACGGTGTCGGTAGCTGGACCGGTCACATTGACCGGCACGTCAATCGACATACCGGGTGACTTCTCTTCTGCGGCGTTCTTCATCGTTGCCGGCCTCCTCGGTGCTGCCGATGGCCTGCTGCTTCCCGCGATAGGCATTAATCCAACCCGAACGGGGTTGTTAACGATTCTGCGGAGTATGGGCGCCAAGATTGAGCTACGGAACGAGCGCCAGAGCGGCGCAGAGCCGGTAGCCGACATTTACGTTGAAAAGAGTGACTTGCGTGGCGTCGAGATCGGCGCCCAGCTTGTCGCGCTTAGTATCGATGAACTGCCGATACTATTCATCGCCGCAGCGGCAGCCGTCGGCACTACCGTCGTGACGGGCGCGGATGAACTGCGGCATAAAGAGAGCGATCGCCTGGCCGTCATGGCCGCCGGCTTGAAAGCGTTGGGAACGACGGTAGACGAGCGCTCGGACGGCCTTACGATTGAAGGCGGTCCCTTGCGGGGCGCGCGAGTCGATAGTCATGGCGATCATCGGATCGCGATGGCGTTTGCGATCGCTAGCCTGCGGGCACGATCGGCAATCGAGATCCTCGATACGAGCCCTGTCGCTACCTCATTCCCCGACTTCCTGACGGTTGCAGCACGCAGCGGGCTGCGACTGGACGCAGTCACGGCCGGCAGCCATGAGTGAGCGTGTTCCCGTGATCGCCATCGATGGCCCGACCGGTTCAGGTAAAGGGACGATCAGTCGCGGGCTGGCACGCGCGCTGGGCTGGCACCTGCTGGACAGCGGTGCACTATACCGACTGGTCGCGCTGATCGCCGCAAAGCAATCCATCTCTATCGACGACCCCGATGGGCTGGCGGCTGCCGCGGCTGTCATGGCGGTCGAGTTCTCCACGGCCGAAGACACGGAGCAGGTTTTGCTCGACGGTGTAGACGTCACATCGCTCCTGCGGACCGAGGAACATGGGGCGGCGGCCTCGAAAGTGGCTGCGCTACCGCCCGTTCGTACGGCGCTTCTTGAACGCCAGCGACAGTTCGCTCGGCCTCCGGGCCTCGTCGCGGACGGACGAGATATGGGGAGCGTCGTATTCCCCACTGCCGCGCTCAAAGTGTTTCTGACGGCCGGCCCGGAGGAAAGAGCCTTAAGACGCTATAACCAGTTGAAAGAAAAGGGGATTGATGTTAGCCTGCCGGCCCTTTCCCGAGAGATAGCCGAACGGGACGAGCGCGACGCCAACCGGAAGGTAGCGCCGCTGAAGGCCGCCGACGGGGCTCGTATCCTGGATTCGACCGGGATCACACCGGAGCAAGTCATTGAGCGGGTTCACTCCTGGCTGTTGGAAGTGAACGAAGGAACGAATTAGGAGGCTTTGGCAGGAGGCCTGAAGCCATTGTTGGACAACCGTTGGTACAGGATGGACCGACGACGTGCTGGAGGGTGCCGCAGCAGCGGCGAAAATAAATGGTCGAATCTTTTGCGGAGTTACTAGAAGAAAATATCGCTAATCAGCAGATTAAGCAGGGTGCCATTCTGACGGCGATCGTCGTCGACGTGAACCCGGATGTCGTAATCGTCCACGCGGGCTTGAAGTCCGAGGCCGTGATCCCGACGAACCAATTTCTCGACGACAGCGGCGAGATCGAAGTCGCGGTCGGTGATGAAGTCGAAGTCGCGCTTGATGCCGTCGAAGACGGTTTCGGAGAGACGCGTCTTTCCAGAGAAAAGGCCAAACGTGCTCGAACGTGGCGCCGCCTCGAAGAATCATTCCAAGGCTCCAAGGTCGTCACCGGTACGATCAGCGGCCGTGTTCGCGGTGGCTTTACCGTCGACATCGATTTCGTTCGTGCCTTTTTACCCGGGTCGCTCGTCGATGTCCGCCCGGTCAGGGATCCTACCGCTCTCGAAGGATCCACCCTCGAATTTAAAGTCATCAAATTAGATCAGAAGCGCAATAACGTCGTCGTATCGCGTCGCGCTGTCGTCGAGGAAGAATACAGCGCCGAGCGCGAGGAGCTGTTGAAAAATCTGCAGGAGGGTGCGGTACTCAAGGGTATCGTCAAGAACCTGACCGATTACGGCGCTTTCGTCGATCTCGGCGGCATCGATGGGTTGCTGCATATCACCGACATGGCCTGGAAACGGGTGAAACATCCCTCCGAAGTCGTCAATGTCGGCGATGAGATGGACGTCAAAGTCTTGAAATTTGATCGCGAACGCAACCGGGTATCGCTTGGACTGAAGCAACTGGGCGACGATCCGTGGACGGATCTCGGCAGACGCTATCCCCCGGACTCCCGATTATTCGGCAAGGTGACGAACATCGCGGACTACGGCTGTTTCGTCGAGATCGAGGAGGGTGTCGAAGGCCTCGTCCACGTATCTGAGATGGACTGGACCAATAGGAATGTAAGCCCGCACAAGGTCGTGCAGATCGGCGATGAAGTCGAAGTGATGGTCCTCGATATTGACGAGGAACGCCGGCGTATCTCGCTCGGCCTGAAACAGTGTCAAGCGAATCCCTGGGCAGACTTCGCCGATAGTTATAACAAAGGCGACAAAGTTTCCGGGCAAATCAAATCCATTACGGACTTCGGTGTATTTATCGGTCTTCCCGGCGGCATAGATGGCCTTGTCCATCTGTCCGACCTGTCGTGGGAGCTCGCTGGCGAAGAAGCAGTTCGCAATTACACCAAAGGCGAGGAGCTAGAAACGGCAGTACTCGCCATCGATCCGGAACGAGAGCGCATCTCACTTGGAGTCAAGCAACTCGATAAGGATCCCCTGTCGCTGTTCTTGGCAGAACATCCGAAGGGCGGTATCGTAAAGGGAATTATCCAGGAAGTGGACGCCAAGGGTGCGACCGTCGAGTTGGAGGGGGGCGTCATCGGTCAATTACGCGCTTCCGAGATCTCCAGGGATCGAGTCGAAGACGCGCGTATGGTTCTTAAGGCCGGCGAAGAGCTGGAAGCGAAGTTCACTGGAGTCGATAGAAAGACGCGAATCGTCTCGCTGTCGATCAAGGCCAAGGAAGCGCATGAGGAAGCTCAGGCTATTCAGACTTATAAATCCGACGGAGGGAAACCGGCGGCGGGCGCGACACTAGGTGACTTACTGAAAGAACATCTGTCTTCGGAATAAGCACCGAAACTTAATAACAAATAAGGGTACGCTGTGGCCTGAGAGGATGGTATCTAGCCATGACAAAATCCGAGCTAATTGAATCAATCGCTCGTAAGCAGAAGCATCTTCCCGCTAAAGATGTGGAGCTTGCTGTAAAGCATGTTCTGGAGCTGTTGAGCGAATCGCTCGCGAACGGTGAGCGTATTGAGATACGCGGGTTCGGCAGCTTTTCACTACATTATCGCCCGCCCCGAATGGGCCGAAACCCGAAGACCGGCGACGCGGTCGCACTGGCGGGGAAACATGTACCACATTTCAAGCCCGGAAAGGACCTCAGAAAGCGCGTTAACGAGGGCCGCGATCTTCCGGTACGCAGCTAGCATCGGACGACTCTCAGGAATATAGACTTGGCCACGGTACGCAAGATCGTACTGTTCTTATCGCTGCTCTTTGTCGCGCTGCTGGCGGCGGTATTCGCCTATAACAATCCGGAGACGGTCTCGCTTGATGTCGGATTCGCCCGATTCGAAGAAGTCTCTGTTGCCCTTGCGTTCACCGTCTGTTTCGGGATTGGCTGGCTCTTCGGGCTCATTACCGCCGGCCTCGCTCTCTTTCGCATGGCCGCTGAAAGACGGCGCCTGCGTCGCGACTTGAGACTCGCAGAGGCAGAGGTCAGTAGCCTGCGCAGCCTTCCGCTGCACGATGCCAACTGAAGCCACATTTCTGCTGGCCGGGCTTTTCATCGTGGCGGCAGCTACGGGTTGGGCTTTCGCGCGTTATTCTGTCCAAGGTCGCGGGGATCCACCTTCGCCGCCGGTAAACGCCGACTATCTGAGGGGCCTGAACCTCGTCTTGAATCGTCAGACGGATGAGGCGTTGGAACTCTTCGTGAGAATTGCGAAAGTCGACGACGATACGCTGGAGACACACTTCGCCTTAGGCCATCTATTCAGACGACGCGGAGAGGTCGATCGCGCTATCCGTGTCCATCAGAATTTGCTCGCGCGACCGAATCTGAATGAAGCGCAAAGGCACCATGCATTGTTTTCTCTAGCTCAGGACTACCTGGGCGCGGGTCTGTTCGATCGAGCGGAAAAATTATTCGCAGAATTGCGCGGCAGTCCGACGCTTGGGCAGGCGGCCCTGGAAAACCTGGTGGATATCTATGAGCGCGAGAGCGACTGGCTCAAAGCCATTGAAGCGCACCGTGAGTTGGAGGTCATGACCGGCGAGAAATCGAGTCAGGTCGCGCACTACTACTGCGAACTTGCGGAAGGAGCCCGAATCAAAGGCGATCTCGACCTAGCACGCCAGCATCTGAAGAGTTCGGTCCGAAGTGAGACCGGCGCGTTCCGCGGCACTGTGATACGGGCGGCGATTGCTCAGGAAGAAGAGGATTTCGCGCAGGCATTGCGATTATACGAGCGAGTGCTGGAAGCCGACCAACGCTTGATGGTGGAGGTGTTACCTCAACTCGTCGAATGTTACGAAGCCACGAACCGGCAGCAGGAGCTAGAGCGCTACCTGGAAGGCTTCACTGCGGAGGAGGGTGACGTCAAACGGAATTTCGCATACGCGGTCATCATCAACGACCTTACCGCACTGCCCGCGCTCTATACCTGCGTAGAAGACTTCATACTTCACCACGACATTTTGGCGACTTTGGTGGATACGGATCATCTCAACGGCCTATCCAAAACGGAGCGGGAGCACGCAATTCTGCGTATCGCGAGCGGGCTGCGCCAACTCGCACTGTCAAGCGCGCGATACCGATGTACGACTTGTGGCTACAGCACCCAGCGACTCGTTTGGCATTGTCCAAGTTGCAAAGCCTGGGAGACGATCAAGCCAACTCAAGCATTTCAATTCGAGAGTATGGTCGCCTAGTCCGTCTCTCAATATCTCGTAGAAGCCGCTAGTTAAGGAGGCTGCCCGACGCCTCGATGCCGGTTAGCATCCTTTCTCCCGTTATCTAGAAACCATAAAGGAGAAGGCTCATGAGAGCGAGATGCAGAGACCTGCTGTGCCTGCTTGTCTTCGGCTTCGGTTCTGCCAGCTTGTTTGCAGGACCGGTCAATATCAATACGGCGAATGCTGAAACGCTGGCGCTTGAGCTGACGGGTGTCGGCCCCGCGTTGGCTGCCGCGATCATCGACTACCGAGAGGCAAACGGCGATTTCGCCACACCGGAGGCGCTGAGTCAGGTGAGCGGCATTGGCGACCGTATCATCGAGATGAATCGCACAATATTCTCGTCAGCGATTCTTAAGTACCAGGCGAATACTTCCGGCATCGACAGCGTTCCAGGAATAAGCCCAGCGGATGAGGATCCGACCGGACTTCTCTTACGCTAGTCAGTTTTCTTCGGTATCATTGCACTGCGCCCGGTGATCATCGGGCGTGATTGCATGGAGGAAATCAGCTCTTGATGTCGACAATCCGCTCGGTCGTATTCCCGGTTGCCGGCCGAGGTACCCATTTCCTTCCCGCCACGAAAGCCTCTCCGAAGGAGATGCTGCCGATCGTCGATAAACCGCTGATCCAGTATGCAGTGGAAGAAGCCCTGTCGGCAGGCGTTCAAAAGTTGGTGTTTGTCACCGGATCTTCCAAGCGCGCGATCGAGGATCATTTCGACACGAATGCTGAGCTCGAAAGAGTGCTCAGAGAAACCGGCAAGCACGATCTGCTGGCGGTCGTGCGGGAGATCGTTCCGGCCGGGGTAGACTGCATCTACATTCGTCAGGGCACGCCGCTCGGGCTCGGTCACGCAGTTCTGTGTGCACGGCCGGTGGTCGGTGAGGAGCCTTTCTTTGTCCACCTCGCGGATGATCTGATCTACAGCGATACTTCGTGCCTGAAACAAATGAAAGATCATTTCGGCCGGCATGGCTGCAGTGTTTTAGGCGTCGAAACCGTGCCGAAGGATCAAACGGGAATTTACGGCATCGTGGCCGTCGAGTCTGAAGGAAACGGCGTACAACGTGTGACTAAGATCGTCGAAAAACCTCAGCCTGAAGATGCGCCTTCTGACCTTGCCGTCGTCGGACGCTACGTCCTCACGCCCGGGATATTCGAGAAGCTAGCGTCGACGGGAAAAGGAGCCGGCGGTGAGATTCAATTGACCGATGCGATCGCTCGATTGATCGCCGATGAACCGGTCCATGTCCTGGCATTCGAAGGCGTTCGCTATGACTGCGGCAGCAAGCTCGGTTACCTAAAAGCAACCGTCGAGTACGGGTTACGTCATCCAGATCTGGGCGACGACTTTCGCACATACCTGGAGAAGCTCGAGACTTAGCGCGTCTACCTGACCCGGCGTTCTAGCAGTCTACAGGACCAGGGAATTTCTCGTGATGGCGGCAAGCGTGGGCGTTCCTGCCTGCTGCATCATGATCTGTAGTTCGCGATTCAGTATATCGAGCACTCGCTCGACACCCTCCTGACCGAATGCGCTCAGCCCCCATAGATAAGGACGGCCGATACAAATCGCGTCAGCTCCAATCGCGAGCGCCTTGAATACATCGGTGCCGCGCCGGAACCCACCATCGACCAACACGGGTATTCTGCCGCCGATCGCCTCGACAACTTCCGGCAGTGAGTCAATCGTTGCTCTGCGGCTGTCGATCGCCCGCCCGCCATGGTTGGAGACGATCAGTCCATCGACACCATGCTGTAACGCGAGACTGGCGTCCTCGTGAGTAACAATACCCTTTAACAACACTCTCATTGAGGTGAAATTCTTGACCCGCTCGACGAATTCCCAGTTCATCTGGGGAGCGCGCGTATTGCTGATCCCCGAGAGGTCCAAGCCATCGAACATTGGCTTGCGTGCGACCGAGCCCTCAAGGCCGGGTTCGTGACAGGCAAGACATTCCGTGTTGGTGGCACGCTGGAACCGATCGAGCGCCTCACGATTGCTGTTCGGCAGATCGACGGTTATCGCGACCGCTGGGCAACCGGAATCCTGTGCGCGCCTGAGGAGGGCCTCCGTAATTCGCCAATCTTCCGTGGGATAGAGTTGGTACCACACCGGCGCGCCTCGCGCCGCGTTGACATCTTCTACGCTCGTGGTCGTTACTGTCGACAGTATTTGCAAACAGTTTCGAGTCGCTGAGGCCCTTGCCACCGCAAGCTCGCCTTCTGGGTGAAACATCTTGTGCGTACCGCAGGGCGCGATGATTACAGGGGAAGCGTGCCGAGTACCGAACAGCTCGATCCCCATGTCGATGTGGCTGACGTCCACCAGGCGACGCGGCCGGATCTGCAGATGTTCGAATCCTTTACGGTTAGCGTCCAACGTCGCGCCACCATCCACGCCCATTGCCATATAGGTGAAGTGAGCGTCAGTCAGGTTCGCTCTCGCGATTGGCTCGAAATCGAAGACGTTGACTGCGTCGGCCGCGTCATCGAGTAGCGAAGCATCGCCGCTGCCAACCAACTGTGCGAACGCGCGACTCGCGGGCGTCAGCGCCGGACTTGCGGCGAGGTAGCTTAAGAAGGCACGCCGATTCGTCATAAGTTTTCCTCTACTGTAGTGTCAGTCGCTACTTCGGCTCGAATCTCCGCGTTGTGTTCACCCAGACTCGGGGGGTAGCGCCGGTATGTCGGCCCATTCTCGGACATGACAATCGGGTTGCCAATCGATCGGATGACTCCTAACGTAGGATGTTCGAGTTCAACGATCATTCCACGGGCGATCAGATGCTCGTCAGTTAATGTCTCATCCGGAAAATTGATCGGTCCTGACGGGATGCCATTATCGACGAATTTATCGAGCCATTCGTCCGCATCGCGAGTAATGAGAATCTCTTCCAATAGTGGGATAAGTTCATCGCGGTGTTGGTTGCGCTGCGGGTTCGTCGCAAAGCGGGGATCGACCATCAGCGTAGCGGTGATCTCCAGAATGCCACAGAATCTCTCCCATAGTCGTTCGGTACCGACGGCTACAATGAGCGTCTTGTCCTTTGTTCTGAGCGGCTGATAGGGACAGACAGTCGGATGGATGTTGCCGAGCCGCTCGGGACGTTCACCGTTAGCGAAATAGCTTCCACCGATATTGGCGAGCCAGGTCGTCTGGGCATCGACCAGCGAGACGTCGATGAATTGGCCGACAGACGGTTCCTGAGTCTCGCGAACATAGAGTGCTGCCTGGATACCCATCACCGTATAGAGCCCCGCGGTAATATCAGCCATCGGCGTGGGAAATCGACTCGGGATTCCATCCGGTTCGCCCGTCAACGCCATGAGCCCGGCTTCCCCCTGAGCGATGATGTCGTAGCCGCCGCGGCTCGCTTTGGGTCCACTATGGCCGTAGCCACTGATCGCGGCATAGATCAGCCGCGGATTGATCTCGCGCAGCGTATCGGGATCGATCTTCGCATTCTTCAGCGACGTCATACGTGGAATGTTGGTGATAAATACATCGCTGCGAGCGATTAGCCGATGAAGAACATCCAGATCCGCTTCGGTCTTGATGTTCAGTTCAATACTGCGCTTGTTGCGATTCACTGAGAGAAAATACGCACTCTCTCCTTGCAGAAAAGGAGGGCCCCAACGGCGGGATTGATCGCCGCTATCGGGGCGTTCGATCTTAATGACGTCGGCACCCAGGTCCCCAAGCATCATGGCGCAATAGGGGCCGGCTAACGCCTCGGTCATTTCTAGAACGCGAATATTCTTAAGGGGTGCGGTTGCGCCCAAAGTAAAACTCCAGCCTGGCGTTATTGGATGATTGTGTGCGGCGACTCGTCAGGGCGTGCCGTCAGGAGAGATGCCGAGCTCGTTATTGACTGCAGCGCGTTCCTCGCTCGTCATCTGAGCCCACCTCGCCCGCATACGCTCGCGGAATCGGGCGCTACGCCGCGCCCGTAATCCGTGGTAAGGGGTCCCGCGAAGTAGAATATAGGACAGGAGTAGCGCACCCGCGGCCTGCCAATAATTCCACGTTGGGCCGCCGAAGATTTCCGGCACGAGCGCATTCCAGAGCAGTATGACGACAACATCGAGGACCGCGACCAGACTCAGAAAGATCGCCAGATTGACGGCGAACTTTCTCGCCACACGCTTCGATTTCATCTGCTCGCCTTAAACGGTTTGATCACTTCGAGCGGTACCCACGGTAGCCGGGCGGGTATCACTATAAATTGTTAGTTTTATGTTGGCCGCGTAGAGCGTCCGTCAGACGCTGCTAGAGAATACCACGTAGGGTAGAAAATCGAAGTAACAGGCGTGGAAGGTGCCGCGGACGCAGCGTTGAGTCGGCCTACAGGACGATGATCGCAGCAACATAGACCGCGAACAGTGCCAACGAGGCAAAGCTCAGTACGTCCAGTTGCAAGAATCGGCGAAGCGTCATTTATCCTCCAGGACGGGCAGTATGCAGTCCCAGAGGGTTACGCAACGGAAGATTTGCGCCTATTCATATAACTCGTACGCATAATTCGCACGATTCAGGGTTGCACCAGAGGTCGGCAGGCTAGCCGAACTGCAGCGCGGCCCACAGAGTCAACGGAATGACACTTACCCACAGCAGCAGCGCGTACCCGACCACTCGGCCGCGCAGGTTCCGCAGCGTCTCCCGAGTGAATTCCAGACCGATAAACAACAGCGCGACCACGATCAGTGCACGCGAGGCGAAGTGGATACCGTCAAAGACCCCCTGCGGCACGTTCAAATTGGCCCTGACCAGAGAGCCGATGATGGAGGCGAGAATAAACAGACCGATGAAGCCGGGGACACGTATTTTCGCCCCGCCAGCGCCGGACAGGAGGCTGAAGATCATTGTCAGCGGGATCAGCCACAGCGTCCGACCGAGTTTCACGGTGGTAGCGACGTCGGTGGCCTCCTGGCCATAGACTGCGGCGGTAGCTACCACGGAGCTTGTGTCATGGACCGCCAGAGCGGCCCAGACGCCGAACTGAGATTGGCTCATGTTCAGCCAGCCGCCAACCAGCGGGAATGTCAGCAGCGCGACCATGTTCAGACAGAAGACGATCGTGAGCGCCAACGCCAATTGGTCGGCGCGCGCTCTGAGAATCGGGCTCAGCGTCGCGATAGCCGTACCGCCGCAGATAGCTGTACCGGCAGCAATCAACCGAGTCATGATGTTATCGACTTTGAGAAGTCGCCCAATCGCGATGCCGGCACCCAGAGTCAGGAGGACATAGACTGCGATCAGGCCTGCATAATCCTGGCTGACCTGCCACATCTGACGCGCATCGAGATTGACGCCGAGAAGCACGATTGCGGCCTGGAGCGCGAATTTACCGTACGAGCAGGCATCTGGGATTAGCACTCGGTTCAACGACAGCGATAAACCGGCGCCGACAAGAATGGCTGACAGCGGATTGCCCCAGATCACGAGTGGCACCAGCGCAGCGGGGACGAGCCATGCGGTCCAGGTAGAAGGGGTCAGGGGCGCAACAACGGTCAGTGTGCTGCTATCGTCCCGTTCTGCCATAACAAAACACTATAAGGATATACCCAAGAATTACAATGGCCCCGCGCACACTACTTTGCACCCGTCGATCAGGCACTGCGATAGAGCTTCGTCATGACGAATTCTTTGTGACCCAGCGCCTCTGCGGCAGTCAAGCGGCCATTCGCCGTCTGAACGATCATGTCCATCAGCGCGTCACCGGCCTCTGGTATCGTCATCTCCCGGCGCACCACGCCCGAGACATCCACGTCGATGTGCTCACTCATCGTTCGTACCGTGCGGGGGTTACCGGTGATTTTGATGACCGGCATGATCGGATTACCGATGATGTTGCCCTGGCCCGTCGGGAAGCAATGCACCACATAACCTGCGGCTGCCTGAATCGTATTGCACTCAGCCGCAGCGGATGAGGTGTCCATGAAGTACAGACCCGGACCCTTTGCCGGTGCCTCGGCCGGCTCCAAGACATCGATATAACTGACTTCTTTGCCGATTTTCTCGAGATTTCCGAGCGCTTTCTCTTCGATCGTCGTCAATCCGCCTGCGATGTTGCCCTTGGTAGGCTGGCTGTCGGAGAGATCTGAGGTCTTGAAGGCCTCGACCACATCATCCTGATAGGCCTGCCAGGTGCGCATGAATTTTGCGCCGACCTCGGGCGTTGCAGCGCGCGACGCACAGATGTGCTCGGCGCCTGTAATCTCGGTTGTCTCACCGAAACATCCGTAGATCCCCTGCGGAATCCACTTATCGTACATGTTGCCGACGGCGGGGCAGGACGCGAGACCCGTTGTCGTATCCGATTCGCCGCATTTTGCCGCGATCCAGAGATCGGCGATATCGCATTCCTCACGCTGTTGACCGGACGTCAGATGCACGAAATCCTTAGCCGTTCGTGAAGCCGCGGCGACTGTCTCGATGTCGCCGTGCTGCTCGATCGAGAAGCCGACGACCGGCTTGCCCGTCGCGGCGATGCCGTCGACGATCTTCTGTGTCCATGCCGGCTCGATACCGATTACGACGCAGGCGGCAACGTTCGGGTTGCTTCCCGTGCCGATCATCGTGCGAAAATGCAATTCGAGATCCTCACCGAACTGTAGACGCCCGTAGGCGTGCGGTAACGCTAAGGTGCCCTGGATATTGGCCGCGACCGATTCACAGGCAGCATTGGAGATATCGTCAACAGGCAGTATCGCGACGTAGTTGCGGACTCCAACGCGACCGTTCTCGCGTCGATATCCGTAGAAAGAGTGATTCGTAGACATGGTCAGCGCGCCCCTACCAGCGTTTGGTTTTCAGATTGTGTGTGTGAACGTGTTCGCCTTTCCTTATGGCTGCGACGATGCGACCGATGTCGGTGCCGTATTTGATCGCCGTGTCACCCTCGGCGAGATCGGTGAGGGCAATCTTATGACCGATCGGGACATCCTGCTCGGCTGTTAGCTTAAAATCGCTGTTGTTTTCCGTCACGACACACAGTAACTCAGCGCCCGACTCGATACCCTCGACGACAACGACGCCGACGTTGTCCTTCTTATCGTGGACCAATAACTGTGGAATGCTCATGGGCCTTCCCTCCTGTTGATACTTTCATCATTGCTACTAGATTCCATCGACAGTAGGCGCATGACTTCTTGCGCCGCCTGATTCGCTTCTTCACGCGTGGCGCGCTCCGCTGCGTCGGCATCGTTATGTTCGGCTGCGGTGACGATCGAGCGAAGATTCTCGATACTCTCTCGCGAGCGCTCATCCGAGCGTCTCGGATGGGTGAGGCCCAGAGAGCGCCACTGCCAGATCCGGGCATGTAGCGTCGCCAGCATCGATATCAACGTTTCGCTCTGCGTCCCTTGATGCAATACCTCGTAGAAGCGTGTCTTGGTCTCGAGTGTCTGTTGAACGTCACCGGTTTCATAGGCGGATACAACTGCCTGGAAGGCATCGCGGAGTTCGACGAGACGCTCGGAATCGGCTTGCTCGACGAATATTCGTGCCGCAAGCCCGTACAAGACCGCCCGAATTCGATACAGATCTTCGGCTTCTTCCCTAGTCAGGGCCCTGACAATTGGTCCTTTGTTCGGAATAACCTCGACCAATCGCTCCGCTTCGAGTTGTCTCAGCGCCTCTCGAATGACCGTGCGCGAGACCCCCATGATCTCGATCAGCTCTCGCTCCGTCAGACGTTTACCGGGCGGAAGCTCACCTGAGACGATGGCGTTACGCAACCCCTCCAGCACCTGCTGACGCAACGAAGCCGCTGTTTTCTGGACCTTGATCAGGGCAACCTGGCTCATTGACGGCTATTGTAATACCATATTACGGTATTAGGTAACCCCCTGGACAAAAAAGGCCGGCCAATGCACTCGGATCCAATCAAACTGGGCATCATCGGTCTCGGCCGTTGGGCCAGGGTGCTCACCCGCGCAGCCCGGAAATCCCGGAAACTGGAGATCGTGGCCGGCTACAGCCGCTCTGAGGAGAAACGCGACGCCTTTCAAGACGAATTCGGTATCAGGGGGGATCCGGACATGGAAACGCTGCTCGCGGATCCTGAGATCAAGGGCGTGATCCTGACGGTACCGAACGAACAGCATCTACCGGTAGCCGAAGCGGTCGCGAAAGCAGGCAAGCACGTCTATACCGAGAAGCCTATCGCGAATACCTTAGAGTCAGGACTCGAGATCGAAGCGCTGCAGAGTCGTTATGGAATTCACGTGATGGTCGGGCATAGCGCAAGACTCCTCAAGGGCACCCGGCTGATGAAAGCAGCGATGGACCGCGGCGAACTCGGTCGCATCGTCTTCATCGAGGCGAACTTCTCTAACGAAAGAGCCCTGGAGATCACGCCAGACACGTGGCGCTGGTATCGGGACAAAGCACCGGGTGGGCCGCTCTCACAACTCGCGATTCACCAGTTCGACACCATCCACTATCTGGGTGGCGAGATCGCAGAAGTCTCATCGATCGCCTCCAAACTTTCCCCGGTCGGCGCGGAAATCGACGATCAGTCGATGACCTTGTTGAAATTCGCCGACGGCAAAATCGGTTATGTCGGGTCGAGTTGGACATCCCCCGGCATTTACTCGATTCGAGTCTTCGGCCAGAAGGGATTAATGCATTTTGAACTCGATTTCAGCGCCTGGGACACGCCCGATCGACTGCATGAGACATCGGCGCTATATATTCAACGTGGTAAAGACGGTTTTAGTAAACGCGAAGTGCTCGAGATTCCCGCCGGGGACATGTTTCAGGACGAACTCGAGATGTTCGCGGAGGTCTGTGCCAGCAACTCAGCTTGCGAACTTAGCGCGAGCAGCGGCAACGTCGCGCTAGCGGTGGTTTATGCAGCGCTACGTTCTGTCGAGAGAAATGGCCATAGCGTCACGCTCAATGATGTGATCGAGGATTCGCGCGCCAAACTATCGGCGGCCTAGAAGGAAACTTGTTATGGCACAGATACCGAGTCGCTATTTCATCGATCTGACTCAGCCCGAGATCGCTGCGCAGCTGCAGAACAATCCACTAGTCATTCTGCCGGCCGGCAGCGTTGAGCAGCACGGCCCACATCTGCCGACGGGCACCGATATCTATGCGGCGAACGTTATCGGCCACGCTGTCGCGGAGCAAATGGACGGCCTGGTACTACCTGGTGGCCCGTTGGGCGTGACGCCAATGCATATGCCGTTCGAAGGCACGCTCACTCTGACCCCTGAGACTTACATGCGCGTCGTCGAAGAAACCTGCGCGTCGACGGCACAGCACGGCGCGAAGCAGCTACTGATTCTCAACTGGCACGAAGGCAATATCCCGTCGCTCTCGGTAGCGGCCGACAAACTGCATCGTGATCACGGCATGACGGTGCTGACGGTACAGGCCTGCTATATCGCCGCAGATCTCTATGGCCACGAGTGCGGCGGGCTGACCCATGGCGGTGAGATCGAAGCGCTCGCGATACTCGCTCACCGGCCGGAACTCGTGCATCTGGATCGAATCGACTATTCGTCCGATCAAGAGCATGGCCGCAAGATGGATAAACTTCGGCGTACGCGAACATTTCAACCCGTGTTGACCGATATTCGTTCCATCGCCGCAACGGGTTGGTACGGAAAGCCGGAACATGCGACGGTGGAAAAGGCACAGAGAATGCTTACTGAAGTCGCTGCAGCTATCGCAGCGGAGGCTGGTGAGATCTTTCGGCAACTTGAGGCCGTGCAAGGCGGTGTCGCAGAAGTACGGCGTCTACAGCAGGCGAGTTGACCCGAAGAGTCACGGCCCGCAGACGGAGGTAATCGGTGGCGCGCGTAGTCAGACTTGAGAAAGCCAGAAATCTGGGGCTGCCGGGCCGGAAGTCACTGGAGATCATTTCAGATGCAGAAGGCTCTAAGGCAGTCACGCTGCGGTACGTCGAAATACCGATACCCGCAACCGGGGAAGAACTGCGCCTACCGCATTCGCACAGCGACTGTGAGGAATGCATCCATGTCCTGTCCGGGCGCGGTCTTTTCTGTACGGATGAAGACGAACAGGTATTGCAGCCCGGTGACACAATTCTCATTCCATCTGGCGAGTTGCACGTGACACGCAACACAGGCGAGACACCATTGGTACTGCTGTGCTTCTTTCCGCTTAGTAATCTCGACACACACGGCTAAATGGACCGGAGTCCGTGACGATGATCTATGACGTTGCGTGCCTGCGCCCGGAGGCGGACTTCCTGAGGGTCGGGATCGTGCCGCCAGAGACACTCTCGATAGACTATCTTAGCCCAGCAGATCAACAACTCGCCGCAACCCTGGCCCAAGTACGTGCATTGGTCATTCCGGCTGTCGGACCGAAGCTTGAGCCTGCGCTGTTCGAGAACCGCACCATACAGTTGGTTCAGGTTACCGGGGCCGGTGTAGATCGTCTCGATGAGCCGGCGATGAGGAAATTCGGCATCGCGGTTGCGAACGTACCGGGGAGTTCGAACGATGCGGTCGCCGAGTATGCGGTGAGCTGCGCACTCATGTTGCTGCGGCGTATCGCTTGGGCCGATGGGGAAATTCGTCTGGGTAACTACGGTGAGATACGCTCTCGCATGATTGCGGCCAGCCTGCCCGGGCTAGCGGATCTTATCGTCGGGGTCGTCGGGCTCGGGACGATCGGCACGGCGGTCGCGGAGGCCTTTCACCGCATGGGTAGCCGAATCGTCTACTATGATCCTATCGCCACAGGCTCGGATGCGACCGAACGAATGGCTGCGCAGCCATTGTCACTGCGTGAGCTTCTGCAACAGGCAGATGTCGTCACGCTGCACGTGCCGCTGATTCCGGCGACAGAAGGCCTCATCGGCGCGAGCGAACTCGCCTGCATGAAGCGCGACGCGGTTCTCATCAACGCCGCTCGAGGCGGGATCGTTGATGAAGCGGCATTGGCGGCGCGACTTGCGTCCGGGGATTTAGGTGGCGCAGCGCTCGATGTCTACGCAGAGGAGCCACCGTCTTCTTCCAACCCGTTGTTCGCATTGGATGGAGACGCGACCAGGCGAGTGTTGTTTACGCCGCATATCGCCGGCGTCACTCGGCAGTCATGGGCGAACTTATTTCGTTCGTCTTGGGAGAATGTCGTGCGGGTTCTAGACCGCGGTGAGGCGCCTCTAAACCGGGTATATTGAGTTGGCTTTGCAGGAACGCGTCGAGAACGAATAATCGGTCAGGAGTTGCCTGAGATGTTGGTAGTTCGAAAACACTTTCTGACGCTGATCGCGAGCGCGTGCGTTGTCGTCACGGGCGTCCCGGCGCAGGCCCAGGACGAGAATTACTTCGACGGGAAGACGATTACCGTTTACGTCGGACGGACCCCCGGCAGCGGTGCCGATCTGTCAGTTCGAATCTTTGTCGAGTTCTGGAAACAACACATTCCAGGCAACCCCACGATGGTAGTGCGCAATGTTCCGGGCGGCGGCGGCACGCGAGTCTGGAATCTCGGCGCCGAGGTCGCCGACGCTGACGGCCTGCATATTCTCTATTCGCCAACTTCGGGTGCGGCGGCTATCCTGAAAGAACCGGGGCTCAGGGCCGATTTTGCTAAGATGCCGTATATCGGCGGCCTGATGAGCCCGAATATGGCTTATGTTCGGACAGATAAAGTCAGCAGCGCCGAAGATCTGCTGACGGCCGACGGATTGATATTCGGCGGCCAGACACCGGCCCATCGTTTCGACCTTCTCGGTCGCCTTGGCCTCGATGCCGTCGGTGCCAACTACCAATATGCGACCGGGTTCCCAGGCGCGGCCGACGTTTTCAACGCCGTGCGTCGAGGCGAGATCGATATCCAGGTGGCTTCGTTGGGGCTCTACCGCTTCTCGATCGAGCCGACTCTGGTCAAGGAAGGACTCGCGATACCGCTATGGCATAACCCGGCGGCCGACACGAACGGCAATCTGACTGCGCTGGAAGTCGCGGCGGATATCCCCTCCTATATGGAGTTCTACGAGAACTTGACGGGTACTCCGCCCTCGGGCCAAGAGTTCGAGATGTACAAATGGTTGCTGCCCAGGGTCAATAACATCGTCTACGCGGCGCTCCTACCGCCGAATACGCCCGCGGAAATTCAGGAGATACTGCGTGAGAGTTTCCTCGACGTCACCGAGAACCCGGATTATCAAGCACAGGAACTGACGATGTACGGTTTCAACCTGCCGGTTATCGGTGCCGACGAAGGAACGGCCATTCTCAATAGCCTGTACGACGTTCCCGAGAGCGTCTCGACTTATCTCAAAAACTATATCGACGCGGTCCGCTAGTGCCGGTTCGCTGAGACATCATGATTGAAGGCTTGACGGCCGGCCTGCTGCTGGCGTTCAGCTGGCCGACGATCGGTTATCTGCTGCTCGGTGTCTTTCTCGGCATGTGGATCGGCGCCGTCCCGGGGCTGGGTGGCGCAGTTGGTCTCGCACTGATGTTGCCGTTTACCTTCAATATGGACCCGGTGCCCGCGTTCGCCTTGCTATTAGGTATGTACGCCGTCACATCGACGAGCGATAGCATCTCTTCGATCATGCTTGGCATTCCCGGCACCGTTGCGTCCCAGGCGACGATTCTCGACGGGTATCCGTTGGCCAAGAAGGGGCAAGCGGCCCGCGCTTTCGGCGCAACCTACACAGTCTCGGCTTTTGGCGGCGTGGTCGGCGCGTTGTTACTCGCTGCGTCGCTGCCGATTATTCTCCCGTTTATTTTCGCTTTTGGCGTACCCGAATTCTTCATGCTGTCGGTACTTGGCCTAACCATGGTCGGCGTACTGTCGGGTCAATCGATACTAAAGGGCATGAGCGTCGCCTTGTTCGGCCTCTTGCTGACGACCATCGGTTACGCAAACGCCACCGGTGTGCCGCGCTTCTATCTGGGCGCCAACTACCTGTTAGACGGCATACCGATCATTCCGATCGTTCTGGGCCTATTCGGAATTCCCGAGCTAATGGAGCTCGCGGTGAAGAACACATCGATTTCACGCGTCTCCCGCGACGACTCGGGTGACGGCGGAATGTGGCGGGGAATCAAGGACGCCTACGTACACCGCTGGTTGGCGCTCCGCTGCGCGCTGCTCGGTACGTATATCGGCATGATTCCCGGATTGGGTGCCGCGATCGTCGACTGGATCGCTTACGGCCACGCCGTTCAGAGTGCACGTGATAAATCGCAATTCGGTAACGGCGACATTCGGGGGGTGATCGCACCGGAGACCGCGAATAACGCGCACAAGGCCGGTGCACTGATACCGACCGTCGCTTTCGGCATTCCCGGCAGCCTCGGCACCGCAATTCTGCTCGGAGCGCTTGTCATCAAAGGCCTCAGGCCGGGGCTGGATATGTTGACCGTAAACCTCGCATTGACCTTCAGCATGATCTGGGAGATTGCGTTGGCGAATCTTCTTGCGGCCGGCCTGCTGATGTTGCTCAGCCGACAGATTCAGAAAATCGCGTTTGTTCCGGGTCATCTGATCGTTCCCGGCGTGATGGTGGTTCTGCTGATGGGCGCCTGGGTCGCGACCAACTCGATGGGGGACTGGTGGACCTGCCTCGCGATGGGGACACTGGGCTATGTCATGAAACAGGGCGGCTGGCCACGGCCACCGCTGATTCTAGCGTTGGTACTCGGCGGCTTGATGGAAAACAATCTGCAGCTTAGTACACAAATTTACAACGGTTATGAATGGCTGTACGACCGCCCTGTCGTTGTTGCCATCGAGTTGCTGATTGTCCTGACGGTCGTATTGTCCGTACGTGGAATCATCAAGCCAAAAGGTCAGTCCGCTCAGGGAGGCGAGGGTGCTAGCCGCAACCCGCTGCTCTCACTGCCTCTGGCGGCAGGTTTCACCGTCGTGTTTCTGCTGGCGTTATCGGAAACGTTAGGCTTTCAGGAAACCGCAACGGCGCAGTTTCCTCGCGCCATACTGATCGTGGCAATTCCGCTGGCACTGTTGATTGTCGGCAAGGACGTTATTGCATCGAGAAAAGCCGCCTATGATACGGGCGGCATGACGATCGCGATGCGCTCTGCGCTTAGGCAAGCCGATCTCGGCCCGAGCGTGCTATTCATCGGTTACTTGCTGGCGATGATCGCCGTAACCTACATCGCAGGG
>CAUZMW010000007.1:0-37124 GCA_963581225.1 Gammaproteobacteria bacterium
GAAGACGCTCTTGAAATCATGCGTGACGAACTTACCCTCGCTCAACTTGCACAGGCGGCAGCCGAATCTCAGACGGCGCAGTTAGGGCGGAATATTCGGGCGCGGGAAGAGTCTTCCGATGCGGTATTCGATACGCTGGAACGTCTCAAGCGCGATACGGAATCCTACGAAGCACGCTTGGAGGCGTACCGTAACAGTGTCCCGTTATCGTGGGTCGCCGTTGCGCTCGCGCTTGCGGTCGGCGGCGGATTCTTGGCCGGAATGTGGTGCTTGGACGTCCTCATCCGCAAGCGTCACGGTGGCTTCAGGGTTTACTGACTGCCAGTGTCCGGCGTCGTCGCGCGAGCCAGTCCCTGACGCGGAATCCCAACAGTACGATCAGAATTAAGGTATAGATCAGCGGCTCGAACGTCGTGACTTTGACCTGCCAGAAGAAGTGCACGACGCCGAGGATTCCAATCAGGTACACCGTGCGATGTAGTTTGACCCAGCGCCTGCCTAGACGACGTTGCATGGCATTGGTCGAAGTGACCGCTAACGGCACGAGTAGCAGCAGGGCGGTCATGCCGATCGTAATGAATGGGCGCTGCGTGACGTCGACAAATAGCGATGGCCAGTCCAGGCGTTGGTCGAGCACAATGTAGGTGACGGCGTGCAGCAGGATATAGACAAATACCGTTACACCGAGCGCGCGGCGCAATGTAACGAGCCAGTTCAGGCCGGTCATTTTCCTCAGTGGCGTGATCGCCAGTGTCAGCAGTAATAGATTGAGGCCCGTCTTGCCGAGCGTATGCAGTACTTCCTGAATGGGGTTCGCGCCGAGACTGCCGAGTCCTAGGATTCGCGCGACCAGGATGAAGAAAGGCAGCGCACAGGCGAAAATAACCGACGCCTTGATCAGCGTGAGCGAATGGCGCGTCATGATCTATCGTGCCGTCTGGGAATCTCTCAGTAATTGGCGACGAGGTCGAGGTCGGAGTACAGATGAGCGACGTCGTTTGCATAACCGTTGAACATCAGAGTGGGGACGCGCGAGGCGAATAAGCCTCCGCCTAACGGACGCTCGGAGGCTTGACTCCAACGCGGGTGATCTACGTTCGGGTTGACGTTGGAGTAAAAGCCGTACTCGCGGGCGTTCGCCAGGTTCCAACTCGTCTGCGGCTCGGTTTCGCTGAAGCGAATGCCGACGATGGACTTGATGCTCTTAAAGCCGTATTTCCATGGCACGACGAGCGCACCGTTCTGATTCGGCAGTACTTGTCCGTAGAGTCCCACGGCCAAGATCGTTAGCGGATGCATGGCTTCGGCGATCGTCAGTCCTTCGCGATACGGCCACCGCAGCACGCGTCGACGCACTCCCGGCATCTGCTCCGGATCGTTCAGCGTGAAGAACTGCACGTATTTCGCGCGCGAGGTCGGATTGAAGCGCTTCAGGAGATCCCCGAGTGGAAAGCCGACCCAGGGGACGACTGCCGACCAGGCTTCCACGCAGCGCAACCGATAGATCCGTTCCTCCAACGCGTATGGGCTGATCAGGTCCTCAAAGGCGAATGTGCCGGTATTCTCGGCTTCGCCGTCGACCGTGACGGTCCACGGGTGGGTCACGAGCGTATGCGCGTTGCGTGCCGGGTCCGTCTTGCCGGTGCCGAACTCGTAGTAGTTGTTGTAGCCGGTCACGTCTTCGTAAGCGGACGGTGCCAAGTCGGGATTGTCGGGCCATTGCGTGACGTCGGCGAGCTGTCCGTCCTCGGCAAACGGCGGTTTGCGAGCCGGCAGGTCTTCCCGCGTGTACACTTTGAGTTCCTGTGGGTAGGCGATAGCCCCGGGCACCAGACCGAGTGCGAGGGCCGCCTTCACGAGCTCGCGTCGGCGCCGAAATATCGGCTCCGGAGTAATTTCGGAGGATTTGATGTCATTCGGTTGTTTGATCAACATGATGGTGCTCGTCCGCTGTATGTGGAGTAGACCTTGAGACTCCGCATAATGTTGCAACTCTGGGAGAGAAATGACCAGCCCTGCCGGGCGTATATCGCACCAAAACGGTGCTGATTCCTGTCGAAGCCTGTGATCTGGCCGCTCAGAGTCGATCTTGCAGCTCAGTTCGCTACAATGGGTTGACTAACAAGAACGAGCCCAAAAGCGGGCACATTTTTCCAAGCAGTTTCAGGGGATGCTGATGAAGCTAATAACAGCCGTGATCAAGCCCTTTCGTCTCGACGACGTACGCAACGCCTTAGCAGAGGTGGGCGTGCAGGGCATGACGGTGACCGAAGTCAAGGGATTCGGCCGGCAAAGAGGCCATACGGAGCTCTACCGTGGCGCCGAGTACGTGGTGGACTTTCTCCCGAAGGTAAAAGTGGAGCTGGCCCTCACCGACGACCTAGTCGATCGTGCGATCGAGGCCATCATCGAGTCGGCTAAGACGGGCAAAGTCGGTGACGGCAAGATCTTCGTTACGGATCTCGGCCAGGTTTACCGTATTCGTACCGGTGAAACCGGCGATCAGGCAATCTAGGGGGAGTCAGTGTGAAATCACTAACAAGAATTATGTCGGTTGCCGCCGCCGCGGTGTGGCCGGCGATTGCGGTCGGACAGACGATCGACAGCGGCGATACCGCCTGGATGTTGACGTCCACGGCGCTCGTGCTGTTCATGACCCTATACCGGGACTTGCGCTGTTCTACGCGGCCTGGTACGGCGGCGTAATGCGCTCTCCGTGCTCATGCAGTGTTTCGCCATCGCCATCGCCAGCGTCATGTCGGTTCTGTGGGTCGTTTGCGGCTATAGCCTGGCTTTCGGTGAAAGCTCGATGGGTGGTCTGGTTGGGAGTCTCTCTCTCGCCTAGCTCACGAATGTCGGTTTCGATACGCCAAGCTCGGTACTGCCGAACATTCCGGAATCGGTTTTCGTCATGTTCCAGATGACGTTCGCGATCATCCCGCCCGCGCTGATCGTCGGCGCGTTCGCCGAGCGAATGCGGTTCTCCGCCATGCTGCTGTTTACGAGCCTGTGGCTGCTGCTCGTCTACGCGCCGGTCGCCCACTGGGTATATGGGGCGGCGGTTGGCTCGGTGCGATGAGCTTCTGAGACTTCGCTGGTGGCGCGGTTGTGCACGTCACGGCCGGTAGTGCGGCACTCGTTGCCGCGCTCGTCATGGGCAATCGGCGCGGTTTCCCCGAGACACTGATGCCGCCGCATAACCTGACGATGACGGTCACGGGTGCCTGCATGCTCTGGGTCGGCTGGTTCGGCTTCAACGCCGGTAGTGCTGGAGCCGCGAACGGTGCTGCCGGCATGGCCATGCTCGTCACACATATCAGCGCTGCGGTCGGTTCTCTGACGTGGATGGCCTGTGAGTGGGTCAAGTTCGGCAAGCCCAGCGTTCTGGGTATCGTCACCGGTATGGTCGCGGGGCTGGCAACGATTACGCCGGCTTCCGGTTATGTCGGCCCGCTGGGCGGTCTCATTATCGGTATCGTAGCGGGCGGCGGCTGTTTTATGGCCACGCAGTTCATGAAGCGGGTGATGAAAATCGACGACTCTCTGGATGTCTTTCCGGTCCATTGCGTAGGTGGAATGATCGGGCTATTGCTGACAGCGGTATTTTTGGCCGCGAGCTGGGGCGGAGTCGGCCTGGACGAAGGCGGAATGGGCGGCCAGTTTATGACTCAGCTCATCGGGATACTGGCCACGCTGGGGTGGTGTTGTGTAGTCAGCTTCGCGCTGCTGAAAGTGATCAACCTGATTGTGCCACTGCGTGTCTCAGCGGAGGAGGAGACTGAGGGGCTGGATCTCGTGCTCCACGAGGAGAGCGGCTACAACCTATAACGGCTCAAGCGCCGGCGGGGAGTCTGAGAGTAATTTCCAGGCCCCCGCCGGCTCGATTTGCCGCGCTGACCACACCGCCATGCAGTTCCATGACTCTGGCGGTAATCGCGAGGCCGATGCCTTGACCCGCAGTCTTGTGATCCCGGCTCGCGTCCACTCGATAGAGGGGTTCGAAGATGCGCGTCAGATCTTCTTCGGCCACACCGGGGCCTGAATCGCACACTCTGACTTTGAAGTCGTTCCCGGAGCGTTCGAGATGGACCTCGATCGGTCCGTCGGTGCCGGCGTAGGTCAGGGCATTACGTACGACGTTCTCCAACGCACTCTTAATACCTCGCGGATCACCTAACACTTTGGCCGGACCTTCGCCGTGAGATTCGATCCGTGCATCAGGGCGTTCGAAACGAGCGTCGTCGAGCACTTGGGCAATCAGCTCTTCGAGTAACAGCGGCTCGCGCGTTGGCTCCTGCTGCGTTCGCAGTCGCGACAGCGTCATGATCTGCCCGATCAGCTCGTCGAGCTTCTCGGCTTCTTTCTCTATGCGAGTGAGGTCGGGCTGCTCGGCGTCACTCGCCCGACGCTGCGTCAGTGCGAGCGCCATCCGGATCCTCGCCAACGGTGAGCGAAGCTCATGTGATACGTCTCGCAGCAACGTTTCTTTGTCGGTGATGAGCGCCTGGATGCGCTCAGCCATCGTGTCGAAGTCTCGGGCCAGGATGCCGACCTCGTCCGAGCGCCTGTTCGACGGGCTGCCGACACGCGTCTCGAGTACGCCCGCTGCCAGAGAACGGCTGGCGCGTTGCAGTCGCACGATGGGCAGGGAGATATAGCGAGCCAGCAATAGAGACGTCACCGCGGCGACGAGTATGGCGATGGTCACGACGGCGAGACGTGTCCCGGGCCAGGTCAAGACGCCGAAGACAGAAAAAAGCGGTCGTGTGAAAAGCAGGCGATACGCCTCCCCGTCGGGCGCGATCAAGTCGGGAGCCAGTTGGGCCGGACGCAGATTCGGCGGTCGCTGTCCCCCGCCGAAACCGCCACCACGGTTTCCGCCGTCACTACCGGGACCGCCACCGCGGCCACCGCGCTGCACTCCGCTAGCCAGAAGCCGCCGTACTTCTCCGGGCATGGCGCGGTCGAGAAGCTCATCGCCATTCTCGTCCACGATCAGCAATACCATCTCTCGGGGTGCCTCACGCGTGTGATCCCGAAGCCATTCGCGCAGCCCTCTTTCGCCGCGCTGCGCGAGAACTTCCGCCGCCTGTTCAATAATCGGTTCGCGGCCTTCGATATTGGCCTGGTCGAACGTCCGGCTCGCCAGTTCGTAGCTGATGTAGGCGGTTGCCACAAGCATCACGACCATGGCGACGCCGATCGAGGCGAACAACTTCCAGAACAGGCTCACCGGATCAGGCCTCCGGCGCCGGAATCAGAATGTAGCCACTGCCACGAATACTCCGGATCAGCGATTCGCTGCTATCGTCCGCAGCAATTTTTTTGCGCAAATTGCTGATATGCGTGTCGAGGCTGCGATCGTCGGGCAAGAGCTGCCGTCCCAGAGCAGCGCGGGTCAGCGCCTCCCGCGACACGACTTCGCCGGCCGAGCGCATCAGCGTCACGAGAATCGCGAACTCGGCGTTCGTGAGTTTCAGGGGCTGCTCGTCTTTCCACGCCTCCCGGCGTTTCATGTGTACTTTGAACGGGCCGACCTCGACTTCATTGGGCTCCTCGGCGTCTACTTCGTTCGTTCGACGAAGAATCGCCTTGACGCGTGCCAGCAGTTCCCGAGGGTTGAACGGCTTTGGCAGATAGTCATCTGCGCCCATCTCGAGCCCCACGATTCGATCCACGTCATCGCCGCGTGCCGTGAGCATGAGGACCGGCGTCCGGGAGCCTGACTCACGCAGCTGCCGCAGGACGTCGAAGCCCGACAGGCCGGGCAGCATGACATCGAGCACGATGAGGTCGTAGTCCTCCTGCTGCGCGTGCCGCAGTCCCTGGGTCCCAGTGGCCGTCGCAGTAATCGACATACCTTCGGGTTGCAGGTACTCGGCCAGCATGTCGCTGAGTTCGGTATCGTCGTCGATCAGTAGTATTGAGTTCGCAGTCATTGCCTCATCCTATCGTGATGAACTTGCCACATCACGAGCCGGATACATAGGCCTGGGCCGCCCAGGAGCGGCTAGCTTGAGAAAAGTTCAGACGAGTGATTTTTGGACTTAACCGCGCAATTGGGGATCTGAAGTCAACTGTCCGGTCGTCCGAGCGTTAGTAGGGGCGACAGGATGGATGGACATTGTCAGGGAGACATACCATGAGATATTCGACGATATGGATGAGCACTGCCTTAGTGTGTATTGGCAGCAACGCGATGGCCCAGGACGCGGGCGACCGAGTTGAAAATCGTGCCGATCGGCTCGGTGATCGGATCGAGCAACGGCTGGATCGTCAAGGCGACCGAGTCAACGAGCGTCTCGACACGCGTTCCGACCGAGCCGCAGACGCCGGCCAGGATGACGCAGCCCGACGTCTCGATCGCCGCGGCAATCAGATCGACCGGCGCTTGGATCGGGCCGGTACGGCGGCGGATCGCCGTCTCGACCGTAGCGGCCGTCAGGCCGATCGGCGTATCGATCGTCGCCAGAGCCAGCGCGACACGCGCCCGACGCGACGTAACTCGTCATCGTAGTGACCAGGTCGGCCTCGCCGCGACTTCTCGCTGGGGTTCGCGGCCAGGCCGGCCCCTTTGCGTAGTCCTCAACTATCGCGTCCGCCGTATGCGGAACGCTGCGGTGATCAGTCGGCGGGAAAATAACGGAATTCGTGAGTGAAGCGCACCTGGCGGGTCGCAGCCGGTTCGCCGGCGACGAGACGCGGGCGAAAGTAACTCTCCATGAGCCGACGTCTGTATCGGGCATCCATGAGCCCGGGCGGCGTTGCCGAAACGATCTCGACGTTCCTCGCGCGGCCGTCGGCCGTGATCTCGAATACCGCAGAGACCGTACCCCACGCATACGCATTGATGCCTTTCGCCCGGTCTACCGGACTCGGCGGCGGGATAAAGTTAATCAGGGCCGGACTCGAGAAAAGCGCCGTGGCCGCAGCGGCGTCCCCAGCAGCGAGAATCGCGTACGCGTTCCGGTAGCGGGTCAAACCCCTCTCGAGTCGTCCGTAGCTCATCGCCCAATCCCCGAGCACGGTGAGCGATTGAGCGCGTTCGATCGCAGAAATATCGGTACCGAGTTCGAGGATGTCCTCGAGCCGTCGCCGTGCCGAACTGCTGTTGCCCGACAGGATGTCGATTCGAATCAGACCGCGCAGTGGCTTCAGCAGCTCGGCGGAATATCGGTCGAAGTGGGATTCCTGAATCTCGATAACCGCTTCGTACTGCTCACGCGCCTTGGCGCGCATTCGCGATAACTCGTAATACGCCGCGAGATCGTAGTGATACGGGATGACGTCCAGGTCATCCTGACCATGACGTCGGCGCCCGATGGCCAGTCGTTCCCGCTGAATCTCCTGGGCGCTGCGAGTGTCCCCGGAGTCCTCGTAGGTCTGGCTCAGCTCATTCAATATGACGCTCTGCTCGGTGCTGAACAGCCCGAAGTTCCGGTCGGTGATATGTTGCGCGTGCTCCAGAACCGTCAGGGCTTCCGCGTGTCTGCCGTCGAGCAGATACACTCGCGCGAGACCGCGATAGGGGTCGATCAATAGTGGCGAGAATTCGCCGTACGCTTCAATCAGGCGCTCGATCCCGCCCAGATAATTACGTTCGGCCGACTCGAACTCAGTTAACTCGGTTTGAACAGCGCCCAACTCGATCAGTGCCTGCGCCTCTTCGTCGTTTGCTGAGTACGCTGGAGTGGCTACCGGCGCAATCGCCGACGATTGCTGCGACCGGCACTCGCTCCCTGAAAGCCAGAGTACCAGCCCGGCGGCTGCTAAGACGGTCGACCGAAGCGCGCAAGCCCGCATCGTACTTGGGAAGCCCGGAGGATAGCTCAGGACAGCGGTCAGTCTCTCGGCAGATAGTGGAATGTAAAATTCCGCGCCTGACCGAGTACCCGCACGAACGCGCCATCGACTATTCGCGGCCTGAAGCGGGAGCGGCTGATCGCGAGCGCCGTCGAATCATCCTTGAGCCCGGGGGGCACGGCTTCGATGACGGTCACGTTGGTAGTTCTTCCGAATTCCGTGACGTCGAATGTAATCAACACATGCCCGGGCAGGACGCCAGGTTCACTCGCAGCGCTGATGCCGCGATTACTCGGGTTCTCGCGAAGGACATAACTCGGTCCGTCAAACCAGGCCGTACGCAGCGCGGCGCCGTTCTCGAGTTCTCCAAGCAGATTCCACGCCTGCAGGTATTCTTCGCCCGTTGGGCCCACTTTGCTGAACGCGAGGGTCCAGTCACCGATATCAACGAGAATCTCGGCGACCATGAGCTTGTCGGGCTCGGCCGGAGCGAGGGTGATCTCCAGTGCTCGTCGAAGCGCGCTGATGCCACGACCCTCAGGATATTTCTGCATCCGGAAGCTGTTGCCCGTTTCCCTCAAGGCTCGGACCATTGACTCGCTCATGTCGCCCTCATGCTCACGGATGATCCCCATCGCCCGTGAGTACTGATGGCGTTCCTCGTCGTAGCGGTAGGCCGCCCGTAACCAGCGAGCAAATTTGTAGATCGCTGGGAGAATCTCCATCGACTCCGCGCCGTAGATGCGTTCCCGGAGGTGCAGCGCAGTTAACTGATGTTGGCCGGCCTCCGCATACTGCTCCATCTCGATCCTCGTGTTAGAGAGGTGATCAAGAATTTCTATCTGGCCCTCGTTCAGCAGACCGTGGACTCGTCGACTGACCGTGCGAGCTTCCTCGAATATTGTTACCGCGTTGAAATAGGCACCTCTTGCCTGGTAGTTGACGCCGAGACCGATAAGCGGATTGATGACTGCGTCGGTGTAGAAGCCATCAGCGTCTCGAATGACATCTATTGAGCGTAGGAAGCTTTCTTCCGACAGCTCGTAGAGCCCTGCCCGCCGTTGCAGAATCCCCAGGTTGCTGAGCGCGACGCCGAACTCTACGCCGATGCCAAGCTCTTCCTCGGTCAGTTCCGCCAGTCGCTCGGCGAGGGGAATGGCTTCTTCGTAGCGCCCCTCATCGACGAGATCGCGGAGCATGAACTCCGCTTCCAATCGAGCGACCACATCCAACGAGGCTTCGCCCGCCGCGACCGTGTCAGCGCTAAGAACCTCCGCGTCGAGGGCCGCGGCCGAAAAGGGCGCGGTTTCCGGATCCTCCGAGCTGCTGGCCGGTTCGGGTTCTTGAGCGCTGCCCGGGGGGCTAGCGGCTACGAGCGCAAGGCAGCACAGCAGCGTGAGTCCCCCTCCGCTGCGACGGTCTTTAAGAATGGGCCAAATCTGAGGCATTTCCGATCATTCTAACCAAAAAGAATTGTCACCGCCGAGGTCCCGGGCGATGTTCCCTCAGTAGACTCGCTCCGAGGCTCGTAGGTTCCTGTTCGAGCCTTTGCCGAAGCCCTTGTGGCGAGTTCGTGCTTGTCTATAATGGCGCCCGAGTCCGAGAGGTCTATAGAGAGAATGAGCGTCGCGACCACCGTCGGTGATGCCCTCGTCTTCGAGGACATCGACTTCAAGATACTGCGCCATGCGGCGGTAGCGGGATCGGCTGCTGCGGCCAGAGAGGCCGGCATCTCTCCGGAGAGACTGGCGAAGGCGGTCTTGCTGAAGGATTCGCAGGGGTATCTGTTAGCGGTGACTCCCGCAACCCGTACGCTTGATCTCGAGGCGCTCCGAACAGAACTGCATCGTCATCTGACGATTGCAGAGGAACAGGATTTGGATGATTTGTTTTGCGATTGCGTTGTTGGCTCGGTTCCGCCTATCGGCCCGTGGTATCGAATACCGACCGTCGTCGATTCGAGTCTTCGGGCACAGCCGGACGTGTTCTTTGAAGCCGGCGACGACGACTCGCTGGTCCACGTTACTGAGACCGGGTTTGAACGTCTCCTCGACGGTGCCGAGTATTTTGCGTTCTCACGTCGTAGCAACACACTCGGGTAGTCTTCCGGAGCCGCATTAATGGAACCAACCAAGACCTCAGGTACCGAGTACTTTCATCGTGTCGTCGATTGTCAGTGGGCGTGTCCGGCGCATACGGATGTGCCGGAGTACATTCGTATGATCGCACAAGGGCGTTTCGCGGATGCCTACATGCTCAATCGGGACTCGAATGTTTTTCCGGGAATTCTGGGTCGGGTGTGCGACCGGCCATGTGAACCTGCTTGTCGCCGGGGACGTATCGAAGACAAGCCGGTAGCGATCTGCCGACTCAAACGAGTAGCCGCCGACAATCGCGGCGATATCCAGGATCGGCTGCCGATAGCCGCCGAGATAAAGAATGGTAAACGTATCGTACTGGTCGGCGCCGGCTGCGCGTCGTTGGCAGTCGTTAACGACCTGATGCCGCTGGGTTATGAATGCGTGGTCTATGAAGCCCTGGACAAGGCCGGCGGGCTTATGCGGACGAATATCCCGTCGTTCAGACTGCCGGCCAGCGTGCTGGACGAGGAGATGAACTACATCATCGACATGGGCGTCGATGTTCGCCTGGGGACGCCCGTAGACAGCTTGCAGGCTCTTCTGGCGGAAGGCTATGACGCCGTTTTCGTCGGCAGTGGCGCGCCGAAAGGCAGGGATCTGGATATTCCGGGTCGCCAAGACAGCGACCATATCCACATTGGCATCCAATGGCTCGAGTCCGTCGCGTTCGAGCATGTCGACAGCATTGGCGAGAACATATTGATCATCGGTGTCGGCAATACCGCGATGGATTGCTGCCGGACATCGCTGCGTCTGGGGGCGAAGAACGTCAAAGTCATGGCTCGCAAACCACGTAGCTTCTTTAAGGCATCGGATTGGGAACTGGAAGATGCAGAGGAAGAGCTGGTCGAAATCGTCGTCAATCACTCACCGAAGGAATTCGTTTTCGAGGACGGCAAGCTGGTCGGTATGAACTTCGAGAAAATGGAGTACGACCTCGACGAAAACGGCGCCATCGTCGACACGAGAGTCGTCGGAGAGGCATTCTTTCCCTGTGAGGACGTCGTGCTCGCCATCGGCCAGGACAACGCCTTCCCTTGGGTCGAGCGTGACATCGGAATCGAGTTCGATCGGTGGGATGTACCCGTCGTCGACCCAATTACGTTTGAATCGACGCTTCCGGGTCTGTTCTTTGGTGGTGACGCCGCCTTCGGGCCCAAGAACATCATCTGGGCTGTAGAACACGGCCATCAGGCAGCCATTTCCATCCACAAGTACTGTGAGGGGCAATCACTGACCGAGAGGCTGCCCCGCGGTGTAACGCTGCAAACCGCCAAGATGGGTATGCACGAGTGGAGCTACAGCAACGACTTCGATCCGGCCGCACGTCGGCTGATGCCCAGTGTGGATCTCAAGGAGCGATTCAAGCAGCTGAACATCGAGGTCGAGTTGGGATTCTCTGTGGAGCAGGCTGTCGAGGAGGTCGAACGCTGTCTGAATTGCGACCTTCAGACCGTCTTCTTTGCCGATCTATGTATCGAGTGTGACGCCTGCATCGACATCTGTCCGGTTGACTGTTTAACGATTTCGGCGAACGAAGACGAGCAAGCGCTAAAGAACAATCTCAAGGCCCCTGTCCTCAATCCCGAGCAACCCTTTTACGTCTCCGCGCCGCTCAAGCAAACTGAGCGGGTGATGATTAAGGACGAAAATTTGTGTGTCCATTGTGGTTTATGTGCCGAGCGGTGCCCGACAGCAGCCTGGGACATGCAGAAGTCAACAGTTGATATCCCATATGCCATCGGCGAGATGGCGCAGGACGAGGCGCGATGTCTGGAAGATCGAAAAGCAGGATAAACGACTTCGTACTAAGGCTGGCTAATGTCAACGGCACCGGCTCCGCCAGTGCCAACGGCCTGCTCATGAAGGTGATCTTCCGCATGGGAATTCCCGTGATGGGTAAGAACTTCTTCCCGAGCAACATCCAGGGGTTACCGACTTGGTACGAGATCCGAATAACGAAGGACAGCCATTTGGCTCGTTCCGGTCATGTCGACCTCATGGTCGCGATGAACGCTCAGACCTATCAGAAAGACCTTAAAGAAGTCAGCCCGGGTGGCACGCTGCTATACGACTCGACCTGGGCACGTCACAGTGTGTTGTCGCGCCCCGACATTACGATCCTTGGTGTGCCCCTGGCGCGAATGTGCAACGAGCATTTCAAGAATGCCCGGGCACGTATTCTTATGAAGAATATGGCTTATGTCGGCTCGCTTGCGGCGCTTCTGAATCTGGACCGCGACGTTATTTCAGAACTCGTCGAGGAGATGTTCGCTAGCAAGAAGGCGCTCATTCCATCGAATATGGAGGCGATCGAGCTTGGCTTCGAGTACGCGAAGGAGCACTTTGACTGCCCACTGGTCACGCGGGTCGAACCGATGGACAAGACCAGCGGGCACATCATGATCGACGGCAATACGGCTTCGGCTCTAGGCTGCGTGTACGCCGGCGCCACCGTCGGGGCGTGGTATCCGATCACGCCGTCAACGAGTCTCATGGATGGTTTCAAGACTTTCGCGGAACGATTCAGAAAGGACCCTGAGACCGGCGAGCGAAATTACTGCATCGTTCAGGCAGAAGATGAGTTGTCGGCGATCGGTATCGTTCTCGGCGCCACATGGAACGGTGCTCGCGCGTTTACGCCCACCAGCGGCCCGGGCCTCTCGCTCATGAATGAGTTCATCGGCTTCGCGTATTTCGCAGAGCTACCGGCGGTCATATTCGACGTTCAGCGTGTTGGGCCCTCCACGGGAATGCCGACGCGAACGCAGCAGGCGGACATCCTCGCCGCGGCGTACGCCTCACATGGCGATACTCGCCATGTTCTGTTATTTCCCGCGAATCCGAAGGAGTGCTTCGAACACGCCGTCGCGGCGTTCGATCTGGCGGACCGGCTGCAGACCCCTGTGATCGTACTTTCGGATCTGGATATCGGCATGAACGACTGGATGTGCGAGGAACTCCAGTGGGACGACGACTATCGAGCCGATCGAGGCAAAGTTCTAGGCGCGCAGGAACTCGAGGAAGCCGAGAATTTTTATCGGTATTTGGATTCTGACGGCGACGGTATTCCCTACCGCACATATCCGGGCGTTCATCCGAAAGGGGCCTACTTCGTCCGCGGTTCAGGGCACAACAAGTACGGCGCGTACACAGAGGAATCGGACGAGTACCAGGAAGTTGTGGATCGCCTATGTCTCAAATGGGAAACGGCTGCCACACTCGTGCCGGCGCCGGCGATCCGTAAATCCCCAAAGCCGACGGATATCGCAGTCGTCTCGGTAGGGAGCTGTGACTATGCGGTATTGGAGGCGATCGAACACCTTGCCGCTAGCGGCATTTACCTCGACTACCTGCGCGTCAGGGCGTTTCCGTTTAGTGACGAAGTTGAGGAGTTTCTCGAGCAACATGAACGCGTGTTCGTCGTTGAACAGAATCGGGATGCACAATTAAAGAGCCTGCTCACGCTGGAAACGGATTATCCGAAAAATCGCATGATTTCAGTGTTGAACTACAGCGGCCTACCGATCGATTGTCGCTGTATCATTGGCGCGATCGAGCAAGCTGTCGCCAAGGGAGTGGCCGCGTGACCTATATTGCCAAACCAAAAATCGTTCACGGTGGCCTGACTAAAAATGCGTTGGGCTTTACGATCCGCGACTACGAAGGAGGAATGTCGACGCTATGCGCCGGCTGCGGTCACGACTCAGTGACGGCCGCTCTGGTCCAGGCCTTCTTCGAGCTGAACATTCCGCCGCACCGCGTCGCAAAACTGAGCGGCATCGGCTGTTCTTCGAAGACGCCGGCGTACTTCCTTGGCGCCTCACACGGTTTTAATTCCGTTCACGGCCGCATGCCGTCGATCGCTACCGGGGCCAGCGCGGCGAATAGAGAACTCTGTCTGCTGGGAGTCTCAGGCGATGGCGATTCATTATCGATCGGCCTCGGACAGTTCGCTCACGCGGTCAGGCGCAACTTGAAGATGACCTATGTGATCGAAAATAACGGCGTCTATGGGTTGACCAAGGGGCAGTTCTCTGCCTCGGCGGACGTCGGTTCCAAGGCGAAGAAAGGCGAGGTCAATGAACAGCAGCCGATCGATCCGGTGCAGATGGCTATGGCTCAGGGGGGCACTTTCGTCGCCCGAAGCTTCTCCGGTGACAAGGAGCAATTGATACCACTGCTGAAGGCGGCAATCAAGCACAACGGACTCGCTCTGGTCGATGTTCTATCGCCCTGCGTCACGTTCAACGACCACGAGGATTCCACGAAAAGCTACTCCTACACGCGACGGTTCTTCCATCGTGCGGTGCACCTCGACTATGTGCCGCCGGCGGAGGAGATCAAGGCGGCATACGATGAGGGCGAGGTCATGTCGGTCGAGTTGCACGACGGCAGCCGCATTTTGCTGCGTAAGATCAGCAAGGACTACAGTGTGAATAATCGTGGTGCGGCGCTGGACTATATTCGCTCCCACCATCGCAAAGGCGAGATCGTCACCGGCCTGCTCTACATCGACGAGAGTGAGCCGGATATGCACAGAATTAATAATACGACGACCACGCCGCTCGGCAGCTTGGACTTGGAGACCCTCTGTCCGGGTGCCGACGCGCTCGCATCCGTGCAGGCCCGCTTCCGCTAGCGCGTCCAAGCTCCAGTCTGCACGTCCGTCCGCGTAGGCTGTCGTCGGGCGTCTCTCAGCTCGAGAGACGATCCATGCCTGCAGCCGGCGGGAGTCCGGCAGATGTGACGTAAATCACCGTAATTCGCGCCCATGTACGGCAACTTGGGACGATCTGTAATAGCGGTTGCGGTACAGATGGCAGATCTAGAGACACCTATTGGCACGATCTAACCACAGGCTATCATCGCGGTTGCTGGCTTCTGCGGTCTATCGCGTCAACCGATTGCCCTCTCGAGCGTAATATTAGTAGGCGCGCGGAGTGATCACGGCGAGGAAACTATGGTTACAGTCCAAGCCGCTATAGCGGCTAATCGTTTCGGGTTAGGTGCCCGACCGGGAGAGTTGGCGGAAATCGGCGCAGACCATGAAGGCTGGTTGCTTGCGCAGCTTGGCTCGGACACCAATGCGGCGGCTGACGAGTCCCAGGGTTCCGCAGAAATTCTGCGCGAATCTCAACGCCTGCAACGCGTCAGCAGGGAGGCTCGCCGCAACGACAGCGAAGAACTCGGCGAAGCCGCTCAGCAGGCGTATCGTAGTTTCATCCGCTCACAATATCAGGCCCAGGTTACCCGCCGGTATGAACTCGCGACGGTAACCGCCGCGCCATTTCGGGAGCGGCTGGTCCATTTCTGGACGAACCATTTCGCAGTTTCCGCCGATAAACAGGCCGTCACGCCGTTGGCCGGTATCTTCGAAGATGAGGCGATCCGGCCTCACGTCACGGGACGCTTCGTCGATATGCTGATGGCAGTCGAGCAACATCCCACGATGATTCTCTACCTCGACAATCAGGCATCGATGGGGCCGAATTCGCGGGCGGCGCGGGCCGCTGACAAACGCGGCAGGGATCTCGGTCTTAACGAGAATCTCGCCCGAGAGATTCTGGAGCTGCACACGTTAGGTGTCGACGGCGGCTACAGCCAGGAAGATGTGACGACGTTCGCCAAAGTGCTCACGGGTTGGTCGGTCGGTGGCGGTCAGGGCCGGGATACGGATTCGACTACTGGAGAGTTCTTCTTCCGCTCCAGCAGCCATGAACCAGGCGCCAAAACCATTCTGGATAATCGTTACCGAGAGGACGGCGTCGCGGAGGGTGAAGCCGTACTGGCGGATCTCGCCATGCATCCCGCTACCGCGAATTTTCTTGCGCAGAAACTCGCGCGACACTTCGTTGCCGATGAACCACCGAGAGAGTTGGTTGACGGGCTTGCACGGGCGTACTTGGATCATGATGGCGAGCTCAACACCGTTTACGAGGCGCTCGTCAGCGCGCACGTGGCCTGGGTAGAGCCTCTGGCGAAGTACAAGACGCCTCAGGATTTTCTGGTCTCGACCTATCGGGCGTTCAATCAGCAGCCCGATAACCCCGAGCGGATGTTTGGCTTCCTGGGTCTCCTGGGGCAACGACCCTACACGCCGGGCTCGCCTGCGGGCTGGCCCGATACGATGGTGCATTGGGATGGGGGCGATGCGTTGCTCAAGCGCATCGAGTGGGCCGCCATCGCCGGCCGGCAGATCAGCGATCGTGCGAGACCCGTAGAACTTGGCGAAGCGATTCTCGGCCCGGTCTTTGATGATCACACACGTACCGCTGTCTCTAGAGCCGAGAGCGCGGCTCAGGGCTTGACGTTATTACTGGCTAGCCCCGAGTTTCAGAGGAGATAGTGATGACGAACCGAAGACAGTTTCTAGCCGGTTCCACGCAGCTCGCGATGCTCGCGGGCTTCCCCGGGCTGACCCTCGCGCAGGAGGCAGCGGACGCTCGCCTCGTGCTGGTTATCCTCCGTGGCGGCATGGATGGGCTTGCCGCGGCGATCCCCTATGGTGAACCACGCTATCGTGGCGTTAGAGGCAGCCTGGCTGTGGACTCACCCGGGCAGACGAACGGATTGTTGAAGTTGGACGGCCTGTTCGGGTTGCATCCGTCGCTCAAAACCATGCACGAGTTCTATCAGGCTGGCGATCTCGCGGTCGTGCATGCTGTTGCGACGCCGTATCGAGAGCGGTCTCACTTTGACGGCCAGAACGTGCTGGAGAACGGCTCCGACGCGCCCGGTGGTTCGCGTGATGGCTGGCTGAATCGAGCGGTCGGATCGAGTGCGGGGACCTACGGCGCAATCGCGCTGAGTCAGAATATTCCGTTGGTACTGCGTGGCGATGCGTCTGTCACGAGCTGGGCACCGTCGCGTTTGCGAGAAGCCGATGACGACACGCTCGCCCGTCTAGCCGAACTTTACGCGCAGGATCCGCACCTGGCCGGCCGGCTTGAAGAGGCGCTCGAGGCGCGTGCGATCGCAGGAGAGATGGGAGGCCGCGGCAACGCACGGGCGGGCGGCGCTCAAGGTCAGCTAGGGCCCGTGATCCGGGCGGCCGGCCGTTTCCTGTCGGCGCCCGACGGGCCGAGAATTGCGGTTCTCGATACCGGTGGCTGGGACACTCATGCGAATCAAGGCGCCGGCCAGGGCATTCTGGCGAGCCGTCTCGGCGGTCTGGACGCGGGTCTGGCGGCGCTCAAGCAGGAACTCGGCCGCTACTGGCAAAATACGGTCGTCGTGGTCGCTTCCGAGTTCGGCCGAACCGTGGCGGTCAACGGGACGCGCGGGACGGATCATGGCACGGCCGGCTGCGCTTTTATTGCCGGCGGCGCCGTACGCGGCGGCCGGGTGTTCGCCGACTGGCCGGGACTGGCAGAGCGGGATCTTTATGAGGGCCGAGATCTTAAACCGACAACCGATATGCGCGCGGTATTCAAGGGAGTCTTGATTGAGCACCTCGGTGCCGACAGCGCGCAGCTAAGCCGCGAGGTATTCCCCGCGAGCGCGAGCATCGCACCGCTAGAGGGTTTGATCGACGCCTAGAACGGTATCCAGGTACTCTCGGGCGACAGTTGCAGGTAGCCTATGTTAATACCCTGGCGCCAGCCGACGCCGAATCTGACCGGGGCGAGTGTTACTTCGCCGCGCTGGTTGTAATTCACGCCGACGCCGCCGACGAAGTAGAGGCTGCCTTCCACGCCACCGTAGCGTTCGTACAATGCGTCCATGGTGGGTAGATCGTAAATCAGAATGAAGACCTTCGAGGCGTTGCCACCGACATCCAGGCCCAACGAGGATCCGCGCCAATACACTTTACTTGTGGTGCCATCGCTGAGATAGACGTCGCCGTGACCGTAACGCAAGCCGATGCCCAGGGCGGCAGAGACTTCCTCGCCCTTGATGTAGGCGTCGGGTGGGCCGTTGTCGTAGAACGCCTTGTTGAGTACATCTGCGACACCTTGCGCGCCACGGCCGAAGAATATTTCGGCCTCGGACAGAATCGTACCCTCTTGATACGGTTCCGACGTGATCGGCGCGGCTGCCGCAGTCTGGGGCGGTTGGCTGGAACAAGCAGCGAAGAGCAACGTCAGCGAGATCGCTGCGGTGATTGTCAGAAATCGCATCGTGTGTCACCGCTGAGAGGGTAGTGCGGCAAGTGTGAATGCGGTGACGCGCTTGTCAAGTCTTTCACTGCAAATACGGTGCAAATACGGGGACGGTCTACCTAACTACCTAGACAGTTCAACAGGGTCCGTGAGTTAGGTAGACCGTCCTCGTATATGTAGACGGTTACTTTTTGAATAACGCGTCGGCGGCCGACGCGATTGAGTCCTCTGGTTCGGCGCTTGCCGACGCGTCCGGCGCTGTGCCGGCGCCGAACAAAGCACCCAGGCTCGCCCGCGCCGCAAGCTCGGCATCGAGCTCGACAGGCGAGTAGACGTCGTTACTCGGCTTAAAGTAGTCGCAGAAGTTAGCGCGTGCTTTGTCTGTTACCTGGAGAGCGTCGTCTTCAGTACAAGCGTCCGGCACTCCGGGGTCGTAGTACTGACACATTCGGCATACGTGTAGCTCGATCGTGCACTGCGGGCACTCGTCACGGCGCGACAGCGGGAGTAACAGGTCGGCCACCGAATGACCGCATCGGTAACAGCGCAGCCCGTGATCCACGCCGAGACCTTAGGCCGCGAGTTCGATACGTTCCAGGGCGAGTAGCCGGCGCTTGAGGGCTAAGTCGCTTGAGAAGCCGCCGATCGAGCCGTCTGCTGAGATAACACGATGGCAGGGGATGATGATGGGTATCGGATTGGCGCCATTTGCCTGGCCGACGGCTCGAGCCGCGCCGGTTTTGCCGATGCGTCTCGCCAGGTCGCCATAGCCGCAGACCTCACCGTAGGGAATCTCGGTCAGGCCTTTCCAGACACGCCGCTGAAATATCGTACCGGCAGGATTAAGGGCCAGGTCGAAGCGCGTCCGGGTACGCGCGAAGTATTCGAGCAACTGATCACGGACCGGACGGCAGTGCCGCTGTGAACGTTCGCTGTCGATTACGCTCGCGCCGAATATCAGACCAGTCACGCGGCCGTCGTCGTCGACGGTGATCGTCAGGGTTCCGAGCGCAGTCTCGATACGATCCCAGTATTCTTTGACCATGATGGTGTGTTCCATTGCCTATGATGCCAACCGCGATACCCTCACAATATAGTCTCCGCTGCTTTTGCTCCATAGATTCTTACGATGCCAGCTAGTTCAACGACCTGGGTAGTTGTCTACGAGACAGCCGATCAGCGCCGCTCGGCGGAGGCTGTGCTGGTTTTGACCGCGCTCGAGATCGAGCACAGCCTGACGCGCTTGGACGGCAAGTGGCTGTTGAGCGTAGCGGCCGATCACGCGCCACGGGCCGGTACAGAACTCGCCGCTTACGACAACGAGCGCCTGGCGCCACGCGTCGGGCCTCAGACCATCCCGGAGTTGAGCACCGGGTGGACCGGCGTGCTCGCATTCGGAGGGTTACTCCTGGTCGTCGCCATTATGGCGCGGCAGGGCGCATTGGGTCTGGACTGGCTGGCGGCAGGCCGGCTTGACGCAGGACGGGTCATGGCCGGCGAGTGGTGGCGGGCCGTGACCGCGCTGACATTGCACACGGGGCTGAGTCATCTCGCGTCGAACATCGCGTTCGGCAGCTTCTTCGGCCTCTATGTCGGACGGTATCTCGGCTCAGGATTGGGCTGGGCCGCGATTCTGGCCGGCGGGGCGATCGGTAATGCAGTCAATGCCTGGATTCAACCGGCGAGCCACCTCGCAATCGGCGCATCGACATCGGTCTTCGCCGCGTTGGGGCTGCTGTCCGCCTACACCTGGCGACGCGGCTTCCTACGCAATACGCCGTGGAAGGTCCGCATCGCACCCGTGACGGCAGCCATCTGTCTTCTGGCTTTTACCGGTACCGGGGCCGGAACCGGCAGTGACAATGTCGATGTCATGGCCCATCTGACCGGGTTTCTGTCGGGATTCGGCTTAGGCGTCTGGCTCGCATCCCGCGCGTTGCCGACAGGGGAGAAGGCGCAGCAGCGCATCGCGATCGTAGCCGTCGCCGTTATTGCCCTGGCATGGGTCACCGCATTCAGTGCCGCCGCGATCTACCGCTAGCTTTTTGCCGGCCGTCCGCTCCGGCGCTTAGTCCAGAACGCTGGTCACGAGTGCGAGAAAGTCCTCCTCGCTCGTGACGTCTTCCGCCTTGCGCGCGTCGATCGTGCAACCGTGCGCGTCGGCGTAGGCTTCGTAGGCCGGGCGCCGGTGCTCTAACAGTCGTGGGAACACCCAGCGGGCAAACTCATCCGGCACAATCGCGTCGGGACTAGCCAGACCGGCAGACGAGACGTACTCCTCGAGTTGCGGGATCAGGAAGTCTTCCTTGTAGTACATCGGTTTTGGCGCCGTGTCGGCCCGTTCGATCAGTGTCTGCCTCATCGCCTCGTCAGGCTTCAGATACAAGATCAGCGTGTGTTCGGCGAGGACGTTCGTCGTTTCCTCATCATCGAGTTCGCAGATGCTGCCGCCCGCGTCGTTGACGAAATGCTCATAGCCGTAGATCTGTTGAGCCTTCTCGATAAACTGCGCGACATCGCGCATCGCACCGATCTCCGCCTCACGATGAAGCCGCTGACGTTTTATAAATTCCGCGACTGGGAGGCCGCCTAAATCCGGACGCCCGATCTTGCCGAGAAAACTAGCGACCGGCGCCAGGTTGTGCACGGTGATGTTGCTGGCGATGTAGATTGAGTCGCTACGTAATAGATCGCGGAGGAAATCGACTTGCATCGCCTGCCGCTTGATGTTGTCCAGAATCGGTTCCACGAGATATTTGGTGCCGATGCGGTAGTCGCCGGAATAATGAAACCACTTCGATGCAGGCAGGCTGTACGCGAGCGTGGTCTTGCCGACTCCCGACATGCCGAGCAGCGTAATGGCTTTATGGGGCCGAGCCAGAAATTCTTTCGCGGTCATTCTCATGTTGTATTCCACCTCGCGAGGCAGGCGTGATTATACGGTGGGCGTCACCCCGAGTAGCGCTAGAATTGAGTGACCACACACAGACGAATCCCGTATCCTAACCCCATGCCTCCCGAAAGCTTTCACCCCGCGGTCTCGCGCTGGTTCCAGCAGGACTTCGCGGCGGCCACGCCGGTACAGGCGCGCGCCTGGCCGGCGATTAGAGGCGGGTCGCATACTCTGATAACGGCGCCTACGGGTTCCGGTAAGACGCTCGCGGCATTTCTGAGCGTCATCGACGATCTCGTCCGGCAGTCGCTGGCTATGGAGCTACCTGACGAGACTCAGGTTCTCTACGTATCTCCATTAAAAGCGCTGTCGAACGACATTCACAAGAATCTGCAGGTGCCGCTGGCCGGGATTCGCGATGAGCTTCTTGCAAGCGGCCAGGCCGATGCGCCGATTCGGGCAGCGGTACGTACGGGCGATACGCCGCAGAATGAGCGAGCTCGTATGCGTAAGCACCCTCCGCATATCCTCGTGGCTACACCCGACGCGGCGATCGCAGGCACAAGCGTTACTAACCGCACCGGTCTCGCGCGGTGGCAGAGCAGCGAGTAACGGGCGACGCGCGTCGTTTAATCGGTTACGTCCGGTTCGATAAAACACCATCGTACGGCCGGCGCGCGTTCCTTGATTCGAACCTCGAGCATGTTGATTCGCGCGACCGCTTCCGCGATCGTCAGGTCAGGCATAAAACGCAGCTTCGCGGCCAACATGACATTGGGGCCGAACTGCAGCGTGATCGTGTTCAGCAGCCCCTCGATCGCGGGGTCAGCAGCAATTATCTCGTCTATCAGGGCGACGAGTTCCGGCTCGGCCGATCGACCGACGAGTAGCGAGTGAATCCGCGCCGCGACGAATGCCGAGACCGTCACAAGTACGATGCCGATGGCAACCGACCCCATCGCATCGAAGACCGGGTCGCCGGTGATTGCCGACAAGCCAAGGAAACAGAATGCCAGCACGAGGCCGATGATTGCGGCGACGTCCTCGCCAAGAATTACGACGAGCTCCGCGCTACGGGTATGCGTCAGCCAGTTGCGAAGGGACTTGGTTCCGCGGACCTTGCCAATTTCCCGCAGGCAGCCGAGCAGGCTCAAGCCCTCGAGCACGACCGCGCCGGCCAGTATCAAGAGTCCCACCCACGCCGAAGTCAGCGGTTCCGGATGCGTGAGCTTGTGTATGCCCTCGTAGATTGAAAATAAGCCGCCAACGCTGAACAATAGCAGCGCGACAACGAATGCCCATATATAGGCCAGTTTGCCGTAGCCTAAGGGATGTTCACGATCCGCGGGTCGCAACGCGCGGCGCATACCGAAGAACAACAGAACCTGATTCCCGGCGTCCGCGTAGGAGTGGATCGCTTCGGCGAGCATGCTGCCAGAACCGGTCAGCAGCGCCGCCCAGGTTTTGGCTAAGGCAATCGCGAAATTGGCGAGAAACGCGTAAAGAATCGCCTTCGCAGCCGAGCTGTGATTAGTTGCTGACACCGAGTTTCCATATCCATTGAACGAATGCCCGCGTCTCGTCGATGTCTTTACCGGTGGCCGTTACCTCGCCGTACTCCGTTCCAAGTCCAAGCATTAGATCACCTGCTAGAAAAACGCGGGTATGGCTTAGCTCGAGGGTGAAAATGTCCCGTTGAACCGGCGAGAGCGAGTGTCGGGCGTCGTTGCTACGATTGATTTCCGCGCGCCGCGCCAGCAATTGCCGCGAGTAGCCTTGAGCCGTAAACAGCAGCCCGCCGAGAGAAACGACGACGCTGTCACCATCCGCCGAGTGCCCGACGACTCTGCCGCGATAGCGATAACCGTCTTCATAGATGTGATGGTTGTAGGCGCAGCCAAAGTTGGGATCGCTGTCGGTGATCGCGCTGCAGGTGGGCTCGTTGTCCTCGGCGTGAACGCGGTAGCTCGCGCCATCCTCGCCCCAGGCGTTCCAGGTCTCGAGTCCGATCTGCGCCAGGTGGCCGCTCGGTAAACCGTTCTGTTCGTCTTCGCCGCACCACTGAGCCGTCCTCGATAAGCCGATCTCCAGGTTTGGAAGCGGCTTGAAGCCGACGCGCCAACCGAAAAATTGTGTGTCGGGTACATGACGGTCGTGTTCCATCTGGCCGAAGATGACCTGGGTTGTCCAGGGTACGACCCAGCGCAGCCACCTGACTCCCGGCGGACGTGCCTCCCGTCGCGGCAATGTAATCGCCGGCATCGGCCGCGCGTTATTCGACAGGATCATGCTGCCGTCCCGCCCGGGGCCCCACCAACGGTCCGTCGCGCTGGCCGAGAGAAACCAGTTGCCGAGAGCGACTCCCAGATAGGACCCATCGGCGCGCCACTCTTTGCCGTCGACCGGATCGGATACGTAAGTTGCCTTTAGATCGCCGGCATAGCGGCCGCTCTCCCACGCCAGTCTCGCGCTGACCTCGCCGGATTCTCGCGGAACGTTCTGGTATCCCCTGAGCCGTTCCGGCTCGCTGATTCCGCCGATGCCGAAGTCCAGCCTGGGTCGCGTGTGCGGTTCGCGGGACGGAAATATTCGCTGTAGCGCGCCGGTCGAGGCGGGATCGAGCGCTTCGATACGGGCTCCGCCGACGTTGATCCCCGCGAGAAACAACGGCCAGCCGGTAATCGGTGCATCGATGATGCCGGCATCGGCGAGCATCTGAATATCGTGACGCAGCTTGAGATCGCCTGGCTGTAGCAACTCCGCGGTTGCAGGGAGCGCCAACAGGCCGAGCAGGCAGGCGGCACAGCTGGCCCGCGCCAGCTGATAGGGATTGAGTGCCATAGACGGGTATTTTCGCAGCAAAAGCGCATCAATGTGCCGACCTTTCGCGCGGCGCGCAAGTGCCTGCGTAAATTCCTAGAACGCAAATCTGGCGTAAGCGTACAGCAGCCGCCCGCGGGGGTCGTGGACCTTGGAGTCGTAGCTGCCGTTGGTCGCTGTCCGCAGACTGTACTGCGCGTTGACAGTCAGGTAGTCCTCAATACGAGTCAACGGCTGCGAGTCGCGGTCTGCCTGAGTCTCATCGTCCAGGTAGGAGCCAATATAGATCAGAAAAAAATTCACGCCGTGAGATCCCCTGCGCCAATTCACCTACAGATTGCCGCGCAATGCTGGTACCGACGTCGCGAAATTAGAGAAGTTACGCCGGCCTGCTCCAATGATGAGGTCGACTTGTGGATCCAGGGCGTCGTAAGAGAAGATTCTCGTCGCTGTTGCGCCGTCTTTGAGAATCTCCAACCGGTCGATCACGATCAGTGGCGGCAGCGACGACATGTCGACGAAACTGTCACCGCGATCGGTTGTGATCGCACTGGGTGTCTGGCGGCGGCCGTTGATGAGTATTAAGGTCGCGCCGATGCCGAGTCCGCGCAGATTCACGTTAGTCGTGCCGGTACTCAAGTTTTGCGTAAACGCGTCCGGGTTATTCTGCGACCCGGTATTGAATGGCAGTCTGTCGACGACGTCGCTGATCTCGTTTACGCCCAATGCAGCGAAGTCCTCGTGACCGATGACGTTGAGCGGCGCGATCGCATCGGCCTGGCTCGGGCGCCCCACGTAGGAGCCTGTCACCACGACTTGTTCGATCGAGTTGGCGTCCGGCAGCTGCAGCTTTTGCGAAAAGACCGATTCCGCGGCGATTGCTATCGCCAGCGCGATATAATGTTTTGGAACTTCGGACATGCTCATCGTCGACGCGTACTCACCGCTGCAGTGTAGCGACGTTCCGGAGCGTGTCTCGAGAAGAAACTCGAAGCTTCCGCCGGTTTTGGTGGCGCTCACGTTAGCGCTGGCCAGCTGCGTCGCTTCGAGTACAATCCCTCGCCATCGAAGCAGCGGAGGTATTCGTGAAGATTGCCGTGCTATTCGGCGGAACCAGCACCGAGCGCGACGTCTCAGTGGCCAGCGGCTCACAGGTTATCGGTGCCCTGAGAAAAGCAGGGCATGAGGTCGTCGCAGTCGAGGCCAGTCGGGGCGTGTTGCTACCAGAGCACGAGCATCAGGTACTGAGCGAGCGCATCGATCGGCTGCCGCCGGTAGAAGCGAAAGCGCACGAGCCGCAATTGCCTGCCATTGTTGCCAGCGCCGGGCTCGAGGATCTCGACTTGATGTTTCTCGCGATGCATGGCGGCATCGGCGAGGATGGCACCACCCAGGGGCTGTTGGAGCTTGCCGGCATTCCCTATACGGGCAGTGGCGCTTTGGGTAGCGCACTCGCCATGGACAAGGATGTCGCCAAGCGCTTGTTTCTCGCGGCCGGAGTGCCGACGCCGCGTTGGTTGATGACGCCGGTGACGTCGGAGGAGGTCGATCAACAGATCGGGTTTCCCGTCATCGTCAAACCGAACGGGCAGGGCTCGACGGTGGGGCTCAGCCTTGTTTCCGATCGATCGCGCCTCGATGGCGCAATCGATCTCGCGGCTGGCTTCGGCGGCCAAGTCATGGTGGAACAATACATTCCCGGGCGTGAGTTGACCGTCGGTATTCTTGATGACGTCGCGCTGGCGGTCGGCGAGATCATCCCCGAGACGGGCGATATCTTTGACTATACGGCTAAGTATCAGTCCGGCGCCGCGCAGGAAATCTTTCCAGCCGGTCTCAGCGAGCGCGACGCGGAGCGTGTCCGCGAGCTTGGGCTCACTGCCCATCGAGCACTCAAGCTCGCAAGCTACAGCCGAGTGGACTTTCGCATGGACCCCGACGGCGGCTTGTGGTGTCTCGAGGCCAATACGTTGCCGGGCCTGACTGCCGGTAGCTTGTTGCCGAAATCGGCCGCCGCGGTCGGTATCAGCTTCCCCGAACTCTGCGAGCGAATCTGCCGAGGCGGTTTAGCGAATCGTGGCGACTCCGACGCCGAGCGATAGCCAGCCCAGCATGAACGCGAGGCCTCCGATCGGCGCCATCGAACCGACGCCCGCCGGGGCGCCAAACGTCGTCGCGTAAATACTCCCGCAGAACAGAACCATGCCGGTCAGTAACAGCCAGCCGGCCAACGCGATCAGCTTCGACGCGGGATACCGCTGAGCGACAAGAGTCGTTCCGATCAGTCCGAGGCCGTGATAGAACTGATATTGAACTGCGGTTGCGTAGGAATCCCAGGCGGCTGCGCTCAGCGAGTCTCGCAGGCCGTGCGTCCCATACGCGCCGAGCAGGGTCGCGAGTAACAGAGCGAGCGCCGCGGAGCCCAGCAGAAAGCGCTGCGTGATCGTCATTCGGACTCTGTCATTGTGCTCATGTCGCGACCGTGCGCCTGAAGTTGCGGAGAAGTGCCTGGTGGGCCCGGTAGGACTCGAACCTACGACCAAGGGATTCGCTTTACCCCGTCGTTTCCGGCGGGAGCGGACTATCTCTTCACCCTCAAGTTGCCTTGTTAGGGTGCGGGACGCTCTAGCCTGTTATTAAGAGCACTCGAGCTCTCAGGTAGTCTCTGCACCTTCCGACGGTGTACCGTCGGCTTGGCTCAGGGTTGCCGGCAGTTACCTGCTACGGGGTTCCCTGAATTCATCCCGTCCACTTCGCGCCTTTCGGTGCGAAGGCACCATTCTCGATGAGTCCCCTGCTCTAACCAACTGAGCTACGGGCCCAGGCGGAGCTATGTTACCACCGTCGCTTATGCGGACGCGGTAATCTTTTTCCCCTGTGCACGGTCCTGATGGAGGGGTAGTCTGTACGAACGACTCCAAAGAGGTGTGCCGCAAACATGCTCGATCAAACAATTCAGGTCATCGGCTTTCTGGCCTATCTATTCATTTTCGCGATCGGGGTCTTGGTCCTGGTTGTGGCGATCCTCTTCGTCCGGGACGTCACGCAGACGACGAATGCGGTGCGTCGGAACTTTCCCGTCATCGGGCGTTTCCGCTATTTATTCGAGCACCTTGGTGAGTTCTTTCGTCAGTACTTCTTCGCTATGGATCGCGAGGAGTTGCCCTTCAATCGCGCCGAGCGGCGTTGGGTCGATGGCGCCTGCAAAGGGACCGATGGCACCATCGCCTTCGGTTCGACACGGGACCTCCGTCCGGTGGGAACGCCGATCTTTGTGAACTGCCCCTACCCGGTCCTCGAGCGCGATGTGGCGGAGCCGCGGTCCGTTACGATCGGGCCGCAGTGCCCCCGGCCCTATTCCACGTCGGCGATATTCAACATTTCTGGAATGAGCTTCGGCGCGATTTCCAGGCCTGCGGTTCTGGCACTGTCGGCAGGGGCCCGTGATGCGCGCATATGGATGAATACGGGCGAGGGTGGCCTCTCACTCCATCATCTGGCGGGCGGCGCGGACATCGTGTTTCAGATTGGTACAGCCAAGTACGGTGTGCGCGATGAAGATGGCTGGCTCTCGGATGAGAAACTGGCCGAAGTCGCTGCGCATGACGAAGTCAGAATGTTCGAACTCAAGCTCAGCCAGGGTGCCAAGCCCGGGAAAGGCGGGATTTTGCCGGGCTGCAAAGTCACCGACGAGATCGCTGCCATCCGCGGCATTCCGGCCGGTGAAGACTCGTTAAGCCCAAATCGCCATCCTGAAGTTGACAGTGCCGCAGCGTTACTCGATCTTATCGAGCGTATTCGCCTCGCAACCGGTAAGCCGACTGGTTTTAAAACCGTTATCGGCGCTTATGGTTGGCTGGACGACCTCTTCGATGAGGTCTGGCGACGGGGTATCGAGAGCGCGCCGGATTTTATTACGGTCGACAGCGGCGATGGCGGAACGGGGGCCGCGCCGATGGCGCTCATGGACAACGTCGGCCTGCCGATCCGTGAGAGCCTCCCCCTGGTGGTAGACAAGCTAAGAGAGCATGGCCTACGAGAGCGCATTCGTGTGATCGCGAGCGGCAAGATGATAACGCCGGCCGAGGCCGCGTGGGCGTTTTGCACCGGCACGGACTTCGTCGTCTCGGCACGCGGCTTCATGTTCGCACTCGGCTGTATTCAGTCTCTACAGTGCAACCGCAATACCTGTCCGACCGGAGTCACGACGCACAACAAGCGCTTGCAGCGAGGCTTGGACCCCACCAGCAAAGCCGTCCGCGTGAGCCACTACGCTCAGCGAATGGTCAAAGAGATCGGGATCATCGCGCACTCTTGCGGCGTGGACGAGCCGCGCGGGTTGCGGCGTATGCATTGCCGGCTAGTCACGGATACGGGAATGTCCGTTCCGTGTAACGAACTGTTTCCCGACGCCACGCCACGGACAGATCGAGTGACGTGAGATCGCGAGACTAGTCTTCGAGCAGGAAGCTGCGCAACTGATCGGAGCGTGATGGATGACGCAGCTTGCGCAACGCCTTGGCTTCGATCTGCCGAATACGCTCGCGGGTGACGTCGAATTGCTTACCGACTTCCTCAAGGGTGTGGTCGGTATTCATGTCGATGCCGAAGCGCATCCGTAATACCTTTGCTTCGCGAGGTGTTAGGCCGGCCAACACCGCGTGCGTGGTCTCTTTGAGCCCCTCGGTCGTCGCCGAGTCCACGGGAGAACAGACCTCTGCATCCTCGATGAAGTCGCCGAGATGCGAGTCCTCGTCGTCGCCGATGGGCGTCTCCATCGAGATTGGCTCTTTCGCTATTTTCAGCACTTTTCGAACTTTGTCCTCCGGCATCTCCATGCGCTCGGCCAACTCGTCGGGGGTCGGCTCGCGGCCCATCTCCTGGAGCATCTGGCGAGAAATTCGATTGAGCTTATTGATCGTTTCGATCATGTGCACCGGGATGCGAATCGTTCGTGCCTGATCAGCAATCGATCGTGTGATCGCCTGACGGATCCACCAAGTGGCATAGGTCGAAAATTTATAACCACGCCGATACTCGAATTTATCGACAGCTTTCATCAGGCCGATGTTGCCCTCTTGTATCAGGTCGAGAAACTGCAGGCCGCGGTTCGTGTACTTCTTGGCGATCGAAATAACGAGGCGCAGATTGGCTTCCACCATTTCCTTCTTGGCGCGCCGCGCCTGGGCCTTGCCCATCGAGATTTCCCGATTGATGTCCTTGATCTCTGCGATGGAGAGAAACGTCCCGGTCTCCATTCTCTTGAGGCGTTTCTGACAGCGCAAGATATCGTCTTTAAGCTTGGTGAGTTGCGAGGAATGTTTGCGCTTCGCCCGAATATGCTTGTCGATCCAGTTCAGGTTGGTTTCGTTAGTGGGGAAGCTCGAAATAAAATCCTTGCGCGGCATTCTTGCTGACGTCACGCACAATGCCATGACTTGCCGCTCCTGACCCCTGATGCTGTTAACGGTGTCTCTGAGTTGCGCCACCATGAGGTCGAATAGCTTGGGCGCGAGTTTGATCTCCATGAGTTCATTGACCTGGAGCTTGAGATATTTTTGCGTCGATGCGTGGCTGATGCCGTGCTTCTGCAGGCCGTCCATGAAGCGCTTGTAGTAACGCTTCATCTTTTTCATGCGTCGGATGACCTCGGCCGGATCAGGGCCCGTGTCGGCCGGCGTATCGTCCGAGTCGTCGTCCGCCGCGGATCTCGCATTGGGATCAGCGATGCCCTCGTTGGGATCGATGAGTTTCACGAGCACATCCTGCAGGCGCGCCTCGCCCGCGGTGACGAGTTCATAGCTATCGAGAAGCAGGCCGATCGTGGGGGGAAACTGAACGAGTGCCGCGCGAGTCTGGTTGAGGCCTTCTTCTATTCGCTTGGCGATACGAATCTCGCCTTCCCGAGTCAGCAACTCAACCGTGCCCATCTCGCGCATATACATACGGACGGGGTCGGTCGTGCGGCCGAACTCGCTATCGACCGTTGCGAGTGCGGCCACGGCCTCTTCTCCCACATCGTCGACGGCGGATACGGCGGTGTCGGAAAGGAGCAACGATTCGGCATCCGGCGCTTTCTCATGGACCGTGATGCCCATGTCGTTAATCATGTTGACGATGTCTTCAATCTGCTCGGGATCGACAATGTCGCTCGGCAGGTGGTCATTGACCTCGCCATACGTCAGATAACCCTGCTCCTTGCCTTTGGCTATGAGGATCTTTAGCTGAGATTGACGCTCGTCTTCATGATGTTCAGGTTTGGGTTGGGCCTGCGCAGATCTGTCCATATGTCCCGACTTCCTTACTGGTTATGATGGCGCGATGCAAACAATCAATTTTATCTGAATAGACGGTCTACCGCCAGACATAGAAGCTTGTGTGGCGGCCCTCAACCGGCGCTTCGTGCGTCCTGGCCGCTTCTGAGGCGGTCGCCGATTGCCGCCATTTCAGCTCGCTGCGCATCGTTCAGTTCGCCGCCACGGCGTGTCAGGGTGTGCAACCGGTCCTTCAGGCCTCGCTCGACCAGGCGCGCTACGTTGTCCCTGAGAACCTGTGGCGCCGCGTCCTCGTCGTCCAGCGGTGGCTGACCGGACAAGCGACTCAGGAAGCGGCCATCGGCGTCGTGCCGGAACCGTTCCTCCAGTCCGGCAGCGTTAATCTGGGGATTGTCCCGCACGACTTCAAGGAGGCGCTGCAATAATTCCACGCCAGGTAATTTTACATAATGTAAATCGGCGATTTCTCCGAGCTCAAGCGCTGCCGCCGGGTGGTGCAATATGAGGGTGATGGCCTTTCTAACCAGCGGACTGCGCTGTGCCGACGGTTCGACTGCGGCCGCTGTGGTCGGCCCCGGGCTCGGCGCCGCGAGTAGCATCTCGAGTCGATCCGGGGCGAGACTCACGAGTCCGCCGAGCCGTTCGAGTAGCAGCTCACGGTAGACGCCCATCGGCAGGCGCTCCAGTAACGGGCCGACCAGGGCCGTTAGCCGGGAACGGCCGTCGGCACTATCGAGGTCGACCTTGCTCTGCAGCTCCTCGAGCATAAATTCGGATAACTGCCTGGCGCTCGGTAATAGCGCCCGGAACGACTCGGTCCCGCGCTCCCGAACGAGCGAATCGGGATCCTGGCCGTCGGGAAGTAACAGGAACTTCAGTTCAACCGCGCCACCGGCGTGCGGCAGCGCGGTTTCGAGCGCGCGCCAGGCCGCCTTGCGGCCGGCTTTGTCGCCGTCGAAGCAGAAGATGACCCGATCAGTGAGCCGCGTCAGCCGGCGTATGTGCTCCGCGGTCGTCGCGGTGCCGAGCGTCGCGACAGAAGGCTCGATGCCGTGTTGGCTCAGGCTGGCAACGTCTAGGTAGCCCTCGACGACCAGAATCTCCTCCGGCCGCCCTTGGACCTGGCGGGCTTCGTAGAGGCCGTATAGTGAACGGCCCTTATGAAAGACCGGCGTCTCCGGGGAGTTCAAGTACTTCGGTTCGCCATCCCCCATGACCCTGCCGCCGAAGCCGATGATCCGGCCGCGCGGATCGCGTATCGGGAACATGACTCGGTTACGAAAGCGGTCGTACTCGCGACCCTGCTCGTTGCGGATCACGAGCCCCGCCTCGCGTAACTGCGAGATCCGTGTCTCGTTCGTTCCTAACGCTTTCAATACCGTATCCCAGGCGTCGGGTGCGAAACCCATCGCGTAGCGGCCGGCGGTCGCGCCGTCGATACCGCGGCGTTTCAAGTAGGCGATCGCTCCCGGGTTCTGGCGCAGCGCGTTGCGAAAGATCTGGTCGGCCTCCTTAAGGACGTCGTAGAGACTGCCGTCGCGTCTAACGCTAGTCTCATCGCGCGTCGTCGGCACTTCCACGCCCAGCATCTCGGCGAGCGCCTCGACGGCGTCGACGAAACCGAGCTGCTCGTAGTTCATCAGGAAACCGATAGCGGTGCCGTGCGCGCCGCAGCCGAAGCAGTGGTAGAAGCCTTTGGTCGGACTCACGGTAAACGACGGCGTCTTCTCGTCGTGAAACGGGCAACACGCTTTGTATTCACGGCCCGCTTTCTTCAGCGTGACGCGGTTGCCTACGACTTCGAGAATGTCGGCTCGCGCGATCAGATCGTCTATAAACGGCTGTGGGATGCGCCCACTATTCTTGTTCTCAGAGGCCACGCGCGGTCCGAGGGAATCTTTCGAAGGGGCCTAGCATCATAGCCGAGCGCGGTGGCATTCGGGAGATGCGGAATGCCTGCTCTTTCGGAAGGGGTCACAGCTCACCTAGAACTCGGTAGAATCGCCGATAAGAAGAACGATTTCAGTCCTAAGGGGGGCGAAATGCGATTCGTAGCCGCGATACTCGTAGGGCTTGTTGTCCGGCCGGCCGGCGTATCCGCGCATCACTCGACTGCCGAGTACGACACGAGCGCCGTTGTTGAACTGATCGGCGTGCGCTGGCGGAACCCGCATGTGATGTTCACGGTTCGCGTTGACGGCTCGGACGGGGCAGCTCAAGACTGGGAGTTGGCGACTGGCGCCGTGTACGTCGTGGAAAGAACCGGTTTGGACAAGAGTGAATTTCCTGTCGGCGCAATCGCTTACAGCGAAGGGCGCCGCCGCGAAGGCGGCCTATGGCCAGCTACTGAACCCGACGCGCGAATGTATCACCTGGCCGACACCGTTCATTCTCTCGTCCTATCTGTACCTGAGCGAGATGGCGATCGGCGACGCTGTCATCCAATTCAGGAATGAGTTCTATGCGACCGAGCGGATCATTTATATGGAAGGCGCGCATGCCGGCGAGGGCGAACGCACGCTGCAGGGTCATTCGATCGGTTGGTGGGAAGGCGAGACGCTGGTCGTCGACACGGTGGACTTTGCCGATCATCGGTCGCCGTACGGCTCCGGGACCGGTATTCCCTTGGGCGCCGAAAAGCATGTCGTCGAGCGCTACCGCTTGAGCGACGATGGTACGCACGCGTTTGTCGATATCGTGCTCGAGGATCCGGAATACCTGGCGGAGCCTGTGACCGCGAAGTCGCGATGCGTTCTACTCAGTAGAAGTTCCGCAGTTACTGCCCGATCAGGCGGGCTTTGACGAGCCCGCTGACTTTTCCCATATTGATTCTGCCCGCGGCCCGGGTTTTAAGTTCCGCCATGACACGACCCATATCTTTGGGTGAATTCGCGCCGGTGGCGGTGATAGCGTCGTCGATGAGCTCGAGTGTTGCAGTTTCGTCCAGTGGTTCCGGCAGATACTCCTTGAGAACTTCGATCTCCGCCTCCTCTTTGGCGGCGAGGTCATCACGCATGCCTTGTTTAAACTGCGTAATCGAGTCGTGCCGCTGTTTCACCATTTTCTCCAGCAGGCTCAACACGCCGTCGTCGGTTAGCGTCTCGCGCGTGTCGATTTCACGCTGCTTGATTGCCGCCATCGTCAGGCGCAGGACACTCAGGCGCGCTTTATCGCCGGCACGAAGTGCCGCGTTGGTATCGTTCTGGAGACGCTCTGTGAGCGAGGTAGTCGGTGGCACCACGCCGGCCGTACTCAATACATGCGTGTGCGGCGGGTGACCTGCCGGGCTTGCCGTTTCATGTGGCGTTTAACGGCGGCGGCCTTCTTGCGCTTGCGTTCCTGAGTGGGTTTCTCGTAATACTCGCGCCGGCGCAGCTCGGTCAGCACACCCACCTTCTCGCAGGTGCGCTTGAAACGCCGCAGGGCGGCATCGAAGTGCTCACTTTCTCTTACACGAACGCCTGGCATCGATAGATCCTAATACAGACAAAGAGGCCGGCTGACGCCGGCGCTGAACCGGTCAATAATATCCCTTAGGATGGGGTCCTGTAAATATTTTACGAGGGAAGGTGTTGCGGGTACTGGGGATAGAGACGAGTTGCGATGAGACCGGAATCGCAATCTATGACTCGACCGACGGGCTCCTCGCCGAGGCTTTGTTTAGCCAGACCGAGACCCACGCCCGATTTGGCGGCGTCGTGCCGGAGCTTGCCTCTCGCGACCATATCGCGAGATCGGCGCCGATGCTGCGTCAGGTCGTCGCCGACGCCGGCCTGGAGCTGGGAGCGCTCGATGCCATCGCCTACACTGCCGGTCCCGGGCTCGTCGGCGCCCTGATGGTGGGCGGCTCTCTCGCTGCGTCGCTGGCGTTCGGGCTCGGCATTCCCGCGCTGCCCATTCACCACCTCGAGGCGCATCTGCTCGTCGCCAGGCTTGAGGAGGATGCGCCGGAGTTTCCGTTTCTCGCGCTGCTCGTCTCGGGCGGGCATACGCTGCTCGTGCAGGTGCAAGGCCTGGGCGACTATCTCACGATCGGCAGCACGCTGGACGATGCCGCGGGCGAAGCCTTCGACAAAGTCGCGCGGTTGTTGTCGCTGCCCTATCCGGGTGGGCCGGCGCTCGCGGAACTCGCCACGGTGGGCGATCCGGCGGCGTACGACTTTCCACGGCCGATGCGTGGTCGGGGGCTGGACTTCAGCTTCAGCGGTCTGAAGACGGCCGTTCGGCTCAAGCTCGAAAAAGAATCGTCGCAAGCCGGCTCTGACGAGTCGAGCGGAACGCTGCGCGCGAATATCGCCGCATCATTTCAAGCGGCGGTCGTTGATTCGCTCGTCGAAAAGTCTGTGCGGGCCATGGCGGAGACCGGTCTCGAGCGGCTCGTCGTCGCAGGGGGTGTTGGCGCGAACACGGAATTGCGCAGCCGTCTCAAAGCGGCTGGCGAGCAGCAGGGCTTCGGTGTCTACTATCCCCGGCCGTCGTTTTGCACCGATAATGGCGTAATGATCGCGTACGCGGGGTGGTGCCGGCGGGGCACAGCCAAATCCGGACCGCCGCGTATCCAGGCGCGGCCACGTTGGCCGCTGGACGAACTCACGCTCTCCGTTTAAGGACCCTTATGGACAAGATTTTCCTCCGACAATTGGAAGTCGATACCGTGATCGGTATCTGGGAGTGGGAGCGACGCATCAAGCAAACCGTCACGATCGACCTGGAAATGGCAACCGATGCCCGTGAGGCCGCAATCGGCGACGACATCAGCACGACGTTGAACTACCGAGATGTCGCGAAGCGAGTCATCGCCTTTATCGGAGAATCGGAGTTTCAGCTGGTCGAGTCTCTCGCGGATGGCGTCGCCGGCTTCATCATCCGAGAATTCGACGTCCCCTGGCTCAAGTTATCGGTCGGTAAGCCGGGCGCGATATCAGGAGCCAAGACCGTGGGCATCACGATCGAACGCACGGCGGACGACTACAGTGGCTGACGTCTATATCGGCGTTGGCAGCAATATCGACGCTCAGCAGAATTTGACGAGTGCGATCGACGTCCTGCAGGAGCGCATGGGTGTGGTGGAACTTTCCTGCACCTATCGAAATCCGCCCGTCGGTTTCGATGGCGATGATTTTCTGAATCTTGTGCTGCGATTACACAGCGGCGCGGGTCCCATTGCAGTCGAGAAGATTCTTAGCGAGATTGAACGATGTGCCGGTCGGGCGCGAACGGGTCAGGGTCCGGGTCCGAGGAGCCTCGATCTCGATCTATTGTTTTACGGTTCTGTGGTCGACGCGGAGCTCAGGCTGCCGCATGAGGATGTGCTGAAATATCCGTTCGTCTTACGCCCGCTGGCGGAACTCGCGCCCACCTTGGTCCATCCGATAACGGGTATTCCGGTTGCTCAGAGTTGGCTTGAAATGGCACCCACGAATCCACCGTTAACCGATGTCGGGCCGCTACAGGCCCGCACGTCTGACGGACAGCGGGAGCTGGTCATAGCCGAGGAGGGTTAGGTGCAGACGCGACGTTTGCTGCGAATGATCCCGGCCCTACTCGCAGCGACCGTCGTCGTCGGTTGTGGTGCCGGAAGCGGCCAGAGTGCCGGAAGCAGCCAGAGTGCCGGAAGCGGCCAGAGTGCCGGAAGCGACGATACGTCCTCATGCTCTATCGCCGAACAGCGTCGGGAAATTTTCGACTTCATGTTCGAATGGTATTTCTTCAACGATGAACCCGAACAGCAACAGAAATATGACGGTCTGAATCTAAACGACTTCCCGACGGCAGAGATTCTGTTGAGCTTTCTGCGTTATCGGCCGAGCGAGTTCGATCGGGGCTTCAGTTTTCTTACGACGACAGCGGCCGACGACCAGTTCTTCGGCGAGGGCCAGTTCGTCGGCTTCGGCTTCGGCTCCAAGTTTGTCAATTCGCCGTTGAATTCGGATCTACGGCTGACGCAGCTCTTCCCAGACTCTCCCGCGGCTCTGGCTGGATTCCGACGAGGACAGAGAATCGTCGCGATCGACGGTCGTACTATCGCCGAGATTAACTCAGCGGAAGGCGTTACCGCGGCGTTGGGCGCCAATGAGATTGGGATCACGCGCACGTTTCTAATTCGCAATCCGGACGGCAGCGACTTCGAGGTATTGGTCGCGAAGGCGTTAGTCACGATCGATCCCGTAGTGACGACGGCGATCTTCGACGTCGCCGGCGCGAAGGTTGGGTACTTGGATTTTCGTACCTTTATCTCCACGGCTAACGATCAGCTTGATGTCGCGTTCGCGGAGTTCGAATCACAAAACGTGACCGCGCTCGTAGTCGACGTGCGTTACAACGGTGGCGGCCTGGTCTCGACTGCGGAACTGCTCGCCGATCTCATCGGCGGTGTCATCGCGAATGGCCAGGTCCTGTCCAAGACCCGATTCAACGCTGCCAAGAGCGCGTTCAACGAGTTCGAGCTCTTTCGGCAACGACCGAGCTCGCTGTCGTTGCTGCTACATGTCGTCTTCATCACGACGGGCAGCTCCGCGTCCGCCAGCGAACTCGTGATCAATGCGTTGTTTCCTCATACCGTGGTGACGCTCGTCGGTAGTACGACCTTCGGCAAGCCCGTCGGTCAGTCCGGTTTTGGGTACTGCGACGATGCACTCCTGCTTCGAGCGGTGACGTTCGAGACGGTTAACGCATTAGACGAGGGACGATACTTCGATGGTTTGAACGTGACCTGCAATGCGGCCGATGAGTTGGCGTTCGTGATTGGAGATCCGGCGGAAGCCTCCCTGGCGGCGGCGCTTCAGTACATCGAGACGGGGACGTGTGGGCCGGTCGCGTTCCAGTCGAAGCTGGTCGCGCCGACAATCCCGTACCAGGACCTCTCGCGAGATCCGGGCGCGCCGGCGGCTCAGCGCCTGCTGGGGGCTTACTGACTGTCGCTCACCAGCCCGTGCTACGGCCGCCATCGACCGCCAGAATCTGTCCGGTGACATAGGGCGCGTCCCGTACCAGATAGAGTACGGCCGCAGCGATGTCCTCGGGTCGGCCCGCACGTTTGAGCGCGGTTTTGGCGATAATATTTTTCTGAATCTGCTCGGACATGCCG